>DVIZ01000050.1 GCA_018710905.1 Candidatus Scybalomonas excrementigallinarum | reverse complement strand
ATTTTAAGATGTTTTCTTCCATATATCTCCTTCATTCCTTTCCATACTTCCCAGGGAATAAAGGCAAATACATCTTTAATTCCAATACAAATGCCCACTACTGCTCCCATTTTGTAATGTTCTTCAAGGCTTTTCCACTGTTCATCTGTTAATACCGACTGCTGCATTTTGTCAGTAGTCGTATACTTAGCCTCAAAGCATATAGAACGCCCATTTTTTAGCGTTCCAATATAATCGGGCTTTGCATTAGAAATAAACCTTCCAGAGAACGTTCCATTTCTTTCTGTAGAAGTGGTCCGAAACGGTTCTGGAATCTTCTCTATAACAGCTTGTCCAGTTCTTTTATAATACGAGCAAGCAGCATTAATATAGCTTTCAAACATATGCCCTTTGGCATTGTTTTTTCTTGCTCGTATGCTTTTACTTTTATCTATCACGCCACGCTCCTCCAAGTTCTTAATTTTTGCTTTTTCTTTTCTTTCTCTTTTACTTCCATTTGGCGATCATAATCATTTTCGTACCAGTAGTTTCCTTCACTATCCTGGTAATAATAATAATTTTGATACCGCCCTTTATAGCTACCCAAGTACCTAAGCTGATACCTATTAACTCCTGAATGCATGGAACGAGCATTTTTTTTAGCCTGTTCCAGTTCTTCTAAGTATTCTTTTTCCATTTTCCTTCTCCTTTTCTCCTTTGCCTCTTCTTATCTATCACATCATCTTTTTTCCACATTTTCAGATAGATATGCCAGCCAGTTTCATCATAGTAAACAGGCTGTACACTAACTATCTGGTACAAAGGAAATTGTTTTTCGAAATATTTCTTTCCCGCATCTGCAGAAGTTGCAAGCCGTGTTATTTTAGCTTTACTATACTTACTATCTGCATTTGGCATCTGTTCTGGTCTTATTAAGTTCCTGCTAGAAGACCATCTTTTTTTGCCCTGCGGTTCTTTTGTTATATATTTACACAAGGCTTCTATTCCGTTTTCATCAACCTGGATACGATCAGCATTGGCCCATCCTATCTGATTTATTTCATCAAAATAATTAGGATCATTTTGGGCCTTCTTCCAGTTGATTCTTTCCTTTGTCCACATTGCTTCTATTTCTGTTCGATTTAATCCACCATTCATAATAATATGGTGGTGGATTCTCGTTATACTGCTGCCATCTTTTGTGTATTTATATTCGGTAACTAATATGTACTTCAAAGGCTCTACTCCAAGTTTCTCTCTTCTTCTGCTTACCTTTCGCAAATAGTTACCTACAAACTTTTCTGCAGCTTCTACTGTGCTAGGTAAATTATCCGCACTGTATGTAAGAGAAACATGGAAATCCCCTTTTCCAAAATTCCCATTTCCTAGTTGCACCAAGTATCTTCTGGCATTTTTTTCATTTATGTCTTTCTGCTTAGGGGCAGTCACTCGAATACGCTTACCACGTTTTCCTTTAACTGCTCTTTCTGCATTATCTGTGCGTGGAATAATATCCACCTCTCTGTATTGGCCACAATCTATTTTCTTCTCTCGTATAAACATATCTATTCCTCCACACATTGCTCCTTATTTTTGTTGTAATTAAGCAGTGTGGTGAAATAATAACTTTCTGTTGTAGACGCTTGATATAGCGTCTTAGCCATATAGGCATAAATATTATTAATCTTGGCTTTTGTGTTTCTGATTCCCCAAATAGCATATTGTATGTGGTTCATTCTGAGCTTCCAGATTCTATTTCTAAATAGCTCTGTATTAATGCCAGCAAACTCTTTTTTCTTTGTCATCAGCCCATCCAACATGATATTAACTAATGGCTGCACTGTATCTTGTCCAAAATCATTTACTAGGAGATCAAATTCTATATTTTTCTTTAGTTCATTTTCATAAACTTCAATCTTATCTTTATCCATCTTTCTCATATCTTGATAGATAGATCGATCATACATAGAATTGTTATGATTATATTTAGTCTTATTAGAGGCAATATATTTTACTTCTTGAAGTTCTTTTTCTTTACTTCTACAAGTAAATTTTTTTGACCTAGAAGAATAAAAAAATATTACCTTTCTTTTATCCTTAACTTTCTCTGGTGTACTTTCTTTCTTTTCCTGGTTGTTTAATTTTGAAGAAAGAAGTCTTTTAACATAAAGAATAGTAGCCTTTCCCTGGCCTTGTTTCTTTTTCTCTACTAGCCCCACTTCTACCAATTCTTTTAGTACCTTAATTGCTTTAGGCTTGCTACATTCCAGGTAATCCATAATACTTTCAATTGAGAAGTATATATACACCCTCTTATTCTCATCTACCCATCCATTATTTGAAGAAAGGGAAGTTCTATCTAACATAAGTGCATATAACCACTTAGCAGCACAAGATAACCCTTTATATAATTTATTATTTATAAGTTCACTTGGAACCTTTATGAACTTGCTATTGTCAATTGTATCTTCATAGTAATATCTATCCCTATCCATGCCTTTCCCTTCCTTCTATTTATAGATATATTTATTAGTTATGGTTAGAATGTTAATACCCCATACAAGCCCGTAAAGCAGATAACTTCTGCTAAATTACGATACCTGCATTGACTATAAACAGCATGAATGGTATACTATACTTGTCAGTTAGTAGGCTTTGTGATATTGCTGTTTATAATCACGAGCTTGTATGAAGGTCATGTTTAAATACATGACCTTATTTTTTTTCTTTTGGTTTTGATTTGTACAGAGCAAAACAAACTTTTCCTAAAGATGTATCACAAATACTTTCCAAAGATTCTGCATTATATCGTCCACAGATCTCTCTCATTGCTATATTTTTTTCCTTCATATTCTTATAAATAAATTGCAACATTTCTTGACGCGAAAATGTTGCTATCTCTTTCTTTATTCCCTCATCATCTAAATTGTTTTCTTGTTGCTGTTTATTATCAGAACTAGAGTTCTGATTTTCAGAACCTGTGCTATCATCAATGCAAAACAGTGCAACAAGAGCTGACTTTCTTGCATAACAACTAACACTTAAAGTTCTTTTCGCCACCGCACCTTCTCGATCCTCTTCTTTTATATCCTCTTCACGAGCATAAGCTGTATTTTCGATTATTTCTTCTGTTTCAAGATCAACCAATCTCAATGTTGATTTTATGTACACTCTATCAGGAGCAACTGCTTCAATTTCATCACTCATATAAATACACACCTTATTTTCATGCAATAATGGCTTTAATGCTTTCATAATATCTTCATATTTTCTGTAATTCACTTTACCTTTCTTCATGAAGATCTCTCTTGATTTTGGTACATTTAATTGCTCTTGGATTTTAGCTAATTTTACATAGATACCCATGTTTTTTCTCCTTTCCTATTCCTGTTCTTGTTCTTGTCTCTCTTGATCCCATTCATCATTTGGAAGAGGGAAAGAAACAGGAATTTTTGTTCCTTCCAATGCTGGAGCGATATTTTCATACCAGTTGCATCCACACTCTTTGTTATATGGACATTTTGCACATGGTTCCCCAAAATCTGCTGCTTGTCCGTCAATAGACTGTTGATATAATGTTTTAAAATGTTGCAGTAAACAATCTACTGCTATTCTTTTTAACTCCATAATCTTTTCTCCTTTTTATAAACTGACTCTGAGAATGGCTAATAAAAACAAAATAGTATCTTTGAGGGGAGAGGAATATAGCTTTTCTCAGAGTCATTATTTAATTGACCTATCATCATCAGGCACAGGTGGTCATCTCTGTGCGACACTCCCATTCGAGAGTGTTTCGATTAGAAATTATTAATTTAATCTTGTAAAATTCAACTCACTATGCTATCATAGAATCATCAATATTGTATTTTGCCGATTTGAGTTCCCGCTCATCGGCTTTTTTTATCGCCTTTTTTTCTTTTAAAGCTTCATTTAATTCTTCCAAATCGATTAAAACGGATAAATTCATCATAACAACCATTCCAACTGTCAAATAAAAACATACTTGAAACGGTATCCATTGTCCTAGCAATATCAATATGCTTGATCCTAGAAACTCAATCCACATGGTTCTCTTCATTTTCTTAAATATCTTTTTCAACTGTCACACCTCCTCTTTATTACTGGATCCAAATAAATTGTACTTGGAGGATTAATGGATTTTTGGATCCAGTAATTTTTCGACCTGTCTTCGTCAGGCATGGTAGGTCAGCTCCATGCGACACCCTTTAAAAGGGTGTTTCGACTATGATTTAAGCACTCTCTTTTTTATTACTCTGCTTTTTATAACTGTTAAAAATAATGTTATAAACAGCTTTGGTCGGTCCTGTCGACGGTATTACAACCCCTTCTATTGTGCTTCTTACACTTCCATCTTTCATAATATGTTTAATCATACTATCACCTTCTTTCTACAATCATAAGCTTTTACCCTATGCTGATTTTTTTAACATTCCAGCCTTTTCAAAGAAATCTGCTGCTCCAATTAAGTTGTATAAAATTTCCTTTCCAGCTGGAGTTAAGCTTTCAATAAAATCTAATACCTTTTCTGCCTCTGTTTTCTGCTGTTCATTCTTAATCATCAATTCTGTATTTTCTAACATGATACTCATCCTTTCTTTTATTCTATTTATTGAAATCTACTTGTTATATGTATTATTGAACCTGTCATCATCAGGTATGGTCGGTCAGTTCCATACGACACCCTCTTTAAAGGGTGTTTCGACTTTTTTCATTGCCCTTTTTCTCCTTTCTCGCTATACTTTAATTACAGATGTTCCCAGCATCGAGTATAAAGAAAGGAGATTTTTTTATGAGCAAAACTATCAATCGTACTTGTTCTGGATATTGCCCATACGAGGATGATATTATTGTCTTAAATGCGACTTTTGCTCCTTATGAAGTCCTTGGAGCCAATAGATACTATCAACCACTATCTTCTAATTGCCCTACTATCAACTGTCCTTATTATGACAAATGTCCTGTTCTTGAAGAAGTCGCTCGTACTCTTTAGGATATAGAGCTTGAAAAGAAGCTGGATAGAACTTTTTTTCAAGCTCTAGTTTCTGAGGACTTAAATCTACACCAGTTAATTTTTGTAATTTTTTTCTTAACTCAGTATTATATAGCCCTTTTTCATTTAGAATTCTATCTCCACATTCCAAACTATATTTACAATACCTACATCCATATAATATGTTTTCTTCTTCTGCAAATATTGCACTTTGAATTAGTCTTGATATACAATGTAAATCTTTATCTGTTAAAGATGAAACAATTTGTATTTTCCTCACCTCTTTCTGTCTTCAACCCAACATTTGAACGAATATCGTTCTTCTAATAATATATTACACCGATATTCGGTATTTGTCAAATGTTTTTCAATATTACCATTGACTTTTTGAACGAATATCGTTATTATTATATTAAATAATTATGAACTGAAAGGAGGACAAGAAAAACTTGGAATCTATAAATAGTAGAGTTCGTTATCTCCGCAAAGAAATATTAAAAATGAATCAACGAGTATTTGCCAAAGAAATCGGGATGAAACAAACTAGTGTCAGTTCTTTTGAACAAGAAGGTGCCACTGTAACTGAGCAAGTTAAGAAGATACTCAGTACAACTTGGGATATTTCTATTGACTGGCTAGAAAATGGAACTCTTCCAATCTTTATCGAAAAAAAAGAAAAAGAATTCAACTTAGATGATTACGCTCGAGAACGTGGCGCATCTGAGTTCGATTTAAAACTTCTAAAAGCTTATTTAGGATTAGATAAAGAAGTTCGCGATGCAATTATGGAACAGTTTAGAAATGAATTTGGTAACCAAGAAGGCATATTCAAGCCGGTTACCGTTCAAGAAATTCAAGAAAGCTATTCTGCTGTTCCAGATGATCCAGCAGAACTTGAGAAATTAGCAGTTGATTCTGACGAAAATGCTGTTTAGGTGCAAATGCACCCAATCTAGTTACTAATTTTTAGTTATTAACTATTATTTATTATTTAAATAAGATAATTTGTGTCGCGTCCATGGAGTCGAAATTCAAGTTATAATAAAGAGTATTCCGCTTTCTAAAATAGATTGCGTATATCTTTCTATCATTCCAGTTTATGTAAATTTTTCTAATTTTCATATCTATCTCCACCCTTTCTCATTATCGATTGGGTGCAGATATGATTATACTGGAAATTATTTGGTATAAACCTGGTAAATAATACCATTGAAAGTACAAACAAGAAGAGCCTATAGCTGCAACTAAAAGCTCTTAATTTATCTAAATATAAAAAGAAGAACCCTTGGCGGCAACCAAGAGTTCCTCTTCCACTTCCTTGCGGAAATGATGAAATATTCATTTTGTACAAATAATATTCTATCGTATTTCCATCAGATCCGCAAGGGTCTATTTTTTATACTTATTTTAAGGAGGAAATGATGGAAATATCAAAAATGGTAGCTTTGTACGTCAGAGTATCCACTCTGGAACAAGCTAATGAAGGATATTCTATTGAAGAACAGGAGGTTAAATTAAAAGCTTATTGTACTGCAATGGGATATTCTGTCTATAAAGTATATCGTGATCCTGGTTTTTCTGGTGCTTCTCTAGAAAGACCAGGCATCCAAAGTTTAATTGATGATGTTCTAACGGGTGTAATAGACACTGTAATTGTATGGAAATTGGATCGTTTATCTCGCTCCCAAAAAGACACTATGATTCTTTTGGAGAACATCTTTGTAAAGAATCATACAAATTTCGTATCACTATCAGAATCATTTGATACATCAACTCCGTTCGGACGAGCAATCGTTGGTATTTTAGCTGCTTTTGCTCAACTAGAACGTGAGAACATAAAAGAGAGGACAGCTCTCGGAAGAATGGCTAGAGTAAAAAAAGGATATCCTCACTCTACTCGTTGTCCATTAGGTTATAAATTCAAAACAGGATCTAATGAACTTCTTGTAGATGAATTTTCCTCTATCCAGGTAAAAGAAATGTTCCAACTTATTATAAATGGAGAATCTATATCTGGTATATCACGAATAATGGATCAAAAATATGGTTCTGAAAAATTTAACTTCTTTAGACCTACATCAGTTAGACGTGTTCTGAAAAACCCTGTATATTATGGGAAAGTAAAATTGGGAAAACAGCTGTTTGACGGCCTACATGAACCATTAATTTCTGAATCCGAATTCATACTGACTCAGTCAATTATCAAAAATAGAGCTGATTTGATAAAAAGAGATTACTCTTATAAAAATGGTCAGTATTCTAGTAGTGGGTTATTAACTAATATAATTTTTTGTGGAGATTGTGGCGCACGAATGTACCCTAAAAAAATTTCTAATAAGACAACAAAATATGTGTGCTATTCAGTTTCGAAAGCATCTAAAGAAATGATTCGTTCAGACCACTGCTCTAACCGGTTGCATCCATATAAAGATAAAGAACTAGAACGAATTATATTAAATGAAATTGAAAAATTATCTTTAGATAAAAGTTTGTTCGATACCATGATCAATAACTTTAAATCTAGACTTTTGGATAGTCCAGTAAAAACGCATCAAGACAGAATTTCTGTTATACAAAATGAGCGTAAGAATTTATTGGATTTATGCCAAACGGGAGCTATTTCTATTCAAGATATAGCTGATAGACTTAATTCATTAAAAAAAGAACAAGAACACCTGGAAAATATTATATCCAGTCTTATCAACAAAGAAGAGCCAGTTATAGATACTGATTTCGCTTGGAATCTATTAGAATCCTTTAAAAACATTTCTAAAACTGACTCTAAAGAAGATATGCACAAAATTGTGCATAATCTTATTGATAGAATAGTTGTGCTAAATGAAGATATTACTATCTATTGGTCATTTTGCTAACTTTAACTCACAAATTGTTTCGACATGCGCCGTCATAGGAAACATGTCTACACAGCAGGCTCTTTCGACTTTATATCCTTTTGCCTGTAGGATTTCCAAATCCCTTGCAAGACTTGTTGGTTTGCAAGAAATGTAGACCATCCTAGACGGGCAAATAGTGTCCGTTATTTTTTGAATCGCTTTTGGATGGATTCCTTCTCTTGGTGGATCGAGAACGATAAAATCTGGTTTTTCTTCGATAGTATCGATAACCTTTAACACATCTCCTGCAATAAATTCACAGTTTGTTAAATTATTTAACCCTGCATTGATTTTCGCTGCTTCTACCGCTTCTTCTACGATTTCAACACCGACAACTTTTTTTGCTACTGGAGCAAGCATTTGCGCGATGGTTCCTGTTCCACTATATAAGTCAAAAATCACTTTATCTTTTGTCTCTCCTACATAGGAACGAGCTTTTTCATAAAGCACTTCTGCTCCTAAAGAGTTTGTTTGGAAGAAGGAAAATGGGCTAATTTTAAATTGTAATCCTAAAATATGCTCATAGAAATAATCTTGTCCATATAATAATTTTGTTTCATCGCTTTTTACAACATCGCCAACACCATCATTTAATGTATGAAGAATTCCCGCAATTTTTCCTTCTAATGAAAGTGCTAATAAGGCTTCCACATAGCCATTGACATCTACTTCTTCTTGTGTTGTTGTTACAAGGTTAATTAATAGATCTCCTGTTGTAATGGAACGTCTTACGACTAAATGTCTAAGACTTCCTTCATGCGTCATTTTATGATAATAATGATTTCCTTTTTCTGTGAAATAATCTAAAGTTGCCTGTAAGATTTTACGATAATCGCTAGCAACAATTTGACATTCCATAACGTTTACAAGGTCAAACATACTATTTTTCTTATGCATTCCAAGTGCTAATGGTCCATTTTTATATTCATCTCCAAAGGAAAATTCCATTTTATTGCGATATTCCCACTCGAGCGGACTTCCTAAAATCCCTTCCCACTCATATGGTTGTTTAATAACGCCATCTAATAAATCTTTTACATGTCCTTCTTTTACTTTGAGCTGATTTTGATAACTCATTGTTTGATAGGAACATCCACCACATTGTCCAAAATGCGGACATTTAGGAGTGGCATCTTCTAATGGAGATTTTTCCACCACTTCTAAGAGTCTTCCTTGGGCTTTTCCTTTCCGAAGTTTTGTAATGGCAAATTTTACTTTTTGCCCTTCAATGACACCTTTAATGGCAAAGTTTCTATCTTCCACTTTGGTTGTTCCCTTGTTTGGAAACTCCGTTTTTGTAATAATTCCTTCTAAAATTTCACCTTTTTTCAAGTTTTCTCTCCTTATCACTTCTTCTAATTCTGTTTTTTCTAATTCTGCTTTTGTCACGTTCCACGAATTTCTTATTGTTTTTTATTTTTCCGATGAGAAGCAACACTTGCAAACTCCTCACATTTGTAGGTGTTTGTAACATGATTTTCCTTATATCTTTCACTCAAATAAGAAATCGCTTGTTCCCTTTACTTTTTATCCTACCAAAAGAAACCTTTATGATTTCCTTCTTTATAAACGCCATGAGAATAATGAGCTTCTCCATCGCTATCGATCTCCATAATTAAAAATGTCTGTTTTCGATCGGACTGCCTTGGATAGGAAATGCTCCCTGGATTTAAAATCGTTAAATCATCTTCTATTTGTAAATATGGTTTATGGGTATGTCCAAACATCGCCACTTGAATATCATTGTTTCGACAAAATTCTTCCAAATTACCAACACCAAAATTAACATAAAATTGGTGTCCATGGGCGATGAAAATACGATACCCTTCCACTTCAATCAGTTCTTGTGAAGGTAAATCCGAGCGAAAATCATTGTTTCCCGCCACCATAACGACTGGTTTATCGGTTAATGCGCGGATATAATCTTCTCCGCCTTCCACATCGCCGCAATGAATCAGCATGTCAAAATCTTTCACTTGTTCCATAACACCTTTTACATCATCATCTCTTCCATGAGAATCGCTGACTACTAATAACTTCATGGCCCACTCTCCTTATCTAAGTTTCTCTGCCATTAAACGAAGTGCTTTTCCTCTATGACTAATTTCATTTTTTTCTTCATCGGTTAATTCGGCAGTAGAACAACCTTTTTCTGGTAAAAAGAAAATCGGATCATATCCAAATCCATTTTCTCCTCGTTCTTCTGTTCCAATAACGCCTTCAATGGTTCCTTTTGTTGTAACTGTTGTGCCATCTGCAAAAACGCCTGCAATCACACAGACAAAGCGAGCCGTTCTCTCTTCCTCTTTTGCATCCTTTAATTGATCAATAATCGCTTGATTTTTAATATGATAAGAAGTATCTTCTCCCATAAATCGAGCGGAATATACTCCTGGTGCTTTATCTAAGTAGTCCACTTCTAGTCCAGAATCATCAGCTAATACAACATCTACGTCACTACAACACTCAAAAACTGCTTTTGCTTTAATTAACGCATTTTCTTCAAACGTTGTTCCATTTTCTTCAATATCGATATGGATACCAGCTTCTTTCATTGATAAAATTTCATATCCACAATCCTTTAAAATCATGCGAATTTCTTTCATTTTTCCTGCATTTCCTGTTGCAAACACTAATTTTTTCATGTGATTCCCTTTCTCTTTCGTCTTTTATTTTTGATCCGTTGTAAATGCTTTTAAGCATACATTTGCCTTTTGTTTTGTCTCTGCCCTCGTCCAATCAATTCCATATAAGCTGAAATATCCCTCTCCATCGGATAATTGAAAAGTAGAAGTTCGAATATCTCTTTCATATTCAATGGCAATTGGCTGTGTTGCATTTGGTGTATGGATTTTTACCATAACCGCATATCGCTGACCTTGTTCTAATGGTAAACTTTCTTCAAAACGTACCGTATAATATCCCGCTTGTTCAAAAGAACCTTCCGCCATAAAGATTCGCTCTTGTAAAGAATCTTCGGTATAAAATTTTGGCACAGCATACACTTCATATGTGGTATTTGGCATCGTAGCATAAAAAGAGACTGCTTCTAGATTTTCTTTTCCTTTTGCCGTATAAACATTGGCAAACCATGCATCTTCTTTTCCATATCCTAACTGTCCAACCCAACCTAATTCGTCGGTTTGATAAATATGATCGAAATTATCCACATCGCCTGCCTTTGTATAAACAGCATTGGTCGTCCCAATGATAGAATCATAATAGGAAACATAAAAGTATCCATCATCTCCAAACTCTGTTCCCCAACTATTTTTACATAAAAAAGCGCCCTCTCCTTCTGGAGTTTTTGAAAAATTCTCTTTTGGATAGTTATCATCCCAACCAACAATGATCACATCGTGGTTCGGCTTTAAATTGCCCTCAAAATAATAAGAAGCTGTTTCTTCATTATAATATTGAGACCAACTGCTAGCACTTTTCATAGAAGTAAAAATATTGGTTTCTACTCCACCATAGAGAAACACAGCTCTTTTAATCGCATCATAATCTTTTGATGGCAATAAAATCGCTTCCTCTAAATGCTTTACAGGCGCTAAATATTTTGGCGAATATCCATCTCCATAAGGATCATCCGCTTCTAACACAGGTCCTTTCCAAGAAGCTAAATAAGCAATGGACATATTATATTCTCCACCTTCTTCTTGTGTTAAGTAAAATCCACTGTGTAAGCTCATATGGTCCGTCGCAAACTGGAGATTTTCTTGTGGCAACAGACTGCTTTCTAATGCTCCAAGTGCTCCAAATGCCCAACAAGTTCCATAGCGTCCTTGATCTCTTACCGGCGATACTCGTCCCACTTTTCTTGAATCATAACTACTTGGAAGTGCTTGTTCTTTTTGTCCCGCTAACGTAACACGATTCGTTGCACGATTCCATGAAATCTTATACTGCAAATCTCTTGCTATTTTTTCTAAAGAAATATATGGAATTTCTTCTTTCCATTTCACTTTTTCTTTTTCATAAGCAATGACTCGATTTCCTCTTTCAATGACAAGTTTACCATCGGGATAAAAACTTGTACTGGCATGGAGTAGTGACTCTAACGCCTTAACCGGATAATAAAGAACTCCTTCTTTTGACACCCATGGCTCTCCTTCTTCTTCTGTTCCACCTAATAACCACTCTTCTTCTGTCCTGTCTTTTATTTTTACTTGAATCGGCACTTCATTGGCATAACGTGAGAAAGAAGCAAGAAACTCTTCTTTGATTCCTGCCTCTTCTTTTTGCTGTCGTAGTTCTCTTTTCCCCTCATTTTGCGGGAAAAACCATAATATTATGATACAAAATATTCCAACTACATAGACGCTCCATTGTCTCAACGATTTTCATTCTCCTTGTTTCTGCGAGGTGGCTTTGGTCCTAACCACTGATAATAATAAGTCTTTAACATTCCATTATAAATCTTTCGATTCTTATCCGCTTGTTTTCCGATATAGCGTTCGGCATCCGTATACGAAGTCAAAACAAACTTAGACCAAGTATCCAGTCTTGCAAATCCCTCTCCAATTTGTTCATAGAGATCTGGTAACATTTCCTTTTCTTCTAATCGCTCACCATATGGAGGGTTTGTAATAATAAATCCATATTTTTTAGGATTGTTTAATTCGCTCACTGGTCTCTCTTGGAAATGAATTAAATGATCCACACCTGCTTCTTTTGCATTTTCTCTTGCACATTTTACCATTCTTCCATCGATATCATATCCTTGAATGTTAGTTTCCACATCATAATTCACAAGATCATTTGCCTCATCCATTCCGCGATACCATGCTTTTTTCGGTATGATGTTTGTCCAATCTTCCGCTTGGAAAGAACGATTCATTCCTGGTGCCATATTAGCTGCCATCATAGCTGCCTCAATTGGAAATGTTCCACTTCCACAAAATGGATCGACTAAAATACGATCGCCTTTCCATGGTGTCAACATAATAAGAGCTGCCGCCAACGTCTCTGTTAATGGCGCTTTACTCGTTAACTTACGGTATCCTCTTCGATGGAGAGACTCTCCTGATGTATCAAGCCCAACGGTCACTTCATCTTTTAAAATAACAATGCGCACAGGATAAGAAGCTCCTGTTTCTGGAAACCACTCCATACGATATTTTTGTTTCATTCGTTCTACCATAGCCTTTTTCACAATAGACTGCACATCTGGTGTACTATAAAGTTTACTTTTAATGCTTGTTGCCTTTGTTACCCAAAACTTTGCATCCGCTGGTAAATATTGTTCCCATGGAAGTGCTTTTGTCTTTTCAAATAACTCTTCAAATGTAGTTGCTTTAAATCTTCCAACTTGGAGCAACACACGTTCTGTCGTCCTTAAAAAGATATTGGCTCTTGCCACTGCATCAGCATCTCCGTAAAAACTCACTTTACCATCTTCAACTTTTGCTATTTCATATCCTAAGTCCTGTATTTCCCGTTTCAACATCGCCTCTAGTCCAAAATGACATGGCGCAATTAATGTAAATTGATTCATATAATCTCCTAATCTTTCCTATAAGGTTATCTTTCTTATCTTTCTATTGTACGTTTTCTTTAGAATCCTGTCAATTTGCTTTTGCATTTATCCTTATAAAACGATGAAAAGTGCACATTGCGTACGCTTTTACTCAATTGCTTCTAGCAATGCACACTTAGCCTTATCTAGTATATTTTTTATTCTTTTACTAAAACCCCTGTATATTGTTGAATTCCACCAACCGTATTCACTACCTGATATCCTCTTTCAAAAAGCCATCGAGAGGCTCTCATACTCCGACTTCCCATTTCGCAATAAACAACCACTGGTTGATTTTTTCTATAAAAAAATTTTCTTTCTAACTCTTCGAACGGAAGAGAAATCGCTCCTTTTATATGCCCCTTTTCATATTCCTCTCTTGAACGCAAATCAATTAAAATCGCTCCCATTTCTCTTACTGTTTCTTCTACTTGATTAATGGATATTTGCTCAAACATAAAGCTCTCCTTTCTATTCTTATGTCCCTCACTTTTATTATATTCTTAATTTTCAAAAAAGAAACTAAGTCTTACTTGTACTATGTTGATTAAACAGTGTTTTTTCATTATAATAAGTAAAATAATATCCAAAGAACCGAGTCTTCTTGTTTTCTGCATCCATTTTCCAAAAATAATTTTCTTAAATTAGCAAAACTTATACATAATAGAAATAAAGGAGTGTCATTATGGAACAAAATCTTGATCGTCGTATTCGACGTACAAAAAATCTTTTAAAATCTGGTCTTTTTGATTTAATGGAACAAAAAAGTATTAATGAAATTACAATAAAAGAACTGACAGAACGAGTGGATATTAATCGTGGGACGTTTTATCTTCATTATAAAGATATTTTTGAATTATTAGAAGATATTGAACTAGAATTAATGGAAGAACTAAAAGAAGTATGCCAAAAGATACCAACGGAACAAGTGACAAAGGATTCTCCTTTCCCTTTTTTAACGGATATTTTTGTTTTTCTTGGCAAACATGCAAAAGAAGCTACTATTTTATTAGGTCCTCATGGCGATCCCGCTTTTGTTGTTCAAGTGAAAGAAATGCTAAAAGCCCGCTGTATCAACGATTGGATGTCTCTTTATAAAAATGCCGATCCCATCTATTATGAATACTTTTATTCTTTTATTGTAGAAGGTTGTATCGGACTTTTCAAAACATGGTTAGCGACTGGACAGCAACAGACGCCAAAACAAATGGGGCGGATTGCTCTTGAAATGATTTCTGGTGGAATTCACTTACTTTCTTAACAATCTAAAATTTTTTAATCCAAGCAAAATGTATGTTACATTCTATTTATCATTGATAACTTTCATTGTTTATCACAATCCTCTCCTTACGATCCAAACAGTATACATAGTAAAACAGCCAGATGAGGGAATCATCTGGCTGTTTTGAGGGGAGTATAAATAATTAATAAGGGGTTATATCGTACAAGAAGATTATTGAAGGGTACTTCTCATACACCTATATTATATATTAGAATATCTTAAAATGCAAGGGTATCACATAAAATAATCTTCTGAATTTTTTAACACATTCTTTATTTTTTCTGATTTTACTTTCCATCTTTTTCCTGTCTTTTGTTTTTCCATTTTTTATTTTTTCTTTTACGAATATTTTTCTCCGAAACCGCGAACACTATTTATGTATTCAATAACAAAGGAGGTCATTATCATGGCAAAAAACTATCAAAACGAATCAAACAACAAACCAGTTTCCAATTCTAACAAACAGGTGAACTCAAACAGAACAACAAATGAAACAGACAAAAACAAGACATCAAATTGCCACAGAGGAAGTTCAACTTCTAAATTAGAAAGCAATAAAACATCAAATACTACAATAAACCGTAGTAACAATTACAACCGCTAAGTTGTAAAGACTAAGCATTTTATGCAGGAAAACGAAAAGTATTTTTCAAATTTCTCATAAAAACAAAACAAAAAATTTTAACACATTGCTCTTCAAAAAAGGTCTTTGGATTCCAATAAAACTTTGAAATCCAAAGACCTTTTTCTACATTTTCCCTTTTAATTGGTATTTTATTCCTTATTTTCGTTTTTCATAGTGCGAATATATATGTAAAATTTTGTTTTTATTTTTACATTTTCTATTCCTTCTTTTCTCCATTAAATTGCAATAAATACTAATATTAAATGCTGATGATAACAGACATACAACTTAATACCAAACTTTCATTAAAAAAAGGCCTTGTGCTGGTGCCATCATCCCTGCCACTTCTCTTCGTTTTGCCTCTAAAATCGTTGGCATCTCTTCCGCTTTTTTCTTTCCTAATCCAACTTCTACTAACGTACCTGTTAAAATTCGAACCATATTCATTAAAAATCCATCCCCAATAAAAGAAAGTGTAACATAGTTTCCTTGTTTCGTTAATCTAATTTTCTCTACGGTTCTTACCGTGGACTTCTTCATCTTTTTATTGCCACAAAAACTTTTAAAATCATGAGTTCCTTCTAAATAAGAAATCGCTTTTTCCATTTCTTCTATTTGAAGTTCTTCTCCTAAATGCCAAATATAATTTCTTTCAAAAACAGGATTTTCCTTTCCTAAATAAATGCGATAATCATATTGTTTTTTCTTCGCATTTAATCGGCTATGAAAGCGTTCCTTGTCTTCTTCAACCTTTACAATTCCAATATCCTTTGGCAAATATTGTTGCATATATGCTGCAATTTCCTCTAACGATAAACTCGTATTCGTTCGAAAATTAGCTACTTGTCCTATGGCATGAACGCCAGAATCCGTTCTACCAGATCCAGAAATTTCGATTTCTTCTCCTGTCATTTTACTTAAAAGCTGTTCTAACTTTCCTTGAATCGTATTTTCTGTATTTCCTTGCTTTTGCCACCCATTATAACGAGTGCCGTCATAGCGAATGATTAATTTTATATTTCTCATTTTTCCTATCCTTTTTTATTTTTTATACAATGGATACACTCCATTTTCTTTTCTAGACGATACAATGTTAAAAAAGACGTATGATAACAGCCCCTCATGAAAGGCTCTCCTATGTTTTGCTAAAAAATCACTTGTTCTGATTTCTCACATAGGAATTTTTGCTTATTATAATACGTCTTTTCTATCTTATTTTACTATTTTTTATTTTTCAAGTTTTGTAACAGCTTCTTTTTTCTCTCCCTCATCCAAAGCTCCTACTTCTGTCAAAGATTTTACAAGACCTGCAATTCCTTGAATTTCTGATGGAATAATAATCTTTGTTGCCTTTCCATCTGCGGCTTTTCCAAATGCCTCTAAACTCTTTAATTGTAAAACCGCATTGTTTGGATCGGCTTCTTTTAAGAATCGAAGACCATCGGCTGTCGCTTTTTGAATATCTAAAATCGCCTGTGCCTGACCTTCTGCCTCTCGGATTGTGGCTTCTTTTTCCGCCTCCGCTCGAAGGATCGCTGCCTGCTTATCCGCTTCCGCTTCTAAGATCAGAGCTTCCTTTTTCCCTTCTGCTCGAAGGATCGCTGATTTTTTCTCTCCTTCTGCTCGAAGAATCGCTTCACGACGTTCACGTTCTGCCTTCATCTGTTTTTCCATAGCATCTTGAATGGCAGCTGGTGGAATAATATTTTTTAATTCCACACGATTTACTTTAATTCCCCATGGATCCGTCGCTATATCTAAAGTGGCACGCATTTTTGTGTTGATCGTCTCTCTTGATGTCAGAGTCTGATCTAGTTCTAAATCGCCAATGATATTACGAAGAGTTGTGGCAGTCAAATTTTCAATGGCCATAATCGGATTTTCGACTCCATACGCAAATAATTTTGGATCGGTAATCTGATAAAAGACAACCGTATCAATTCGCATCGTAACGTTATCCTTTGTAATAACTGGCTGAGGTGCAAAATCGACTACTTGCTCTTTTAATAACACTTTGCGAGCAACACGATCGATAAATGGCACTTTAAAATGAATTCCAACGGACCAAGTTCCTTGATAAGCTCCCAATCGTTCAATGACATAAGCCGATGCCTGTGGCACAATTCGTATACAAGAAAGTGCTGCAATTACAATGATAAAAATAATGAAAATAACAAATGTCGTTGCTAATATTCGCATCTTCTTCACCCTCCTTATTATTTTACAATTAATTTCACTCCAGAAATTTTCTGAACGGTCACTTTTGTTCCTACTGGAATCACTCTTTCCTTGTCTGCGGAGCGAGCAGTCCATTCCTGACCATTTAACAAAGCGACTCCTTCTTCTTTCAAATTATTGATTTCTTCTTTGACAATCGCCTCTTTTCCAACTAAGCTTTCCACATTTGTCTTCACCGTTTTATTTGTCAAATGCTTTGCTGCAATTGGTCTTGTAAAGATTAATAACAAGACAGAAACGATTGCAAACAAAATAAGCTGTACTAAAAAATCCAACTGAAAAGCCGCTCCAATTGCTGCAACGATAGAACCACCTGCAAACCAAATGCTCGTAAGCCCTAATGTTACAATCTCAATAACAATAAAAATGGCAGCTGCCAATAACCATAAAAATACAGCTAGCATCTCACTCACTCCTCTCTAATTTCTTTTCGAATGCTCCCTTCTAATTTTCTAATAATAAAAAACTTACACATCTAGTTTCTTATCCTTTTAGAAGTTTTCTTTTATTTTACTATACTTCCACTCAAAATACAATTCTTATTCCAATATTATAACAATTC
Source organism: Candidatus Scybalomonas excrementigallinarum (assembly GCA_018710905.1). GTDB lineage: Bacteria > Bacillota > Clostridia > Lachnospirales > Lachnospiraceae > Scybalomonas > Scybalomonas excrementigallinarum. Next base: position 14,470 of record DVIZ01000050.1, on the reverse strand, counting down.
CTCTTTTTCCCGTTTTTCACTATTTTTTTATTTTCTCTTGTAACCTTTTCATTTTTTTGTTGTAATGATTAATAAAGAGAAAAAGAGGACACTTTTTTGAGGGGAGATGAAAATTTGAAAGACTATGATGATTCCGATTTAATAAAACTATATGAACAAAGAGAGGAAGAAGCGCTACAAAAAACCGCACAAAAATATGGAAATTATTGCTACGAGATCGCTTATCAGATTTTAAAGCGAAAAGAAGACTGCGAAGAAGTTTTAAACGATACATACTTTGCCACGTGGAACTCCATTCCACCGAATAAACCAGCTTCTCTAAAATACTATTTAGGAAAAATATGCCGTAACTTATCGATTAATCGCTATCACGCTTACCATCGTCAAAAGAGACTTGGCTCTCAATATGAGCTGGCTTTAGAAGAAATCAGTCATTGTATTCCAACGAGAAATTCACTGGATACTCAAATAGAATATAAAGAATTACTCTCTTCCATTGAGCATTTTTTACATACATTAAAAAAAGAGGACGCCAGTTTATTTCTTTTGCGATATTTTTATTTTAAGTCCATAGAAGAGCTCTCTCACCTCTTTTCTACAAGAAAAGGTACGATTAAAGTGAGACTTCATCGCATTCGAAAACAATTAAAACTCTATTTAGAGAAGGAGGGAATTGTGCTATGAACCAAAAGAAACAACGAAAAAACGAAGAGAAACAAAAAAAAGCGGAAATCTTGCTCACTTCTCTTAGTGAAATCGATCCCACTTTATTAGAAGAAACGAAACAAATGATAAAAAGGCTAGAACATACCGTTTCTTCCAAAGGAAGACTGACAAAAAGAAAAAAACGTTCCTTTTCCTTCTTGGCTTTTGCCACTTGTATTCTTCTTTTGCTTCCTCTTCCTTTCCTTTTAAAGACAACGACATTGTTTTCGTTTGAATCAGAATCAATCCAACAAGCAAATCAATCAACGGATACAGTAAAGACAGAAAGTTCTACAAAGAAGGACACAGACTCTCAAAAAAATATAAGTGAGGAAACAGAAGAACTTTCGAAAGAGAACTCTGTTACGTTTGTCTTTCATTCCTCTTCTTATCGAGAGGCAACGACAAAAGAGGAAAAACAACTTGGATTTTCCAAAAACGTGACATACGATGATTGTTCTGAACAAATAGGAGTTATTGCACAGGAAGAAAGTCTATCCGACACTATTTTAGGTGACTTTGTCTCTGAACTCCAACAAGAAGAACTCACTCTTTATACGACGAAGCTCTATCCAAATGACACTTCTATTTTAATTGTAAAATCGAAAAACTCCTATTCTCTTTTTTTAAAAGAAGATAAATAAGAAAGGGGCAATTTTTATGAAACAACAGGAACCAAAGTGGAAAAAGAAAAAAATCTCTTATCCTATCTTCTTCCTCTTATTTTTATTATTCATCGCTTTCTTTTACTTTCTATACGATCAAATGGTAAAAAGTACCGCTGCCATTTGTTATACGAATCCACCACAAACGACAACTGCGGACATTTCTCCTAAAACGTCCACCCAATCGGAGACTGCCAGCAAAGAAGGTGCTTATCAAATGGATCTCTTAATCGTAAAAGACTATAAGACGTCCCTTTTTGTCCTTCCTCTTAAAAATGAAGAATACCAAACACCTCTCCTTGTCACCGTTCCTGATTCTTTTGCCAAACAATCCATTGTAAAAGAAGGAAAAATAGCTACCATCTCTTGGAATGGAAATGTTTTAGAAACCTATCCTGCCAAAATTTCTGCAATGACAATTGAACGAAAGAAAGCAAGTACCTCCCCTCTTTTTCTTTATGAAAAAGCGTTAGAAGAACTCATAGACACCGATAAAGGACTCAATACTTCTATCACACAGGCAGTCTTTTGTCTCGATGGCATTACAAACTTAACCGTCATGGAAAAAGAGGCTCTTGTCTATCTTGGTAGCGATCTTCTTGATGTTCCAGTAAGGCAAGGAACTTTCAAGCAACTAGAAGATGAAAATCTAATACAAAATGGTACTTTTACGAATGATATTTATATAGAAATCACAGGAGAAAATTTAAATCCATCCGGAAAAAAAGTCACATTTTCTATGGAAAAATACCGTTCTGGCGATGGGGCATATTTCCTTTTGGACTGTATTGGAAACTATAAAAAAGGAACTTGGAGTTATACAATCGGAAGTCATGCTATTTCTTAAACCAATAAAAGGAATGAAAAAAGCTGTTCCACCGCTTTTTAACGGTGAAACAGCTTTTTATACGAAAAGTGTCCAACAACACTTTGTACTTTTTCTATTTTTATGCTTCTACTTCTTCTTTTCTTCTAAGCAACCAGCCGATTTCTAATCCTTCTTCTAATTCCACGAAGATTTTTTGTTTTGAGTGTGGTGCGCTTTCCATATCTCTTCCATCTTCATCAAGAATTCTCTTAACAACAACTTCTTTATTTCTTCCATCTGGAATCATCACTTCAATTGTTTCTCCAACAGAAAACTTATTTCTTTGTTCTAATTCATAAAGACCATCTTCATTGATTCCTTGGATTGTACCGATATAAGTATATTCTTTAATATAAGTGTTGTTATCATAGATCTGGCTATTTTCGTCTGTTTTTCCGAAATAGAATCCTGTTGTAAACTGACGATACGTACATTTTGAAATTTCACTCTTATAGTAATCGATATTTGCACGATATTTTTCTTCAGATTCTAAATAATCGTCGATGGCTTTTCGATAGGTTCTTGCAACTGTGGCTACATAAAGAGCTGTTTTCATTCTTCCTTCGATTTTAAAACTATCAACGCCTGCTTCTACAAGTTCTGGAATGTGCTCGATCATATTTAAGTCTTTGGAGTTGAAAATATAAGTTCCTCGTTCATTTTCATAAACTGGCATATATTCTCCTGGACGTTTTTCTTCTACAATCGAATATTTCCAACGACAAGGGTGAGTACAAGCACCACGGTTTGCATCTCTACCTGTCATATAATTGCTTAAAAGGCAACGTCCAGAATGTGACATACACATTGCTCCGTGAATGAACGCTTCAATTTCCATATCGTCTGGAATATTGGCACGAATTTCTTTTAATTCTTCTAAAGAAAGCTCTCTTGCTGCTACAACACGTTTTGCTCCTAAGTTGTACCAGAACTGATATGTTTTATAGTTGGTACTATTTGCCTGTGTGCTAATATGGATATCAATTTCTGGAATCACTTCTTTTGCAATGGCAAAAATACCTGCATCAGAAACAATAACCGCATCTGGTTGTAACTCTTTTAACTCTTTAAAATATTCATATACGCCATCAATATCATAGTTATGAGCGGAAATATTCGCTGTAATAAATACTTTTACTCCATGTTCATGAGCATAGCGAATTCCTTCTTTCATATCATCATGGGAGAAATTTTTTGCTTTGGCACGAAGTCCAAACATCTCTCCACCAATGTAAATTGCATCTGCCCCATAAGTAACACCTGTTTTTAATACTTCTAAACTACTTGCGGGGATTAATAATTCTATTTCTCTTCTCATTCTTACTCCTTTTTCTCTTGTTTCTAATCTTCTTTTTCCATATGCTCTTCTTCAACCGCTTTTTCTTGTACGGTCGTTTTTCCTTCGACTCGTGTGCTAATGGTTACACCATCACCAACAGGCAGAATCGCGGTTTCTAGTCCTTCTATATTTTTGAGAGTATATAAATATTCTCTCATTCTACTATGGATCGTACGGTTTCTTCTTGTCACACCATATCTTGACTGTACCACATCTCCGTCTTGGAGAACATTATCGGAAATTAAAAGCCCATCTTTTGCTAATAATCGCATAATTTCAGGAAAAAAATGGATGTACTGCCCTTTTGCAGCATCCATAAAAATCATATCATAAGAAGGCTCTAATGTCTTTAAAATATCATTGGCATCGCCTTCTAACAACGTAATCTGTTTTTCCTTTCCTGCTCGCTTAAAGTTTTTCTTTGCCTCTACAATTCTTGGCTCATAATTTTCAATGGTTGTAATTGTAGCTCCTTCTGGCAAATATTCGCTCATAAAAATAGAGGAAAATCCAACCGCTGCTCCTACTTCTAATACTCGCATTGGTTTTTTCATGCAGATCAGCACTTTTAATAATTCCTTTGTCTCTTTACGGATAATTGGGACATAGTTGGCAATCGCTTCTTTCTCGATTGTGGCAACTATGTCCCTATCATTGTGGTTCATTGAATTGATATAGGCGACGATTCTCTCATCCACTATCATTCTTCGAACCTCCTTATGGATTATCCTGATTCTCCGCTGAGAGAATGGATAAAATCTCATCTGTCTTCATAGCAGGTCCTACTTCATAAGTTCCTGCCTTTAACTCTTCATTATATTTTGAAAATCGATATCGCAAAATAAAGGCATAAGGATTCTCAATGACTCCTTCTTTCTTTAACGTTTCTGCAATACTTATAATAGAAGTATCCTCGTTCACTGTCACCGTAACGGTTGCCTTATTTTTTGGTTCATAAGCTTCATTGGCAAAAACCTGATAGGCAAAACCATAGGCGAACAAAAAGAGCTTAATTAATAAATAAAGAATCACTAAATTGATTGCCAAGCGAAAAACACTGCCAAAAACAGCTTTTAACGTCTGACTCGCTTCTTGTTTTGCCATCTAAGTACCTCTTTACTATTCTTCCAAAAAACTATAATCTAAATCAATATTTTCGGCAATGATTTCTGATACATCACGGATCATTTTACAAACTTTTTGCTCCGCGATTAAATAATCCATTACCAACGGATTCACAAGTTCTTCTTTATATTCTTCTCGAAGATTGCGTACTTCCTGCATAATATTACCAACATCTGGACGATTATGCAATAGAAAAGAACGTTTTCGATACTCATTTACTCGATGAAATAACGCTTGATCCTCTTCTAATTTTTTTTGTAATCTTCGATATTCCTTATAATCTTTTTGATTTCTCATTTCTCGGACGAGTGATTGAGTTTTATATGTGATTGTATCCATTGTTTCCTTTTACACCTCTGTAATAATTGGAAGGATCATAGGATTTCTCTTTGTACGTTTCCATAAAAATTCACCAAGAGAATCTTTAATTGTATTTTTAATTTTACCCCAATCGGTTACATTGCGATCAAGACATTCCATTAACGCTTCTCGTACAACCTGTCTTGCATCTTCCATCAATGTTTCAGACTCTCTTACATAGACAAACCCTCTGGAAACAATATCAGGTCCTGCTACAAGCTGGTTGCTGAATTTTTCTAATGTTACTACGATAATTAAAAGTCCATTTTGTGATAAATGCTGACGATCTCTAAGTACAATGTTTCCAACATCTCCAACTCCTAATCCATCTACAAAGACACCTTGAGCTGGCACTCTTCCTGCTTTTCTTGCAGATTCATTGGAAAGCTCTAATACATCACCAGAAGATAACATAAAGACATTATCTTTTGGAATTCCCATTGACATGGCAAGACCTGCATTTGTCTTTCTATGACGATATTCTCCATGAAGAGGAATCGCATATTTTGGCTTTGTAAGGGCATATACCAATTTAATTTCTTCTTGGCAAGCATGACCAGATACGTGAGTATCTTGGAAAATAACTTCTGCACCTTTCATATATAATTCATTGATAATTTTAGATACCGCTTTTTCATTTCCTGGAATCGGTGTAGAACTAAAAATAATCAAGTCATTTGGCTGAATGGAAATTTTCTTATGCACAGATGCTGCCATACGAGAAAGAGCAGCCATTGTCTCTCCTTGACTTCCCGTTGTAATTAAAACTAATTGCTCATCTGGATAATTTTTCATCTGTTCTACATCAATCAATGTATTTTCTGGAATTTCCATATAACCAAGTTCAACGGCTGTTCCGATGACATTGACCATACTTCTTCCTTCTACTACAACTTTTCTGCCATATTTATGAGCAGTTGCAATGATTTGATGAACACGATCTACGTTGGATGCAAAGGTAGCAATAATAATACGTCTTTTCACATGCTCTGCAAATAAACTATCAAACTTTCTTGCCACTACTTTCTCTGACATGGTATACCCTGGACGTTCCGCATTGGTACTATCGGATAAAAGTGCTAATACCCCTTTCTTTCCGATCTCTGCAAAACGGCTTAAATCCATAGTCTCTCCAAACAATGGTGTGTAATCGATCTTAAAGTCCCCTGTATGGACAATAATTCCTGCTGGAGAATAAATAGCAAGGGCTGCTGAATCCGCAATACTATGGTTGACACGAATGAATTCGATACGAAAACATCCAAGATTGATGGATTGTCCATGTCTTACTACTTTTCTTCTTGTCGTCTTCATAAGGCCATGTTCTTTTAATTTATTTTCAATCAGTCCCATTGTAAGTTTTGTTGCATAAATTGGCATATTGAGTTCTCTTAACACATAAGGGATTGCACCAATATGATCTTCGTGACCGTGTGTAATGACAAGGCCTTTTACTTTGTCCGCATTTTCTTTTAAATAAGTGATATCTGGAATGACTAAATCAATTCCTAACATCTCATCGTCAGGAAATGATAAACCGCAGTCTACCACAATAATACTATCTTCAAACTCGTAGGCTGTTATATTCATTCCGATTGCTTCTAAGCCCCCTAGCGGAATGACCTTTATTGATTTGTTATCCGTTTTCAAAATAATTCCTCCTGTTATTCTCATTCTGTTTTCCCATGTAGTCTTTACAACATCCGTACAATCTCACTTCATGGTCTCTCACTCGAAAGCCCAGTGTATTCTCAATTTTGCTCTCTAACTGCTCTAACAAATCGTCTTCAAACATAAAACACACTCCCACCTTCAAGTATTTTCTCATCCTTTTTATAATTCAATATCCACATCTTCTAATAGTTCTTCAAAGATTTTTCCAAGAGCCTCTAATTCTCCATCTTCTTCTACAAATTCATAAGACGCGAGCTCTTCTCCTTCTTTTGCAGCGGTTTCTTTCATAATATAAACGGTCACATCGTCATCTTCTTCATCCAATGTATCCGCTACAAGTAAATAATTTAATCCATTTAACTTTGTTTGCTCTAATACATAAAGCTCTAACTCTTCTCCATCATCTGTTACAAATGGAATTACTTCTCTTTCTTCCATAACTTACCTCTTTTCTTTTTTATTATCTTTTATTTTCTTTATAAAAAGCCGACAAAGATTAGTCGGCATTTTTGTGTTCGTTTCCATGTGCATCTAAATAGCTTTGTAAAATAATCGCTGCAGCCATTTTATCAATCACTTCTTTGCGATTTTCTCTTCTTACGCTGCTTTCCATAAGAATTCTTTCAGCCTCTACTGTTGTTAATCTTTCATCCCAAAGGACAACGGAAAGTCCGGTTCTTCTCATTAAATCCTCACGAAATTTTTCAGTAGCTTCTGCACGTTCTCCTGCTGTATTATTCATGTTTTTTGGATATCCAAGTACGATAAGAGAAACTTCATTCTCATCAATGAGCTGTTCAATGCGAGCGAACGTCTGTCTTAATTTATTGGCTGATTTTCTCTCAATTGTCTCCACAGGCTGGGCTGTAATTAACAATGCATCACTTAATGCTACCCCAACTGTCTTTGTCCCATAATCAAGGCCCATAATTCTCATATATGATTCTCCCCTATTTTCTTTCTTTTAATCTTGTATCAATATAATTTTCTAGAAGAGCTTCCATAATTTCGTCGCGTTCCACTTTCATAATTAAACTTCTTGCACTCTTATAGCTTGTAATATACGTTGGATCTCCAGACATAATGTACCCTACAATTTGATTGACTGGATTGTAGCCTTTTTCTGTTAACGCAGCATATACTTGTTTTAAAATATCATGTACATCTAACTTTTGTTCTGGTTCCACTTGTTGAAAATATTGTGTATGATTTAATTCCATATTATCACGTCCTTTATCACTTATAGTCTTATTCTAATATAAATTATCAGAAAACACAATAAACTATTTTATTTTTCCTCAAAAATTCTTGTTCCTACTAGCATACCGCTGCTTAATCGACCTGTTAACATTACGAGAACTTCTTCATTTTCTTTAAAAGAATCTCCTTCTACTGCCACTTTTTGATAACGCTTTGTATGACCTACAAAATATTTTTTTCCTTCTTCTTCATAAGCCTCTTCTAGTAAAATCTCAACGTTTTCTCCGAAAAAACTATCCTCAAATTCTTTTTGATTTTTTGAAGACATGGCAAGAAGAAGGGCACTTCTCTTCGCTTTTATCGGATCTGCTATCTGATCCTTCATCTGATCCGCTCTTGTTCCTTTTCTTCTAGAATATTTAAAAACATGCATTTCATAGAGATTGATCTCATCAAGATATGCATAGGTTTGTTCAAATTCCTCTTCTGTCTCCCCTGGAAATCCTACGATCACATCCGTTGTAAGAGCTGGACGATCAAATGCTTTTCTCAATATGTTACAACTTTCTTTGTATTCTTCGCATGTGTAATGACGATTCATTCTCTTTAATGTTTCATCGCAACCACTTTGTAAAGAAAGATGAAAATGCGGACAAAATTCGTCAATTTTTGTCAACTCTGTTGCAAATTCTTCCGTAATAATACGAGGTTCTAAAGAACCTAATCGAACACGTTTTATCCCTTCTATTTTAGCAACTTTTTGAATTAATTCAAGTAATTTGCTTTTCTCAATGCCATAAACAGCTTTTCTATGAAGTTCTTCTCCATCTTCTCTTAAATCAATTCCATAAGAACTTAAATGAATTCCTGTTAAAACCACTTCTTTATAGCCATTTTTTGCAAGAGATTCCACTTCTTTTAATACATCTTCCATTTTACGACTTCTTACACGGCCTCTTGTATAAGGAATAATGCAATAAGAACAAAATTGGTTACAACCATCTTGCACTTTAATATAAGCTCTTGTATGTTCACTGACTTCATTAATGGTCAACTCTTCATATTCTTCTGTATCATTGATATCAATGACTTCTTGTACCTTATGATTGGTTCTAAAATATTCATCAAGAATTGTTACAATATCTTTTTTCTTATTATTTCCAATGACAAGATCCACATAAGGATCTTTTAAGAGTTCCTCTGCTGCTGATTGGACATAACAACCCATAGCAATAACAACACCTTCTGGGTTCATTTTCCTTGCGCGATGAAGCATTTGACGACTTTTTCTATCCGCCATATTCGTAACCGAACAAGTATTTACAAGATAGACATCTGCCTTATCCTGAAATTCTACAATCTCATATCCAACAGCACTTAACAACTCCTGTACCGCATCGGTCTCATATTGATTTACCTTGCATCCAAGGGTCAATGTAGCGACTTTTCTTCTTTCTTCCATAATTAAAAATGTTCCTCCACTTCTATTCTTTCTTTCTATTCCTAGGACAATCTCTTTCCACTTTCCGTAAAAGAATTGTTCTTTTTTCTTATATTTTTGGCAACTTTTTATCTTGACTTTTTGAGCCTTCAACTGTAGTATGTATACAGTATAAAATAAAGGTTCTATTAAAAATTTAGGAGGATTTTGAACATGAAAACAATTAAACTTTCTTTGGATAGCATTGAAAAAGTAAAAAATTTCGTTAATGAAATTAATAAATTCAACTCTGAATTCGATTTAGTTTCTGGTAGATATACAATCGATGCAAAATCTATTATGGGTATCTTCAGCTTAGATATCTCTAAACCAATTGATTTAAATATCCATGATGACAAAGATGTTGCTTCTGTTATGGAGAAACTCGCTCCTTATATTGTACAATAGACGCTAAGAAGCACGCTTTGTACTCTTGGCGTATTCTTCTATACAAATTATGTTATGAAAATACCCTGCAAGTAAAATATCTTGCGGGGTATTTTTTCATGCGATAGGAAATCATAGGACATCTAAATTCCTTATCGCATGAAAAGGCACTATGACCAACAGTGGGCAACTCACACTTTTTATTTTGCCTGCTTTTATCGTTCTCTCACTTGAATAATTTCTACTGTTTCAATGGCTTTTTTCATTAAATCATCAATGACATCTTTTAAGTTTTCTTCTGATTTTTTAATCACATTGATATTTGGTTTTGTTACAGGGTGTTTTGCAACAAAGATAGTACAGCAGTCTTCAAATGGTAAAATTGAAGTTTCATAAGTATCAATCTTCTCTGAAATATCAATAATTTCTTGTTTATCCATTCCGATACAAGGACGGAATACTGGCATCGTACATACTTCATTTGTACAAGCAAGACTGTGCATTGTTTGAGAAGCTACTTGTCCAATGCTCTCTCCTGTGATTAAAGCCAAATCTCCATTTTCTTTCGCCAAATGCTCTGCTATCTTCATCATATAGCGACGCATAATAATCGTCAACTCATCATGTGGACATTTTTCATAAATAGCCAACTGAATATCTGTAAAATTCACAACATGAAGGCGTACTGGACCTGAATATCTAGAAACAAGTCTTGCTAAATCAACGACTTTTTGTTTTGCACGTTCACTTGTATAAGGAGGTGCATGGAAATAAGTAGCATCAATTCCAACTCCACGTTTTGCGATCATATAACCTGCCACTGGACTATCGATTCCACCAGATAATAACAACATGGCTCTTCCATTTGTTCCAACTGGCATTCCTCCTGGTCCTGGAATAATCGTGGAATAAATATACACTTTGGAACGAATTTCAATTGTTAAAAGCACATCTGGGTTATGAACATCTACTTTTGTCTCTGGGAAATGAAGTAAGATCTGCTCTCCCATATCCGCATTGATTTCATTTGAATTTTTTGGATACTGTTTATCCGCTCTTCTTGCATGAACTTTAAATGTAAAGTTTTTGTCTGCATAGTTTTCCTCTACATAATGACATACAACTTCTTTTAAATGTTCCCATTCCTTATTTTCTTCAATTACAACCGGACAAATACCTGTAATACCAAAGACACGTTTTAACGCAGTAACCGCTTCATCAAAATCGTATTCTCCATTGGCTTCTACAAAGACACGTCCAGATTCTTTTCTCACTTCAAAATCACCAACTGGTGCGATGGCATGACGAATCTGTTTCATAAGAGCGTCTTCGAACAGATAGCGGTTTTTTCCTTTAATACCAATTTCTGCATATTTAATCAGAAATGCTTTAAATTCTATCATGTAAAATCTCCTTTTATTTCTCTTTTTCTTTTATTTCTTCGTATTTTTCTTATCTTCTTGTAAATCTTCGAAGCACAGGAACTAATTCCTTTAAACATTGAATCGCAAAATCCACTTCTTCTTCCGTTGTAAAAATAGAAAGACTAAAACGCAACGTTGACTCCCAATGGTTTTTATCAAGCCCAATGGCCTTTAACGTCCCACTAATGGCTGGATGATTGGAAGAACAAGCAGAACCGGAAGAAACATAAACACCTTTTTCCTCTAATGCGTGTAAAAGCACTTCACTGCGCACTCCTGGGAAGCTAATACTAATAATATGTGGTGCTTCTCCCGAATTATTTGTCACATTTTCGATTTCAGAAACCCCTTTAATAAAACGTTCTTTTAATATGTTTAATTTTTCTATTTTTTCCTCGTGGTTTTCATACATAAGTTTGGATGCCAAAGACAATCCTGCAATTGCTGGAACATTTTCCGTTCCTGAACGCATTCCTTTTTGTTGCCCTCCACCAAAAAGAATTGGTTGAATTTTCGTTTTATCTTTGATATAGAGAAATCCGCTTCCTTTTGGTCCATGAATTTTATGACCACTAACTGACAATAAGTCAATTTTGGCTCTCTTTGGATAGATTTTGAGCTTTCCGTATGCTTGGATAGCATCTACATGAAATAAAATATCCTCTCGATAGCTTTTAATTATCTTCCCTATTTCTTCAATCGGCTGAATCGAACCAATTTCATTATTAACATACATAATAGAAACTAAAATTGTCTCATCGGTCAATGCTTCTTTTAACGCATCGATCTTTACAATTCCATGTTCATCCACTGGTAAGTATGTGATTTGAAATCCCTCTTTCTCTAAATGCATCAATGGCTCATAGACAGAGGCATGTTCGATTCTTGTTGTAATAATATGTTTTCCTCTTCTTTGATTGGCATAAGCGCTTCCAATCAGTGCCATATTGTTGGATTCGGTACCGCCAGAAGTAAATACGATTTCTTTTGGCTCTACTTTTAAAAATTTGGCAATGGTTTCCTTTGCCTCTTTGATATACTGCTCTGCTTTTACTCCTTTTTTATGCAAGGAAGATGGATTTCCAAAATCTTCTTCCATCACTTTTCCCATTAAATCTTTCACTTCTGGAAAGACAAAGGTTGTAGCCGCATTATCAAGATATGCTTCCATTTTCTTTTCTCCTGTATTATTCTTCTAATTCAAACATTAGAATACTCAATATTGCAAGCCCTGCTGTTTCCGTTCTCAAAATACGTTTTCCTAATGTCATAATTTCAAATCCTGCTTCTTTTGCCTGTTCGATTTCACTTTCATCAAAACCGCCTTCTGGCCCAATATAAATTCCGATACTCTTTACACCATGAAGCCCTTTTACAAGATCCCTTGCATGAGAAATCCCTCTTGCATCTTCATAGGGAACAATACAACGCTCCATTGTTTTTCCATAATTTAATGCTTCTTTCCAACTCATTGGCATCAAAACAGTAGGAATGACACTTCTCTTTGCTTGTTTTGCTGCACTAAGAGCGATAGCATTAAATCGTTCTATCTTTTTATCTGCCTTCTTTGGTTCAATTTTTGCAATCGAACGTTTCATGGAAACAGGCACGATTTCACTCGCTCCAAGTTCTACTGCCTTTTGAATGATGAGTTCTAATTTATCAGACTTTGGAATTCCTTGAAATAACGTAATTTTCACTGGCAATTCTTTACTCTCTTCCACTCTCTCTTTCACACAGGCGATCACTTGATCCTCTTCTAACTTATCAATTATACAATAATATTCCCTCTCCTGTCCATCACTAATTGCAATCTCTTCTCCAATTCTCATTCTTAATACATTTTTAATATGATTGACATCACTTCCTGTAATCACAATTTCTTGTTCACCAATTTGAGACGGTTCCACAAAAAAACGATACATATTTTCTTCTCCTATTGTCTCTTCTCAATTTTGTTTCGGATCTTTTGCATACGAAAATCCATACTGCTAATAGCATCCGCACATTCTTTTAATTCTCTCGAAATTTCCTCTGAATTTTCTACATCTTTTTTGTATTTTAATTTATGTTCTAAACTTGCCCAAAAATCCATGGTTATCGTTCGCAACTGAACTTCCACCTTCCTATATTTTTTCTGTTCTGCCAAAAAGATTGGCACTTCTAAAATTAAATGTAAACTTCGATATCCATTTTCTTTTGGATTTTCTATATAATCCTTTTTCTCCACAATTCGAATATCATCTTGTTGGCTTAAAAGAGCTGCAATGGCATAAATATCTTCTGGAAAAGAACATACAACACGAATTCCTGCAACATCAAATAAGTTTTTCTCTATGTTTTCAACCGAAAGTGCATATCCTTTTCGCTTCATTTTTTCTACGATACTCAGTGGTTCTTTTAGTCTTGACTCAATGGCTTCAAATGGATTTCTGCTATATTTTAATGTAAACTCTTTATTCAAAATTTTCAATCTGTTTTTTACTTCCATTAAAGCGCACTCATATTGCATCATCAGCTCTAGAAATGGTTTCGCTTTCTCTAAAATAATTTCTGGATGTTCAATGTTTAAAATATCATTTATTTCGAAATTTTCAATCTGTTCTTCTATTTTCTTTTTTTCTTCCACAGTTCCCCAAATCCTTTCTCTTTTTGTATTTTTCTTTTCTCCTCAACCCTCCATAAGAAAAAAGCATGATCCCTTCCATCATGCCTCTTTCTTATCATTCCGTTATTTATTTTTTGGTCTCGCTGTAATGGATACCCATTCTCCTAAATGTTGAATTTCAAGAATTTCCATATCGTTGGAAAGGATTGCTTCTTTTACCTCTTCTTCTTTTGTATTAATAATACCTGAAGTAATGAAAATTCCACCTTTCTTTAAATGAGGGGTCACTTTACCAGACAATGGACAAATAACATCAGCTAAAATATTGGCTACTACAATATCATAACAATCATATCCAATTTCATCTTGGAATGATTCATCTTCTAAAATATTTCCTTGAATGGCTTTTAATTGTTCTTCCGTCACATCGTTAATGGCCATATTTTCTTTTGTAGCAATAATAGCATTTGGATCAATATCGATGCCCAATGCTTCTTTTACCCCTAATTTAATAGCAATAATGGATAAAATACCGCTTCCACATCCAGCATCTAAAATCTTTGTTTCTGGCTTGATATATTTTTTTAATTGGGAAATACAAAGTCTTGTTGTCTCATGAGAACCTGTACCAAAAG
>DVIZ01000049.1 GCA_018710905.1 Candidatus Scybalomonas excrementigallinarum | reverse complement strand
GCTGATGGTACTCCAAAAAATATTATTGATATTTGTGGGGAACTAGCCACTGAACTAGAAAAAGAAGATATTGACTGGGATCATTTTGATGCCTTGACGACCCAATTAGAAACTACTTATAACAGCCTTTTAAGCAGCATTACTGGAATCGGTGTACAATCTCAATTCCTAACACAAACTTCGGAACGCTTAGAAACAGAAGAACTTGCTTTAACCGAACAAATTTCTAATGTTTCCGAAATGGAACTAACCGAAGGTATTACCAATTATTCTTGGATGCAATATGCCTATAATGCCGCTTTGCAAGTGGGCAGTAATATTATTTCTAACTCTCTATTAGATTTTATGAAATAGTGATATAACGATTAGAAAAACGATGAAAGCATTGTTTTTTCATCGATAGAATTGTGAGGTATTAATTTATGAATTTACTTGCCAATTACTTTGGTAATATCTCTTATACAAAAGAAGATGTGGTACATTTTCCAAATGGTTTATTCGGCTTTGAAGAGGAAACTGATTTCCTTCCTCTTCCTTTTGATCCAGCCAGTGATTTTATGCTCTCCCTACAGAGTATAAAAACTCCTTCTCTGTCTTTTATTATTATGAATCCTTTTTATCTTCTTCCTTCTTATGAACCATATTTATCAACGGAAGATCAAAAATTGCTACAAATATCAAAGGATTTTGAAAAAGAGATTTCCTATTATGTCATTTCTGTGATTCATGACGAAATAAAAGATTGTACCATTAATTTAAAATGTCCAATCGCAGTGAATAACCAAAATCGATATGCCTGCCAAATTATGCTAGATTCGAAAGACTATACATTCCGCCATGCCTTATCTACATTTCAAAAAAAGGAGGAATCTCATGTTAATTCTACAGCGGAAAAAAAATGAATCTCTCGTCATCGGTGATAATATTACAATTACCATCGTTGATTCTGGCTCCGATTGGGTAAAGCTAGCCATCGATGCTCCAAAAGATATTCCTATCGTTCGAACGGAACTTTTAGAAGCTGCCTCTACCAATAAAGAGGCTTCCACACCAGATAAAACTTCGGTTATGCTTTTAAAACAACTTTTGGAACAAAAAAATCCATAAAGAACTGACAAAAGTTAGGATTATTAAGGAGAATACTTATGAAAAAATATTTATTACTCTTTTTTTTCTGCGCCTGTTTCCTATTCTCTAGTTGTTCCAAAACAGAAAGTCGGCAACAAATTAGCACTCCAAAACAAGAAACGGCTATTGCTACAACATCATCCTCATCCAAACACGATATCTACGCTGCTATTTTAAATAGCTCTCTTGGCCCGATTACTTATTACAATCAA
This sequence comes from Candidatus Scybalomonas excrementigallinarum, assembly GCA_018710905.1. GTDB lineage: Bacteria > Bacillota > Clostridia > Lachnospirales > Lachnospiraceae > Scybalomonas > Scybalomonas excrementigallinarum. The sequence goes on along the minus strand of DVIZ01000049.1, from coordinate 31,377 downwards.
AACGATATTCGCTGGTATCAACATTTATATGGAGGGGAAGATCCTCTCTCCATCTATGGATGCGGTCCAACTACATTAGCTTGTCTTGTTAGCAGTTTTATCGATCCACAAATGGCCCCCGATAAAATGGCAGATTGGGCAGCAGAAAATGGTTTTTGGGCGTCAAAAAATGGCTCTTATCACACAATTATACCAGAAGGACTCTCTTCTTTTGGTTTTCAAGTGACAAGCATAACAAATCCTTCCAAACAGACAATTCTCTCTTCCCTTAATTCGAACCATATTTTAGTCGCTTTAATGGGGAAAGGGAATTTTACGGAAGAAGGACATTTTATTCTTATTTTGGGAACAACAAAAAATGGAAAACTTCACATTGCAGATGTAAATAACTATGATAATACAAAGAAAACTTGGAACATTAAGACTATCATAAAAGAATTAAAAATGACGGCTTCTGCTGGTGGCCCTCTATGGGAAGTTTCCCTTCCAAAACCAACAAAATAGGACTGTTGCTATCTTGTAACAACAGTCCTATTTTCATGTCTATCAAAAGTTTATTTTTTATAAAAGGAATCTTCTCCCGCAATTTTTTTATTTAATCTCTTATCTATTTCCATCGTTAGCTTCAGCTGATTTTGAATCGAATGGTATAATTCTGCAGACTTTCTTTTCATTTCATTCTCATCCACTAAGCTTTTTTCGGATTTTAACCATCGCTCTCTCTCCTGCTTTCCACCTTGAAAACAACAGTCTAATATATGAATTTTCTCTTCACAGCGATCATATTCATTCATTTCCTCTTGTCTCATACCAAGAATTAATTGCACGGAAACCGTATCATCTCGTTGAAAAGCCTCTCTCATTTCTTCTGTTAAACGCCGAATTTCACAGATGTGCCGATATTCTGCTTGTAGTTGTTTCGCAATCTCAAGCCATATTTCCATTTCTTCCATATCCATATCCTTACATTACTATGAATTTTTTATACTGATTTTTATTTTGCTACTTTTTGGCTTGCTTCTCGAAAAGCCTCTCTTAAATCCTGCACTAATGGCTTTAATTCTTTTATGACTTCCACGTCTCTTCCTGCATGAATACGGCTTAATTCATATAAGAAAAAATCATACATCCGATTCAGTTCAAAACTAATTGGATACTTACGATTTAATGTATTTTTTAAATACTGTACAATTTCTCTTGCGCGTCCAATAGAACCATCAAATAGCTCAAAATTTTTATCCTGTAATGCTAATTCGGCTCTTAATAATCGCTTCATCAATTCATCATAGAGAAGATTTAATAATTCCCCCTGTGTCATTGTATAAATACTTTGTTCTTTGTATTGTTGATATCCTTGTAAATTCATCTTTTATATATCCTCACTTATTTCATTATTTATGCACTAAATTGTTGTGATAACCAACTGCTTTGGCTATTCATTTGAGCAATTACTGTTTCTAAGGAAGCAAACTTAGAAATATAACGATCTTGTTCTGTTGTTAGATAGGCTTGTAAGCTCTTTAACGTTTTATCCATATCTTCCAACTGCTTATAAATCGTATTCGTCAATAGACTAAGAGGTGCTAAAGAAGATCCTGCTTTATCTACTAAAATTCCTTTTGAAGAGCCTTCCTTTTTTGCATACTGTTCAAATACATTTTTAATATTTGTCATTAACCCATTGCTCGTTCCATCTCCTGCAAATAACTTTTGTACTAACGTTGGTTCCGTCTCAAGAGCTGCTGTCAATTTATCCTCATCTAAGACAAGTTTTCCGTTGTCACTGGCATTTGTAGAAGCAGTTAATCCAATTCTTTCCAATTTTTGATAATCAAGTCCTGCATCCTTTAAAACAAAACGCATACTACTTGCTAAAGAACTTAAATCAGAATCATTAAAGAGTAATCCTTCTTTTGCTTTTTCTTCCCATTTTTCAATCTGACTTTCAGACATTTCTTCTTTTTGTTCATCCGTAAGTGGCGTATAAGAACGATTTGGTTTTGTGCTAATCTCTTTGTTCACTGCCTCAATAATAGAATTATAAGCCTCTACCATCTCTTTTACTGAATTGATTACTTTTTCTGTATTGGCCTTTGCGGAAAAAGTAACAGCCTCTGCTGTTGTATCAAGGTTATCACCGGTATATCCAAATTCTCCCGATACGGTTACAGCAAGCCCTTCTAAATCAAAAGTATTACTGCTTCTACGAATCTCAGTTTCCACACCATCATAGCTTATATTGATAATGGCATCTTGTCCGGACACATTAACTACTTTACTATCTTCGTTTTTTAATCCTAATAGCTTTTGTGCAAAATCATTATTTGTTGCATCAATGGAAATTTTTCCACTTGCACCTTCTTCTGTTGATGTAATTTGAAAGCGATTGGCTGTCTCTAAATAAGTGACTTTTACTTTTGCGTCCGACTTATTGATTTTATCAATCACATCTTGAATCGTATCATCTCCTGTAATATCAATTGACTCATTATTAGTTTTTAAAGAATATGTTGAACTTGTTCCCGTATCTCCCATAAAACTACTCACTTTAGAGTTTAAGTTTAAATGATTGGAATCTCCAACGGATAATCCTAATGCATCAAGGGGTGCTGTTCCACCTGTCACTTTTAATACAGATGTCGGATCATCACTATTGGATCCATCTGGTATCTTTGTTTTAAATACCAATTTTATTGGCTCCTTTTTCTCATTCTCTTCTAATTCTACACTAATACGATTTAGCCCAATTTTCTTGTCAAAGGCCTCTTGTAATGATTTTTGGACACTTTCTAGCCATGCCTTTTGGCTATCTCCTGTAATATTTAACTTTGCGGAAACAGTCGTTCCATTGTACATAAAATCTATCGTTTTTCCTTGTAAATAATCCGATAATGTAACTTCTTTTTGGGATATAATTTCTCTTGAAGCAATTAATGGAACACTACCATCTTCCAATCCAGATCCATCTTCCTTATCTCCATATCCAAGATAATACGCCGCATCTCCTCCAACAATTTTAATCCCATTGTTTTGCTTATCCGTTAAAGTTAACACACCATTTACTTGGCTAAACTCCATGTATTCGGATAATGTTTTGCCCTTTGGTCCTTCTACTTCTTTTAAAGAAGCGTTTAACGATTCTACCACCTTTTCTGGAGTAGAATAATCTCCATCTTTCTTTAATGTAATTTCATATTCTTCTTCTACATTTCCAGAACCATATTTGATCTTTAATGTAGTACCGCCTAACACATCTACACTCTGTTTCTTACTTAAGTCAATTACCCCTGTTTCTAACCCTTGACTTTCAATCATCCCCGTCGTATAAGACGCTTTTTTTGCCAGCTGCTTTACTCCATTAATTGCTAAACTATCGCTAATATTCGAGTAACCAGAAACTTTCACATATTTACTATTTGCTCCATTTACCGTGAGATCACTTTTTGCAAAAAAGCTAGAGCTAATTAAAGAATTTTTTGAACTCATGGATAAATAATTGCTAGAGAACTCAATTAATTTCGAACTAATACTTTGATAAGCCTCTTGTTTCCACTTTAGACTTTGAATCTTTTGTTTTTGTTTAGCAATTTTACTTCTCGTTCCTGTTGTCATTGCCTCAATTAAAGAATCTCGATCAAGCCCACTGGCTAATCCTCCATACCCTTTTAATCCACTTGTGCTCGTACTTGATGAACTGTTTGTCGCATAAATACTCGCCATATTTTTCACTCCTTTATCCAATCTATTCCTATCAACTTTTATTAAAATTTATCTATTTTTCTTTCTATTCCATCTTATTTGTACTCTTACTATTCTCTTTTATTAATTCCTATCTTTTCTCTATACTTATTTATCGACATATAGTATACTTAAATTAATACCAGTGAGTGAAGATTCTTTTATTTTCACTATCGTAAAAGCTACCTTATAAGAATGACAGTGCTCTTTTTTTCAAAGGATACTTTTGCGTCAATGTATTATACATATCTATAAGGGGGTAAATTATGCAGAATCATTATTCTAATTTTTCCAAAGAAAAAGAGCTGAGTCCATCAGAAGAACAGCCAAGCATCTCCATAGTCGATGCACAAAATGAAAACGATCCTGTAGCGGAACTCATTCGCGCTCATTTAGAAGAGGAATTCCTTGACAATTCTAACTCAGAGATATCCTCTGATTCCAATAATACAAATGGAGCCAAAAATTCGTTTTCCCTTCCTAATTCTTCGGTAGAGAAACAAGAGGAGAACGATGAATCTTACTATTATGTAAATGTTATGGAAGCAATCGTCCGTAAAAAAGCAGAAGAATATATGCACACGCTTGGAATGTGCACATGCAATCGTTGCTTTGTGGACACCATCGCTGTTGCTTTAACAAACTTACCTGCAAAATATGTCGTTGTTCAAGACAATAGCACATCACCATTGCTCAATTATTACTCCGATAAATTAGAAGGAGAAGTAACAATTGAAGTGATGAAGGCTTGTATGCTCGTGAAAGAACACCCACATCACAAATAAATTCATAGAGAAAAACGTGAGAAGCTCGCAAAGCGTGCTTCTCATCGTTTTTCTCTATCCGCGCAAGTTGCTGATCACGGTTTCTATTTCATCGGATGTCTGCAACATTTTTAGTGCATAACTATAGGCTCTTTGACTTTCTACCATCTTCATATATTCTTCTGCTATATTTACATTAGATAATTCAAGACAATGATCTTGTACCATGGCATTTTCTACTAACACGGGTCTTCCATTTCTCTCATTAGCTCGATATTCATTTTCTCCAATGTTCTCCAACCAATGTTTATTTGTGAAATCAGCTACCCCAATTTGATCTTTCACTTCTCCATCCACTAGCACAATCGGCTTTTTATCTGTACTTAATACATATTTTCCATTTTCATTTGCTAAATAAGAATTTTCTCCATGCTTTGATAGGATAAAATGTCCATTTCTTGTATAAGTAATCTCATTGGTTTCCGGATTTTGTAACATAAAGAAACCATCACCAATGATCGCATAATCATACTGACTTTCTGTCTGTTCAATCGCTCCTGATTGAAAGTTTGTTGTCACTGCTTTATAAGTAGAGCCTGCCCCTGCTTGTAATTTTGTTTTCTCTTTTCCATCTGCATTAAGATTGTATCGCATTAACTCAATAAAAGATAAATCTTTTGTTTGATAACCTTCGGTATTAATATTGGCTAAGTTATTTGCCACAACATTCAAACGTTCTTGTTGATTACAAGCACCTAATGCTGCTACATAAAATGATGCATTCACAAAAACACCTCCTATAATTTTCCAATGTCGGAAACGATTTTTCCCATCAATTGATCATACATCTTTAACATCTGAGCCGAACTTTGTAACGATCTTTGTCCACTCATCATCATCGTCATTTCAATAACAGGATTCACATTGGACGTCTCTAACGCCTTCCACTGAATCAAACCTCTCTTTTGAATTCCTTCGTCACTCGATGTATAAGTTCCATTATCATTTTTTAAAAGGCTATCATAATCTTCAAAGTCTCGAATGGATATTTGACCATAAAAATTTCCATTGGTATCATAAATATTTCCATGATTATCCGCAGTAATATTATCCTGTCCTAAATAAATCTCTCCATTCTCCCCTAGAACTCTTCCCACTCCTTGTAATGCTAAGTAGCCATCGTCATCCATGTAAAAAGAACCGTTTCTTGTATACACAACCGTTCCATCTGACTTTTGAATTTGAAAAAAACCAGAGGTTCCAAGAGCAAAATCAAATTCTTCATCGGTGAGTTCAAAACCACCTTGTGCATAATCTGTCGTTGTAACCTTTCCTGTTCTCATCATCTGTGTCGTTCCAATTTGCTCTGAGGTCTTACTACTATGTTGTGTTCGATTGACTAATTGTTCCTGAAAGGTAGTGGCAACAAAGGTATCCTTTTTATACCCTGGAGTCGTAGCATTTACGATATTATTACCAATAACATTCATATTGCGCTTTTCACAGATCATCTGTGATGCTAAGTTATAAAATCCATGAAACATAGTGATTCTCCTTTCAGTTTGCCATTTGCATAAATTTCTTCATATGTACTCTCAACTTCTTTAATGCAGAAGCATGAATTTGAGAAATTCTAGGTTCACTCAGTTCTAAAACCTTTGCAATTTCTTTCATCTGTAATTCTTCCACATAATAAAGGGAGACAACTATCTTTTCTTTCTCTCCTAATTGATCGATCCCTTTTATTAGATATTCTTTCACTTCATTGTCCAAACAATATTCCTCTGGCTGTTTTATACTGCTTTCATTTGTAATGGAAAAATATTTTTTCTTTTCGTAAAATTCTTCTAATACTAAATCCAGTGATAGTATATTAAAAACAGAAGATTTTGACATAAACTCTTTATATTTTTCTAACTCAATTCCATATCGTTTCGCAACTTCTTCATCGGTTGGCTCTCTTCCAAACTCGTTGTATAAATCAATTGTTATTTTCTCGATATCTTTTCCCATTTTTCTTACACTTCTTGGTACCCAATCTTGCTTCCTTGCAAGATCAATAATCATCCCTCGAATTCTTTTTGTAATATAAGTTTCAAATTTCACTCCCTTTTCTATTTCAAACTTATCTAGCGACTTCATAATACAAAGAACACCTTCATTAACAATATCCTCGATCTGTGTGAAATTTAAATATACCCCCCTCATTTGCAGAGCAATACTTTTCACTACATAAAGATAACGCAATACTAGTTCATGTTTTACTTCCATTTCTTGCTTTTCTTTATACTGTAGCAATAATTGCTCATTTGTCCAATTGTCAAATGAACGTTGCACACACATATTCCTCTCTCCTCTTCTCTCTTATATAGCAGTCTTATAGTGTAATGGTTCCAATTGCTTGAATTTGAATATTATTCGCAATCTCATTAAAGGATAAGACTCGGACATTTGGGAAAAATTGCTCAATCAAACGATAAAAATGAATCCGTATCACTTGACTCGTTAAAATAATTGGACCTCCTGACAGTTCATGAAACTTCTTAAACTGTTCTGTCATCTGATTTAACATCGATTGCATCACTTCTGGACTAAGCGCTAAGTAAACACCTTGTTCGCTTTTTGAAATGCTCTGCACCATCATCTTCTCCAATTCTGCATCAAGTGTAATTACTTTCATCTGACCGCCTTCACAATATTTTCTTGTAATCGTTCGTTTTAAGGCGGTTCGTACGGTTTCTACAATGAGATCCGTATCTCGACTAAAAGAAACCGTATCAGAAATCGTCTCTAAAATTGTTTCCATATCTTTAATCGGCACTCCCTCTTTTACAAGAGCTGCTAAGATCTTTTGAAACATTCCATAAGAACAGAGGTTAGGAAAAACCTCCTCGATTAATTGTGGTATTTTTTGTTTGTTATTTTCAATGAGATTCATAACCTCTTGACGATTTAATAACTCATGAGCATGTTGTTTTATCACTTCCGATAAATGGGTTACCATAACGGATAACGGATCGATTACCGTATATCCATAAATTTCAGCAATATCTTTATTTTCTGCTGTAATCCATTTACTTGGGATTCCATAAGCTGGCTCAATTGCCTCAATGCCATCGATTTCACCACTTGGATTTTCTGGCTCTAATGCCAAATAATAATCCACAAGAAGTTCTCCTCTTGCCACCTCTTCCCCTCGTATTTTAATCGAATACTGATTGGTGTTTAAGCTAGAACTATCTCTCATCTGTATGGACGGAATGACAACTCCCATCTCTTGTGCATATTGTCTTCGAAAAAGAACAATACGGTTAATCATCTTTCCGCCACTTTCTTCATCGACAAGAGGAATTAAGCTATATCCAAAATTCATTTCAATAGGCTCTACACTAATTAAATCATAGACATGATTGATATCTCGATATAGCTCTTCTTCCGTCACTTCTTTTTCTTCATTTACTACAGGTTCTACGGAAGATTCCACTCCTATTGTTGACATTTCTTTTACCGTTTTTGTCAAACGATATCCTCCGATTATTAAAGCAGATGCCATTAAAATCAATTGTAGTTTTGGCATTCCTGGAACGAATACTAAAATCGTCAATACTCCACCTGTGATCATGATCGCCTGTGGCTGTGCTAAAAATTGCTTCGATACGTCCGTATTTAAGCTGCCTTCGGATACGGCTCTTGTTACGATCATACCTGTCGCTGTAGAAATCAACAAAGCCGGAATCTGAGAGACAAGACCATCTCCTACTGTGGCAATGGAGTAAACGGATAACACTTCTCCTATGGATTGCCCTGACTGTATGATCCCAATCACACTTCCTGCAATCAAGTTAATACCCGTTGTAATCAAGGACATAATCGCATCCCCTTTTACAATTTTCGTAGCACCATCCATCGCTCCATAAAAATCGGATTCTTTTTGAATTTTGTATCGTCTTTCTCTTGCCTGTTTTTCATCAATTAACCCTGAGCTCAGATCCGCATCGATTGCCATCTGTTTTCCTGGCATAGCATCCAATGTAAAACGTGCCGCTACTTCTGCCACACGCTCTGCACCTTTTGTAATAACAATAAACTGAATCAATACAATGATTAAGAAAATAATCAATCCAACAACAACATTACCACTTAAAACGAAATCTCCAAACGCTTTAATTACTTGCCCCGCTTCTCCTCCATTTGTTAAAATATTTCTTGTGGAAGATACATTAATTCCAAGTCGAAACAACGTTGTAATTAACAACAGCGATGGGAAAATAGAAAATTCTAATGGTTCTTTGATATTCATTGTAATTAAAAGAATAATCAATGATATGGATACATTTGTTATAATTAATACATCAAGTAAAAAAGGGTTCAGTGGAATGATCAACAGTAACACAATGGTTATGACGAAAAGAGATACTGTATTTTGCATTACTTTTTTCATAAATTTACACCGTTTTCCTTATAACTGCATTTTTTTATTGACACGATATACTTCAACTAAAATCTCGGCTACCATTCCGTAATAGTCCGGAGAGATTTCTTGATTTAGTTTTGTCGTGGCATAAATCCCCCTTGCTAGAGGTTTGTTCTCCACTACCATAACCCCATGTTCTTTTGCAACTTCTACAATACGAAGAGCCACCGCATCTTGCCCTTTTGCAACGACAACAGGTGCTGGACTTTTATTGACGTCGTATTGAAGTGCCACTGCATAATGGGTCGGATTACGAATAATCACATCTGCTTGTGGAACGGCTTGCATCATACGATTTCTTGCTTTTTGCTGTTGCAAGCTCTTTATTTTTCCTTTAATTTCTGGATTTCCTTCCGTCATTTTAAATTCTTCTTTTATTTCTTCTTTTGTCATTTTCATCTGTCGCTCATATTCCCAACGCTGATATAAAAAATCAAGAAAGGCAATAGCAACAAAAGCCAATAAAACTTTCGGTATCACCTTCATTACAACCGATAACATCCAGCCAGTAGCCTGTATCACAGACATATCCAAAGTCCGGCTGCTATTTCCTATCTCACTTTTTAACACTTGGTATACAACAATTCCAATCACAAGAAACTTTAATATATTTTTTATCAATTCAATGAGATTTCGAACAGCAAACATCTTTCTAATTCCATTCAATGGATTTAAATTGCTAAACTTTGGCTTTATTTTATAAGACGAAAATAAAAATCTTGTCTGCACCCCTGTTACTAAAATGGCAATAACGGCAGTAATTAAAATAAGAGGAAGTGCTGTTTTACTTAAGATAAGAATGATTTCTTTCACTAAACTTTTTGACATCACTCCCTCTAAAGAAGAAATACCACCAACCCCCTCGATCATCTGTACTAAAAACTCCCTCATAGAATTATAAATCATAGGAAATATTGCTTTTAATAAATAAAAAATTCCTGCTAAAGATACAACAGTCACAATATCTTGACTGAGGAAAATATTTCCCTTTTTTCTCTCATCTTTTCGCTTCTTGGGAGTGGCTTTCTCTGTCTTTTCTCCTGCCATATAATTTCACCTCTCTTTTGTTAAGGAGCAAACATTTTCAATACATCGGTAACCGTCTGTAACATCAGCTCAATGGTATTTTCTATATAATTTCCCATAGGAGAAAACAACAAGATTAAAATCAATAGTCCAACTACTATTTTTATCTGTATATTGACTACGAAAATATTAATCTGTGGTATCATCTTCATTAAAATTCCGATGGAAATTTCAATTAAAAACTGTGTGGCTAATAAAGGAAACGCAAACTTTACGGCTAATGTCATACACTGCCCAAAGATTTCAATCATAGCTTCTCCTAATCCAACAGGAATCTGAAACTGCCCAAAAGGAATTAATTTTCCTGAATGAATCAACAGTTTCATTAACATTAAATGCCCATCGACTGCAAAAAAAGTTAAAATAAAAAATGCATTATAAAAACTTCCTGTCAAAGGAATTGACGCTCCATTTTGTGCATCGTAAATCGTTGCCATAGACATTCCCATTTGAAAATCAATCAAACCACCTGCATAAGTAAAAATCATAGAAAACAGTTCCATTGTAAAACCGATGGCAAGTCCGATTACTAATTCTCGAAACAGCAGTACACTGTATTCAATATTAGTTGTAACCATCACCGCTGTCCCACTAGAATATTGATAGACAATAATGGAAATTGCCATAATTATGGCTCCTTTTGCTACTACAGGAATATTTTTTCTCCCTAAAATAGGATTAAAAAAGATAAAACCAGAAATTCTTAAAAATACGAAAGAAAACAACATCAATTGATTTTCTTCAAATAGCCATGCCCATTGTTCTTTCATAAATCGATCCTCATATTCCAGTCTCTATCAAATGAAAAATCTCTTTTAAAAACTGCTCCAACAATCCCATCATTTTTCCACCAAATACCACTAATAAAATTCCAATTAAAATCAGTTTTGGCACAAAGGTAAGAGTTTGCTCATGAACCTGAGTGGCAGCTTGTAAAACAGAAATCACAATTCCAACGACCATACTAATAATAAGCAATGGCCCTGCTATTTTTAATGCTAAAATAAATACTTCTACTAATATAGTTTCAATTGTTGTTAAGTCCATATACTTCCTCCTTACCGAAAACTTTTTGCAATGGATTCAAATAAAAGATTCCAACCATCCACACTAATAAACAATAATATTTTAAAAGGTAAGGAAATCATAGCTGGTGGCAACATCATCATTCCCATAGACATCAACGTTGTCGATACAACAATGTCAATTAGTAAAAATGGTAGAAAAATTAAAAATCCTGCAATAAAGGCTCTCTTTAACTCACTCGTCATAAAAGATGGTATTACAACAATAAGAGAAAGTTCTTTTGGTTCTTCTACCGATTCCGTCCCTGATAACTCTTGAAACATATGGAGCGTATCAATTTCTGTCTGTTTTAACATAAATTCTTTGATCGGTTCTTCCATTCTTTGCAATGCTTCTTCATCTGTTATTTCTTCTTTTATGTACGGTTCATATGCCTCTGTTTTAATGGTTGAAATAACAGGATTCATAATAAAAAGTGTCAAAAACAACGAAATCCCAACTAATACCATATTGGGAGGAGTCTGCTGAATTCCTAATGCATTTCTTAAAAAAGATAATATAATCACTGTTCTTGTGAAAGAAGTCATCATAATAACAATCGATGGAAGTAACATTAGAATCGTTAACAAGAATAGTATCTCTAATGTTGGAACTCTGCCTCCATTAATTGTAATGAATGAGTCACTCATGTTTTTTTCCTCTCTTTATAAAATCTTGTATGTTCATTTTCTCTAACACAGAAGAAAAAGCAATTTCTTCTTTCGTCTCGCCATCAGAAATCTCATCTTTTGACAACTCTTTTAATAGGCTAATACCACCTTGCGATATTCCCAATAAATAATAAGTTTCGCTAATTTGAACAAGAGCAATTCCCTTTTCCTGTCCCATTGGTAAATATTCTAACATCTGCATATGTTTTGTCATTCTATTAGGAGGAAAGAATCCTTTTCCCAATTTTTTCATACACCAATAGGTCAAAACTAAAATAAGAATTGTAACAAAAAACGTCTTTACAATCACTTCAACATTTTCAAGCATCGTTTTTCCTCTTATGCATTATTTTTTCCATTTTGAAGAATTTCTGTAATACGAATCCCAAAGTTATCATCCACAACAACAACATCGCCCTTAGCAATACAACGACCATTGACAAATAAATCTACCTGCTCGCCTGCTAGTTTATCCAAAACAACTAAAGAGCCTTTTGTAAATTCTAAAATTTCTCGCACACTTTTCTTTGTTCGTCCAATTTCAACCGAAACTTCTAGTGGTACGCCCATAATCAACTCTTTATTTTCTATTTGCTCGACTCCTTGTGATGGCTCCATATCAAAAGCTACCGTATTAAGTGGCTGAACTGGCACTGCTTTTGGCGATTCTACATTTTGCATATTTTGTCCGTTTTGCATATTCCGCATTTGATTCATCATCTCTACCATCTGGTTCAATACTTTTTGTTGCATTTGCATCATCATCATCTGTTGTTGTGCGGAATCTTGATATTCTTCTTTTGGACGATTTTCTTGGTTTATCAACTGTTTTGAAATCTCTTGTTCCATGTCCTGTTCCATTTTTCCTCCTTCACCTTGTTCCTTTTCTATATGGAAAACTTGAGGAACTATGCCTTCCTCATCTTCTCTTTCTTTCTTCACCATTTCTTGTGATACTTCCTCTTCTTCCGGATATTCTGGCATACATTCTTCTACTAATTTTCTCACTTCTTCTAAAGACATAATATTCCAAAACTCTCCATAAAATCCATTTTCTGATTTCATAACAAACTTTGTCGTTACAACTGGCGTTTCTGAAGATAAGTATTTCTGTCTTATTTGCTCACTATTTTCTATTTCAAACGATATCGGTGTTGAAATATTCACCTTTCTTTCTAGGAAATCGGATAGCCCTGTCGCCATTGCTCCCATCATCTGATTCATCAATTCACAGGCTGCACTCATACTAATCTCTTTTGAAATTTCTTCCGATTGTAAATTTGTATTCATCATTAAATTTACAAAACGATTTCGATCCTCTTTTGTCAAAACTAGAATATTAGTTCCTGTCATTCCAGATAGATATTTTATTTCGACAATGCTTCTTTCTTCTTCTCTATCCTCTATGGATAACTCATTGACTTTCACTTCTGGAACCGTAATTGTTATTCTGGAACGAATGAGTGTAGAAACAGCAGTGGAAGCGACACCAAAGCCTATGTTCACAATTTCACCTATGGCATCTATTTCCATATCACTTAAGTTATTAAAACTCATATTGCCTTTTCTCACTTTCTTGAATCCTATCCTCTTTGTTTTTATTTTCCAATTTCCAACGCTTTTTGTGCCATAAGTTTTACTGCATTAAAAGCTGTAATATTCGCCTCGTAGGAACGAGTAGCCGACATTCCATCTATCGTTTCTTTTACTAAATCAACATTTGGCATTAAAACATAGCCTTCGTCATTTGCATCAGGATGTGTCGGATCATAAACAGGCTTCCCTTCTTTTTGATCTTCTAATATTTTTGCTACCTTCACTCCTCCATAAGAGCTTCCATTTTTATTTGCTGTATTTTTTAAAATTTGCTGAAAGCTATTATTTTGGTTTGTCTCTAATACAACAACTTTTCTTTTATATGGCCCTCCACTTTCTGTTCTTGTTGTTTCAATATTCGCGATATTTTCTGAAACAACATCAAGGCGCATTCTTTGTGCTGTCATTCCCGAAGCATTAATATCCATTGTTCTTAAAAATGACATTGTTCCACCTCCTCATCATCCGATAATATTGGCCACCGTTCTTAAGAATCGCTCGGTTTTAAATGGTTTTACAATAAAATCTTTTGCACCTGCCTTAACAGCTTCAATCACAATGGACTCTTGCCCCATTGCAGAGCACATTACAACGGATGCATTTGGATCTTTTTCTTTAATTGCTTTTAACGCTGACAACCCATCCAATCTTGGCATTGTAATATCCATAATAATGAGATCCGGCTGGATCAGATCATACATTTCGATAGCTTCTTCTCCATCCGATGCTTCATAAAGTTCTGTATACCCTTCTTTCATTAATGCATCCTTAATAATCATTCTCATAAAATTTGCATCATCTACAATTAATATCTTTGCCATGTTTATATCCTCTCTTCAAACTCCTCTGTTTCCTCTAGATCGAGCTCTGTTTCTTCCTTTCCTATTCTCTTTTCAAGCAAAACTGCCATATTTTTATTATGCCTTCCCATTTTCCCCAAAAACCATGGTTTTCCTTCCACAAAGACACAGACACTTGAATCTTTCGGTTTTCCAAGATCAATGACATCTCCAATATTCAGGTTATAAATATCATTCATATTTAATTCGATTACTCCAAGCTGTACAGTAACCCCTAATAATGACTCTCGAAGACTATCCATAATCTCTTCCTGATTTGCTTTCCTCTCCTCTTCATTTTCCATTACAAAATATTGTTTTTCTCCTAAAGCACTGAATAAATTCATTAATAAATTACCAGAAATGCAAATCGTAATTTTTTCTTTTACTTTTCCCATTTCAACCCCTAATACAAGAATAATTACGGTTTCATCTACGCGGAATCCATGAAACATGGCAGAATTTTCTTCCACTCTTTCAAATTCCAATTCCACATCAATATAATTATTCCAAGCATTCATCATCGGTGCGACTAAATATTGCATAATTCTTTTATATAGTGCCAATTCTATCTCTGTATACGTATAGGATTCATCTTCTATCTCTTCTTCTCCACTGCCACCGAGCATGCGATCTATCATAGTTAACATAAGCGCTGTTTTCACATGCAAAAGAATTGGCATATTTTTCGGATACTCTTTTAATTTTACATCAATAATACTGAGCACATCGTTATCATTTAACGCATTACAAAATTCATAGTATCTTTGTTCTTCCACACTTAATACTGTGACGGTACTATTGGTTCGAAATAAGCTATTGATTTGTGATGTAACAATCCTTGTATAATTATCATAAATGCTTTCTAATAGTCGAAGTTTATCTTTCGTAAATTTCTTTGGACTATAAAAATCATATTTACGATACTCATTTTCATCTACTTCTGTTTTTAAATGCTCTTTTAGGGGAGAAACATCGTTTTGAAGGGAATTTAATAACGCATCTATCTGACTTTGTGATAATATCTCCGACATCGTCTCTATCCTACCTTTTCTATCCTTTTTTCCCCATTCTTTTATTTTTCTTTATACACTTCTTCGTAATACTGTTGCAAATTTTTTGCCACTGCATTATTTTCTGTAATCAAAATCTCAACTCTTCGATTTCTTGCTCTTCCTTCCTTCGTCTTAAAAGTAGCAATTGGACGAAATTGTCCATAACTGACACTTACTAACTTATCCGGAGATATGACATTTTTCTCTTGTAAATAAACAGTCACTTCCATAGAACGAAGGGCAGAAAGCGTCCTATCGTTTCTTACATTATTCGGAATATCTGGATCCCCTTGGGAGGTATGCCCAATAATCTGGACTTCTTGTACATGAGAACTTACTTTTTTTAATACTTTTGCAAATTCATCAAGGACAGTTTCCCCCTCTTTTTTTAAATAAGAGCTATCTCCATCAAAAAAGATCTTATCCCGAAACGATATAAAGGTGAAACCATCTCCCTTTGATATTTCTGTCTGATCTTCAATTCCAATTTCTTTCACTGATTTTTTCAAAATCGTATACAGTTCATCAAAGGTTAAGTTTTCTTTTTTATCGGTGTCTTCTGCAGTCTCTCCTGCATTTTGACTACTTTTCATAACAAGTTCTGTAACTTCTTGTTCTGTTCCAGCATTCAAGCTCTTTACTAACGCCTTCCATTTGACTTCATCAACACTAGATATGGAATACAACAGTACAAAAAAACAGAGCAACAATGTTACCATATCCCCATAAGTATCCATCCAACTTGCTCCTTCTTCTGGAGCTTTTTTTCGTTTCATCTCACTGGCTCACTCCCATGCTATTTTGCTTCTTTTAATAGCTTCTTTTGGTGTTTTTTTGCTAAATAAGAAGTTAGTTTTTCCTTTAAAAACTTTGGATTATCCCCTGACTGAATGGATAAAACACCTTCCACAATAATCTGACAATATAATAGTTCTTCTTCATTGCGGATTCTTAATTTCTTTGCAATCGGCAACAAAATAACATTTGCCAACACACAGCCATAAAACGTAGTGACTAAGGCTACACTCATATTGGCAGTCAATGTGCCTACCCCATCATCCACATCCATAGAAGCTAACATATTAATCAGTCCGACTAACGTTCCTATCATACCAAAGGCTGGGGCATAAGCGGATGCTTTTTCATAAATCCCTGCTGCTTCTTCATGTCTTGCCGACAAACTTTCCATTTCACTTTCCAGTATTTCTTGAACCTTTTCTTCTTCTACGGCATCAATAATCAGCATAAGACTTTGCTTTAAGAAAGGATCTTTTACCGCATTTGCCTTTTCTTCTAATGCTAACAGTCCATCTTGTCGTGCAATTTGAGCAAACTCGACTAATTCATCAATGAGTTTATCTGGTTTAAATCGCTTTCCTCGCATTAGAATCATAAAATGACTTGGTATTTCTTTTAACATACGAAATGGATAAGACGCTAACACGGATGCCAATGTTCCGCCGAATACAATAATAACACTCGGTATATCCACGAAATTATCAATATCACCAGATGTTACAATCCCTTGTATAATAATTATAACTCCTACTATAAGACCAAGTATTGTTGTTAAATCCACAATTTTGCCTCCTTTTTCTGAGTCATTTATTCCTATTCTTTCCTCTTTATCTTTTCTTCAAACGGTCTTATTTCCTTTTGAAATGCGATCACTCTTTGGATAATTTCATCAGCGGATTCTTTGACAATATGGAACTTTCCATTCATCATAATGACTTTTGACTCTGGAATAATCTCAATATATTCAATTTGTTCTTCATTCAATACAATTTCTGCATTGTTTAACTTTGTAAGTTTAATCATCGTATTCCTCATCCACTTTTCTTCTCATTTATACAACATCTACTCTTTTATCGTTTCCGTCATTATCGCTTCATATTAACAAGTTCTTGTAACATTTCATCGGTAACGGTAATAATCTTTGAATTGGCTTGGAACCCTCTTTGTGTTGTAATCATATCGGAAAATTCTTTTGCTAAATCCACATTGGCCATCTCTAAATAACCACCTTTAATATCTCCAAGCTGTCCACCTGCCGTAGCCTGTGGAACGATTGTTCCAGCATTATCTCCTGGTCTATAATAAAATCCAACCGTTTTTTCAAGGCCATCCGGGTTTTCTACAGAAGCTAGTGCAATTTTCCCAAGACTTACAACTTTATTGGCTTCGTCTCCACCAACAATCACTCCACTAATGGTACCATCTTGTGAAATCGTATAGCTTTGAAGTTCATAGCGATCTTTACCATTTGATTGCAACGGAATTCTTAATGGCTCTAACTTATAATTATCCGCATTCGTCACAGAGGGAGCTGGTACGGTATAATCTTCTGCTTTTCCTGTATTCCCTGTCTTTGTTGCTGGATATCCATATACATAGTTTCTTTGGCTATCGACTAAATAACCGTTACTATCCACATAAAACTGTCCTACTCTTGATAGGGAAAGTCCAGAACTTGCCATTGTCTTATTCGTAACAACACTTGTTCCTGTCCCATCTTTCATCGGACCAACAATAAAAAATCCACTACCGTCAATCATACAATCAAGTCCTCGATCGGTTGGGCTGGCTCCTCCTTGTGAAAAGTTGGCACTAATACTTCCTAGCTTTACACCATATCCAACTTGAGAAGCATTCACACCACCATATCCACCATTAGTTGTAACACCTGCAGAAGAATTCAATGCATTCATATACATAGAATCCTGAAAAGTTGTCGAATAGGATTTATATCCATATGTATTGACGTTGGCAATATTATTTCCAATAACGTCCATTTTTTGTTGATGAAGGCGAAGTCCTGCAACTCCTGAAAACATTGATTTAACCATTTTTATCCATCCCTTTCTTCTCACTCATGAGACTTTATTTTTATTGTTCTTGCTCTATTTTTTGCTCAGAACCTTCCTCTTTTGGAGTCGTTGTTCCGACTATCATAACACTTGATAAATCAAATGATTTTCCATTGACGTATACAACTGGTGACGAGCTATAAAGTCCAACTCCCGTAACAACGCCGGTTTCTTTCTGAATTTCTCCAGTCGATTCATTTGCCGTCGCCACCTCAACTTCTTTTCCAACTAATCCTATCGCATAACTAGTAACACCTGTTGTTGATAATGTATTCATTGCCTCTACCGTTGCCATCTGTGTCAACTGGGCCATCATTTCACTGTTGCTCATTGGATTGCTGGAATCTTGATATCGTAACTGAGCAGCTAATAATTGAAAATAATCTTCCATTGTCAATGTATTTTTTCCTGTTGATTTCGTCGTTGGAAGAGAATAATCATTTGTTGTGGTCGTTGTATATGTGCTAATTCCACCAATGGTTGCCATATGATCCCTCCTTTTTCTTTATCGTAGTCCAATTCGTAATTGCTGTAAAAAATCTTGACTGTTTGCTTCCTTTAATTTCTTATAATATCTTCGTTCTTGCTCTTCTCTTTGTTGCTGACTATTGTGATTGTCTCTTTGCTCTCCATTTTGCTGACTCCATTGGTCACCATTTTGTTTTTCTACATAGACTTCCGTTGGGTTCCCTAAATGTTTTTCGATCAACGCTCCCATGTGTTCCGCTTGCTGAGATATAACTTTTAACGTATTGGAGTTGGAACAAATAAGAGAAATACTCGCTTTCCCGCTTTCATAAGAAATCTTCATTGCAATCTTTCCTAAGTTGGCTGGCTCTAATTGTAATTCCATCTCCTTTGATTCCGCCAGTATTTGATGTTCTAATTGCTTTGTTACCTGTTCTGGAAGTTGTTCCATGTCTTTGACAAATAGAACTGGCATCTTATTTTGCTCTTCTGCTTGCGCCAAACTCCTTCTTCCCCCTGCTTGTATTGATGACGCCATTTCTTGTAATGCCAATTGTTTTGCTTCCATAGTATTACTTTCTATCTTTTCTTTCTTTTGTACTTGTTCTTTGTGTCCTATTTTTTCTTCACTTTCTGACTTTTTCTCTTCTTTTCCTATAGAACTATGTTGTTGTATTGAATTTTGTTCCTGTTTTTCGACTTCTTTTGTTCGAATCTTTTCTGAAACTCTTTTTATGTTTTCTTCCTTTGTTGAAGATAATTGCATTTGTACTGAAGAATTATTTCCATCTTCAGAGTCTACTTTATGGAACTCTTCTGTTTTCTCCTCTTTTCCCTCATAGTAAGCGCTTAAGTTCTTCCCGTTTTGCTCTTTCTCCAATGCGCTAAGCTCAAAAGGAATCGAATCTTCTTTTTCTCCACCGACGATGTCCTGCTCTCCCATATCCTCTTCCGTCATCGCCATCTGATTCCATAAAACTCCTAATTTGGAAATTTCTAAGTTCCAATCACTTAGTGCTTCCTTACAAGATTCCTCATTTTCTTTCTTCTCTTTTCCCTCATAGTTGTTATCAATTTTCTCTTCTAGTTCTTCTTCCCCCTTTTCTTTTCTTTTATATGCCTTTGTTTCCCCTTTTGCCCCTTGGCCTTTATAATGAATAAACATTTGTTCAAATACATTATCCTGTTTTGTTCCCCCGACAAACTTATTTTGTCCCGCGGGATTTTTTATTGTATTTTTTATGTCATACATCGTTGTTTGAATCATATTATCTCCCCTTATTCTTACATTGTTATTTTAGTATCATTCTTTGATTCATCACAAACTCTTCTATCAATTGCTCTTCTTTCTTTTGAACCTGAGCTTGATACTGTGCCTTTTTCTTCTCCATTAACTTTTCTAACGATGAATATTCCTGTTTTGCAACAATAAGTTCCGCTTTCTTTTTTGACTCCTCTTTTCGATAAGCGATTAATCGCTCTAACTCTACATCTACCTTTTTTTCTATACTATCTAAATAAAGATTCATTTGATAGAGAAAAGAAATCGTCTGCCCTGTCTTTTGCATTTCCGCAATCTGTTTCCCAACCTCCTTTTCCTGCTCCTTTAAACGGTCCACTTGTTTTTCTTTCTCCATCAATTTTTGTAATAACTGGGCGTGTTCATTTTTTAAATTATCCAGTAGCTGCTCTTTATACGTTAATACATTACTAAGACTAAAATAAAACTTTTTCACTCTTACCCATCTCCCTTTTTCGTTTTCTAGCCTAAAATTTCTCGCATTTTCTGAATCGACTCTTCATAGGTAAAACTTCCCCGAATTTCTTGCATAAGAAATTCATTCACTTGATCGATTTTAGAAATTGCAAAGTCGAGTCTTTGATTACTCCCCCTTTTATAAGCGCCAATGGAAATTAAATCTGCATTTTTTTCATAGACACTTAAAATATCTCGAATTCCTGAAGCTAATTTTCTATGCTCTTCCGATACAATATTATTCATAAGACGAGAAATACTGGCATTGATATCGATAGCAGGAAAATGGTTTTCATTTGCTAACTTTCTGCTCAGTACAATATGCCCATCTAAAATTCCTCGCACGGTATCAGCAACTGGCTCATTGGTATCATCCCCCTCAACTAATACTGTATAAACGCCTGTAATGGAACCTGTTTTAAAATTTCCACTTCGTTCTAACAACTTTGGAAACTCTGCATAAATAGAGGGCGTATACCCTCTAGCAACTGGTGGCTCTCCAATGGCTAACCCAATTTCTCTTTGGGCCATAGCAAAACGAGTTAACGAATCCATCATTAACAAAACATCTTTTCCTTGATCTTTAAAATATTCTGCAATGGTAGTAGCTACTAATGGACACTTCATACGAAGCATGGCTGGTTGATCGGAAGTAGCTACTACTAAAATGGAGCGTTTTAATCCCTCTTGCCCCAAATCTTTCTCAATAAACTCTCTTACTTCTCTTCCACGCTCTCCAACAAGAGCAATCACATTAATATCCGTTTTCACATTTTTTGCGATCATTCCAAGCAAGGTACTCTTTCCAACACCACTTCCTGCAAAAATTCCGATACGTTGTCCTTTTCCAATGGTATTTAATCCATCAATTGCCTTAATACCGAATTCCAATTTTTCATCAATCGGTGGACGCTCTAGAGGATTAATTTTGGGACTTTCCACATAATAATAACGTTCCGATTCGAATGCTCCTAAATCGTCAATGGGGCGTCCCATAGCATCAATAATTCTTCCTCTTAAAAACTCTCCAACAGGAATTTTTAATCTCTTTTTTGTATTGCGCACAAAGCTTCCTGATGAAATACCGCTCATGCTATCATATGCCATCAATTGCACTTTGTCGTCTTTAAATCCAACAACCTCAACAGGCAATTCCTCTTTTTTATCTTCATTATAGATATAAGCGATATCTCCAATACTTGCCCGTCCTCCAGAGGCTTCCATTGCCATGCCAACGATATTTTCAATTTTTCCAATGTGACTCGTTGTATCAGATTTCATAATTAAGTCTGGCAAACCTTTCAACATATCGTTTCTCCTTATTGTAATCTCGCATTATTGATAATATCTTTTATATTTTCTAATTGGGTGGAAACACTAAGATCGATAATCTCTTCTGGAACTTCCACAATACAAGAACCGATCTCTTCTTTGTCCATTACAATAATTTTAATATTATCCGATAAATGAGAAAGCTCTGCTGCTAATACACTATCCACTTCTAGCAATTTTTCATATCCAAAACGATCGATATAAATTTTTACCCATTCTGTTTTCTTTAATTTATCGGTAGCAGAGACGATCATTCTTTTTATAATCTCACCGCTTGATTTTAAACTCGTTTGAATAATTTTCTCCGCAATTGTAATTGTGACTGCTTTTAAATCATCCATATATTGCTCCATAGAAAGAGCTTTTGCATATTTCATATCATCTGCTATCGTTTTTAATTCCTTTTGCCATGTGAAAATTTCTTCTTTCAGCTTCTCTTCCTGTGTTTGATAGGCTTCTTTTATTCCTTCTTCATATCCAGATGTAAAACCAGCCTCACGACCTTCTTCATATGCACGCTTCCGTATTTCCTCTGCCTCTTCTTGTGCTTCTTTTAAAATACGCTCTGCCTTTTCCTGTACATCTTTTAGCATTTCTGCTCGCTTTGCATCTTCTTCTACAAAAAGTCGTCCTTCTTCGCTTCTTTTGATATCTTCATTCCCTTTTGCATCTTCTCTATTTTCTGCATCATAAAACGTCTCTTTAAATTCATAAAGAATGATATTTTGATTTTTCGTACTTTTAATAATATTAGACAATCAACTCATCCTTTCCACCCTTATTCAGAATAATTTCTCCTGCCTCTTCCAATTCGCGAATTTTAGCAACAATTCTTTGCTGTGCTTCTTCTACATCACGCAAACGCACATTGACTGTGATTTCTAAATCCGCCTGTACGCTTTCTGCCATACGACTGGACATATTTGCAAAAATAACTTCTTTGATCTGTGGACTCGTACTCTTCATGGCGTAAACCAAATCTCTCATATCACATTCACGCACAAATCTTTGGATCGAACGAGAGTCCATATCCGCAATATCTTCGAATACAAACATTTTTTGTCGAATCTTCTCTGCCAAAGTACCATCTTTCTTTCCAAGTTCATCAAAAATATATTTTTCATTTCCACGATCCATATGGTTAATAACATCTGCAATATAATCCACCCCACCAATATTGGTAAAATCGGCTGTAACCATTCCAGAAAATTTCTTCTTTATTTCTTCTTCCACAATTTTAATTGCCTCTGGAGAAGCACTTTCCATACGAGCAATCGCTTCTACCACTCGCAGACGTTTGGATTCAGGCAACTCAGCAATAATGCTGGCTGCCTGTTCAGAATCCACATATGATAAAACAAGTGCAATTGTTTGCGCACGCTCCCTTGCTAAAATCGAATACAAGCTTTTCGTATCGCTTCGTCGAATAAATCCAAACGATCTGGCTTGTAGTGTACGATTCACCCGATCCAATAAATTATTGGCAGTGGATTCTCCAAAGGCTTTTTGTAATACCGTTTTTGCATACTCCATACCACCATCGGTTACCACTTTTTGCGTGACACAATCTTTATAAAAGTCATCTAAAATATCTTCTGTTAGTTCCGCAGTTAAATGTCCAAGCTGTGCCACCTCTACCGTCAATCGTTCAATCTCATCTTGATCGAGATATTTATAGATAGATGAGGCATTTTCTGTTCCTAGTGATACAATAACTGCTGCCGCTTTTTGTTTCGAAGTCAAATCACTAAATTTCATTTACTCTTCCTCATCTCCATTTAACCAATTTTTAATAAGTTGTGCTACAATCTCTGGATTTTGTTTTGTAAAATCTCGAATATTATCTCGTAATTCAACTCCATGTTCATTTTTAAACTCTAAGCGTTCGTCGGTTTCCTCTTTTCCTCTTTCTACTTGCTCCACTTCTTTCTCTTCTTCTAGACCGCTTTCTTCCTCATCTTCCTCCTCAAAAGGAAGGTCTTCTGCTCTTCTTCTTCGAATAAATCGAATCGTAAAAAGAAGTAATAGTATAAAAAGAACACCCATGCCTGTGGCATATACCCAAATAGGTATTCTATCCATTGCTTCTGTAACATCACTATTTGTATTTTCTTCTTCTGGCTGTTCTGCATTTTCTGTTTCTGTACCATAAAATGGCACACTTACAATCATAACTTTATCCGCGCGATCCTCACCTGTAATTCCACTTGCATTACAAACCAACTCCACAAGCTTTTCTTCTGTCAAGCTTCCAAAATCCGATGCATTAATAACAACAGAAATCGTAACATCTTCTAAGACGCCAGGCATAATTTCTGACTGCTCTTTCACTTGATTTACTAAATATTCTTTTGTTATCGAATTGCTATCATAGTGACTATCACTATTATCTCCCGTCTCCTCATCATATTCAGAAATATCCGAATTGCTTTCACTTCCTGCTACTCCGCCTGTCCCTGACGAACCATCGGAAGACTCTGAACTGCTTGATTCTTGTGAAACAATTCCCGATTTATCTTGCTTATTGATCTTATCTGGTGTCGTATATTTGATTGTTTCACGAATCAATTTTTCCATGTTAATTTGACCTTTTACTGCTACCCTTACATTTCCCTCTCCATAGATAGGCTCTAAAAGGTTTAACACTTTTTCTTGAATTTTCTTTTCCACTTCTTGTGCAATTTCATTTCCCTCGCTATTTGTAGTGGTGAGACTAGAGTTATTGCTACTAGAAACTTCAACTCCATTTCCATCAATAACAACCACGTCTTCTAGCTCCATTCCTGGAACCGCCTTTGAAACGAGTCTTTGAATTGCCTTTACTTGTTTTTCCGTAGGAGAGCCACCGTCTTTCATAATAACCGTAACTGCTCCACTGCTCTTTTCTGTCTTTGTATCACTTAATGCAAAACGTTCCTTTTCGGCAAGTGCCAAAGTCACTTTTGCATCTTTTACACCATTAAATAAACAAATGGTAGCCCCTATTCGATCTTGTAACTCATAGATAATATAGGTTTCTTTATCTGAATCAGTTGTCATCATATTCACATTATCTAATAAGGTACGATATGTAAAACCACTTTTGGGATATCCTTCATAGACCAAATCTGCTTTTGTCTGTTCCAAAATATCTTTTGGAACTAAAATGTCACCATTGCTCTTATATTGATAGCTAATTCCATCTTCTTTTAATTTTCCTATAATCTGAGAGGCCTCATCACTGCTTATCTCACTAAATAGCACTTCATATGGTTTATTATTGATTAAGAAGGCTACTCCAATAGAAAAGCAGATAACCAAAACGACAAGCCCAACTAACAACTTTTTTGTTCCTGCTCCTAGTTTTTCTAATACCTCTTTTATTTTAGTAACTACATTTTCCATCTTGATTCTATTCTCTCATATCCCTTTCCTTCTTTATTAGGACCAAATTTTTATTGTTTATATACTCATTCGCATTAATTCATTGTAAGACTCTAATGCTTTTGTTCGCAATTGCACAAGCAAATCCACAGAAAGCTGTGCTTTTGCTGCTGCAATTGGTACATTATGAACATCATCCGTCTGTCCTGTCGCAAGAAGGTATTGCTGATATTCATATTCTTTTGAAGTATCCTTTACATTTTGAATGGCATCTTTAAAAATCCCTTGAAATGTAGAAGCGCCTACTTCTCCTTCTACTGCTTGATTTTTTATCTTATCTGCTTGATAACTACTATTATATCTTTGGATCGGAGTAATAAAATTCGTACTCATAGGACTCACCTCTTCCTTTCCTAACCTATTTTTTTCTTAATTAATTTCCTCTTATCACTGTTCGAAGACGATTATAATCACTATTAAAAGCTTGCACTAAATATTGATATTGTAATGTAGTTTTTACAAGCTCTACATTTTCCACATCCATATCGACTCCATTCCCATCAACACGCTTGGAATTATTAGAAGCTACTACTTTCGCCTTTGTCTGTGTAATCGCCTGTTCCATTGTGGAAGAATTCCCTGATTTCATCGCATGATTCAATCGGTTTTTAAACTCATCCTCAAATGAAATATGCTGTGCTTTGTAGTTTGGCGTATCCACATTGGCAATGTTATTTGCTGTCAACTGCTGTTGTTTCCACACAAAATCCAAAGCCTTATTCGTCATCAAAAACTCATTTCCAAAAATAGAACTCATCCTTTACTTCCTCCTTTTTGCTTTTTCATAAATATTTTTACAAATTCTTATCACAAAATTCAGACATAAAAAAAAGGGGAATCGTATATTTTTCATTTAAAAAATCAAAGAAAAAATATATTCTTCACCCACTACATATCCGTTAAACTCGAAATTGATGATAAGAAATCTCCTAGGAATTTTCCATATTGAAATATAAGTGCCATAAAAGAATCGAGCATTCTTATATGACACTTTGCCTTCCTAAAAACAAAACCTTCTAACTTTCTTACCTATAAATCCCTATTTGTTGTATTTTTATAAATTAATAGTAATTTCCCCTGAACAAAGAATATGTTATAATAATCAAATATTTCCCGCATAAATTTTTTACATAAATTGTATAAAATCTACAAATTTCTGTCAAATCGGCTTTAATTCTTCTTTCAGTGTATCTAAATTCAGATTTTTTGTCAACTCGTTCTGGCCTAAAATACAGATTCTGAACTATTTCTTAACACTTTATTAACTTATTTTCATATTTATTACAAACTTTCTTCTTCTGTAAGAGAAATTGTTTGATAGAACGATGCTTGTATTTGATACTTCATAGATTCTACATAATACTGCAACAATTCTTTTTCTGATAAACTATTTTTCTCACCAAATTGACTTTGCGCCTCTACTGTTGACGGATTTCCTACTAACACTTGACTTTCTTCATCATAACTTTCCATGTTCACTTGATTTCTGTTCGTTGGAATTTCTATTTCCTCTCCCAAATAAGAAGTAATTTTCTTAATATAATTTTGTGTTTCTTGAAAAGGTGGAACTCCTCCGTACTTTTGAACATTTCCAATACCAGCGTTATATCCAGCTAATGTCAGTGTTAAGTCCCCATCATACCGCTTTAGTAGTCCACTTAATTCCTTTGCTCCACCCATAATATTCTCTTTTACATCATAAATATTTTGAACACCTAATTCCTTTGCTGTAGCTGGCATCAGTTGCATAATACCAACCGCACCTGCACTAGAAACAACATTGGGATTAAAATCCGATTCCGCTTTTGCAACCGCTTTTAATAAGGATAGGGGAACACCATAGGTTTCTGAGGCTTCTTGGAAATATTGTTCGAGTTGATTACTTCCTGAGCTTAAACTAGCTTCTTTTAAAGCATCTTGAAAAGATTTACTATTTGTTATATTGGTAACTTTTTGATTATATAAAGATTGTAAATTGGCAAGAGATATCGATTGAATATTCATAATAAATTCACTCCTTTCTTTGCAAATACAAACAATAGCTTTATCATCACTACTACATATGTAATAATATATTTTGCTTTAACCGTAATACCTCTAAATCATTTGGCATCAATTGTACCAACTGTGATACAATTGGCAATGCTGTTTCATACTGTCCTATTTGCATCATTTGTCTTACTTGTTCTTTTACTTGTTCCCCTAATTGTTGAAATTCTGGGGTTATAGAACTATGCACCCTATCATATTCTCTTAACAAATGTTCCATCAAACGTTTTATGACAACTAGCATTCTCGGATAAGCATCTTTTGCTTTTTTTAAAGATGTAATTTGATCAAATCCTTCTTTCCAAGCTTCTTGATAATAAAGAGAAAATGCATATTCTGGATGTAACAAATACCGATATTCCTCTTTTAACATTTCTTTTCTATAAATTATATTATAGTAATCGCATATTTGCTCTGTATAATAATCCAACAGCTTCTTTAACTCATCACCACTCATTTGACGATCTAACATATCTTGCTCCAGAAAACGGAATTGTAATTGTCTATAATAAGCACTTTCTTCTCCTAATAAGTCTTTCATAACCCTACAATAAGTACCATACTCTTCCACTTCTACCAGTTTCAATAACTCAATTAAAAGCAACTGCCACTCATCCATGCTCATCGTTTGTACAATTTTTTGAATCTTATATTCATACGTTCCTGCCAGCCAAATAAGATATAATCTCACTCGTGTATCTTTGCTATTCTTCAATTTATGATAATAAATAAAGACTTCATCTTTCTTCTTTTTTCTATGGGCATAAAGCATTTGTTGAAGAAGAATAAACTCGTCTTCACTATTAACTTTTAGAAAACACTCTTGAAATAGTTCCCTTTTTTCTTTGGAAATACTATTCATTAAAGAGCTAAAACTATTATAGTAACTATAGAGCATTTTAGGGGTATTCCAAGAAAACTCTTTTAAATACATTACAATTTTTTCCGCCTGTTCTAAAAAAAGAGCTGCTTGAATTCCCTGATAACAAACTGTTTCTTTCATACGCATAATTTCATCAACGACTACTAACCCTCTTGTCTGCTCCTGACGAAGTACAGGATTATTGTAAAACTGTTCATAATAGAAAAGATATTGTTCTAACGAATCTATCACATTTTTATATTCTTTTACTACTGCATAAAAAGTAACTAACATTCCATATAATTGCATTTTACCTGCTTCATTGAGCCTTCCAGTTTTTAGTGCATCTGCTGCAATTTGTATTGCTTGATTTACTCCATGTCTTGAAAATACAACTTTGGTAAGCATCCAATATAACCATCCATCGTTTTGTACATCGCGATATTGACTATTAAGTTCTAACCCTTTATAACAATAAAGTTCCGCTTTTTCTAGATCTTGTATGTTAGCATATTCTTGTACTAATTGTACTAAAGTTCCTTGATTATTCGGATTTTTTTCAACCATATCTAATAGAAGAGGTAAATTTCTTGATACTTTTTGGCTTCCAATCTCTCTTTTCTTTTGAACATAACCATAATGATGTACAAAAATATCCAATTCTTTTACAGGAAGGAAAATAGAATTATAATGTTCATGCACTTTTCCTTCAAATCTCAAATCACTTCTAATCTTTGCCAATCTTGTAGAGTGAGATTCATAATATTCTTTTCCTTTCCAATCAACATAATTTCTTACTCGATGAATTGCTCCATTGTATGCTTGATATTCTCCACTATTAAAAAATTGAATTAATGGGGTTACATCTTCAAACCATTCATCATCATCAAGAAATAAAAACCATTCTCCTTTTGCCTCTTTTAACCCTTGATTTCTTGCATCGGCAAAATCATCAATCCATTTGTAATTTATAATATGATCGGTATATTGTTGTGCCAATTCACGTACTTTTGGATCTTTTCCTGTAATTGTTAAAATCAACTCACACGGAACTTGCTGTAATAATGGAACGATGGATTCTAAACATTTCTCAATCGTATTATATCGATCGGAAAGTAAAATTGAAATTGTCAGTTTCATACTCATTCTTTTTTCCTTTCTTTTATAGCAAAAAAAGCCTCTGGAAAACAAGTTTCCAGAAGCTTTCCTTTCATCATTTTTATTTGATGTCTTATTGTAATAACTGAAGAACACCTTGTGGAAGCTGATTTGCCTGTGCAAGCATAGACTGTGCAGCCTGTGTTAAAATGTTATTCTTTGTATAATTCATCATTTCTTTCGCCATATCAACGTCACGAATACGGCTTTCTGCAGCTGTTAAGTTCTCAGAGTTAACACTTAAGTTGTTAATTGTATGTTCTAAACGATTCTGTACTGCACCAAGATTACTACGGAATGTAGATACTTGATCAATCGCTGCATTGATAGAAGCGATCGCACTTGTAGAACCAGTAACAGTTGTTACATCAATAGTTCCAATTCCTAAAGAAGAAGCATCCATGGATACTAAGCTAACGGTAATTACATCACCTGTAGCTGGTCCAATCTGGAATGTCTGACTTCCACTTGTAAGAAGAGATTGCCCATTAAATGTTGTATTCTTTGCAATTCTTGAAATTTCTGCATTTAATGCATCTACTTCTGATTTAATTTTTTTACGATCTTCTGCTTCATAAATACCATTGGCAGACTGTGTAGCAAGCTCTACCATACGGTTTAACATAGAATGAACTTCTGTTAATGCACCTTCTGCTGTTTGAATTAAAGAAACACCATCTTCCGCGTTTTTTTGTGCTGTATCAAGCCCTGTAATCTGTGATCTCATCTTCTCTGAAATAGAAAGACCAGCCGCATCATCACCAGCACGGTTGATTCTATATCCAGAAGATAATTTCTCTAAACTTTTAGAAATTGCACTATTGTTTCCTGATAACTGTCTGTTCGCATTTAATGCTGCAATGTTGTGTTGAATTCTCATAATATAATTCCTCCTTGAATTTAAACTAGGGATTTCCTTATCCCATGATTACATAAATTATATCGGCTACTTTTTCTCTCACTTAAATTATTTTTGTATTTTTTATGTTAAAATTTCTTAACAGTTTTTCATCCAACTAATCATCGATAAAACACTTCCCCTATGTTCTATCATAGATGGTATAAAAAATTATCGTTCTAACCCCTTTAAATAATTTTTTAATGTTTCTTTGCACTCTTGCCGTTCTTGACTTTCTCCATACAGTAAATAGTCTAACATCTGCTCTTTTATAAACAACCACTGTTCTTTCTGCTCCAAGTTTCTCTCTTCCATTCCTTGATCTATCATGTGATCCGCTTCTTTTATCAGATGATTCCATCCCTTATCATCAAGAGGGTTTCTTTCTAGCTCTGCCTTGATCTTTTGAATCAGTTGTGATTTCTTTTCTAGTCCTTCCTCTGTTTTCTTCTGCCAATCAAGATTCTTTTTCTTTCCTACCAATACTGCTTTCGTTGGAGAAAACCGATACTCTTCTCTTTTTTTAAAAAACAGCTGAAAACTACTCTCTAAAAAAGGAGTTTCTTGACTCATTACAATCAAACTCCCTTCTTCTTTCAAAAAAGAAAGGGCTCGTTCTATCATTTGACATGGCTCTTTTGATTGAATAACACCATTGAGCAAAACAATATCAAAGGCTTCTTTCTCCAAAAGTGCCTCTTCATAATCCGTAGCTAAAAAACTTAAATGTGGCAATACTTTAACTTCTCCTATTCTCCTTAACCATTCTATCTCCATCTGATCGGACATACAATAAAAAGTAGAATCTTTATGAAACTCTCCTAAAATAGTAGCAAACTGATAACTAATCTCTCCATCTTGGCAACCTATTTCCAATACTTTTAGCGGCAACGATGTAGAAATCAAATGACGAATTAATAAGAGATCAAGTAATAAAAACTGTTCTATTTCTTCTTCTGACCTTTTTCTCTGTATCTCTTCCTCTAATAATTCCCCTATAATATCAAGAATCGTTCTAACTTCCCCTTGAAGCGAATGCATAGGAACACTACTTTTATTGCTCATCAAATCAGAACAGTTCAATAAACAAGTTCTTTCTCTCACTCCTTCCCAATAAAACCTTTGATTTTCTAGTATAATTCTCATAATTATATTCATTCCTTTCGCTTCGCTCAGGCACAAAACGTTATGAAAATGTTTTCCTGAGCTTATTTTTTCTTTATAATTCTTCTTGTAGGGATCTCGGTATACTACAAATCACGAGGAGGTGAGT
>DVIZ01000048.1 GCA_018710905.1 Candidatus Scybalomonas excrementigallinarum | reverse complement strand
GCATATTTTTGTATTATGAGAAATAAAAGTTCCAATGTGACATAATCACAGAAGTCAAAAATGATGTTTGATAGAATGTCAGCAAAAAAACAAAGGAGGAAGGCAATGGATTATAATCAGATTGCAAAAGATATTTTACAAAATGTCGGTGGACAAGAAAATATAGACAATTTGACGCATTGTTTTACAAGACTTCGATTTGTTTTAAAAGACGAATCGAAAGTGAATAAAGAAGTATTAGAGAGGATAGAAGGGGTTATCTCCGTTGTATTTGCAGGCGGGCAATGCCAAGTTGTATGCGGAGCGAAAGTAACAAAAATTTATGAAGCCGTTGCTAGTGTGATGGGACTTGCCGAGGAAGAAGTTGCAGGTCAACCAAAGAAAGAGGAAGAGAAAACAAGTAAGTCAATAGTACAACAAGAAGGACAAAAACAAAGTCCATTAAATGTTGTGTTACAAAAGGTGACTGAAATGTTCACTCCATTGATTCCAGCTATTGCGGCATCTGGACTCATAAAAGGATTTTTAACAGCGGCACAGCTTTTAATGAAACAGCGAGGAGTGGATATTACTACTTCCGATACTTACACTATTTTATATTCGGCCAGCCAAGTGATCTTTTATTTCTTACCAATTTTCTTAGCGATGACTTGTGCGAAGGCATTTAAGTGCAACCAGATTATTTCTATGGCAATTGGGGCAACGCTTGTATATCCAGCCATTGATGCACTGATGCAAAACACAGAAGTTGCAAGTACCATTTTTGGTTTGCCAATTATGAAAGGGGAATGGCAAATAGGAGAGGCGACAAAAATTTTCTCCTATACAGAGTCGGTAATTCCAATTATTTTAGCCGTAATTGTAATGAGCTACTTGGAAAAAGGATTGAAGAAAATCATTCCAGAAGTGTTGCAGATTATTTTAGTTCCAGGGCTTGAATTAGTCATTATGCTTCCTTTAACACTTGTTGTATTAGGACCAATTGGGATTTATGTTGGAAACGGAATCCAATTTGTATACGATGGGTTAATGGGATTTAGTACGATATTAGGTGGTGCTTTAATCGGTGGACTTTGGTGTGTCTGCGTTATTTTTGGCGCTCATCGAGCCTTACTTCCAATTGGATTAAATGATGTAGCGGTAAATGGACACCAAAATCTATTGGCATTTGCAGGTGCAGCAAACTTTTCTCAAGGTGGAGCAGCCTTTGGGATTATGCTTCGCACAAAGAAAAAAGCGTTAAAGCAAGTAGCAGCTTCTGCGGGAATTGCAGCAACCCTTGTTGGTGTAACAGAACCTGCTATTTATGGATGTAACTTACGCTTAAAGAAACCGATGATTTTTGCAGTGATTTGTGGAGCAATTGGTGGAGCCATTATGGGAGCAGGAAATGTGTATGGCGATGCGTTTGCAAATAATGGAGTTCTCACTATTTTTACTTATGCTGCCTTTGGAATGACAAAATTTTTCTTCTACTTAGCAGGAATTGCCGTTGCATTTTTTGGTTCTGCAATTCTTACTTATTTCTTCGGATTAAAGGAAGAAGATATTGTGGAAGAATAAGAAAATAGAAATAGAAGAAAGGCACGAAAAAGATAGGGATATAGAAAGGAAGAATAGAAATGAAACATCAATTTCCAAAGAATTTTTTATGGGGCGCTGCATCCTCTGCGTTTCAAATAGAAGGAGCATGGGACGAAGACGGGAAAGGGAAGACCGTAGCAGACTTTAATTCCTTTAAACGCTCTCATAAACAAGCGGACACAAAAGTGGCCAGTGATTTTTATCATCACTGGAAAGAGGATATTGACCTTATGAAGGAGCTTGGATTAAAGGCGTATCGTTTTTCGATTTCATGGGCGAGAATCATTCCAGATGGAGATGGCAAAGTTAATCAAAAAGGAATTGATTTTTATAACCAAGTCATTGATTATTTATTGGAAAATGACATTTTGCCGTTAGTAACCCTCTATCATTTTGATTTGCCTTATGCGTTAGTGGAAAAGTATAACGGTTGGGAAAGCAGAGATTGTGCCTTTGCGTTTGAACGTTATGCCAAAGTTTGCTTTGAAACATTTGGCGATCGGGTAAAATACTGGCAGGTGCATAATGAGCAGAACTTAATGATCCGTGTTGATGAGAGAATGAATATTTATGAAACCGATCCTTACTTAGCGGATAAAATGAGAGCACAGATGGATTATCATATGTTCCTTGCCCATGCACTGGCAGTTAAGGCTTGTCATCAACTTGTAAAAGATGGAAAGATTGGAACGGCTATTTCTTCTACTTGTACCTACCCATTGACGAATAAGCCAGAAGATGTATGGTCTGCTAAAATGAACGATTGGTTTAAAACAAACTACTGTCTAGATATGTATGTCTATGGAGAATATCCAGGATATTATATGCGTTATCTAAAAGAAAGAAATATCGTGCCTCATATGGAAGAAGAGGATAGAAAGATTCTAAAAGACGCGAAAATGGATTTTCTTGGGGTGAATTATTACCGTACCCTTTGTTCAAGCTATTTACCAGCGGATGAAGAACATCCAATTGGTAGCCGTGTGTATCGAGGAAACGAAGTGGATTTTGACCAGTATGGTTATTGTAGAGATGAAAAAAATACAAATTTATATGCCAGTGAATATGGAGCACAAATTGATCCAATGGGACTTCGTATTGTATTAAATGATTATTATCAACGTTATCGTTTACCAATCATTATTATGGAAAACGGATTAGGTGCTGTGGATACTTTGACAGAAGATGGAAAAGTACATGATGAGTATCGAATTGATTACATTAGGGAACATTTAAAAGCCTGTGAATTAGCCATTGAAGATGGAGTCGAACTGTTTGGATATTGTCCATGGTCAGTGATGGATTTATTAAGCTCTCATCAAGGGTTCAAGAAACGCTATGGTTTTATTTATGTGGATCGGGATGATTTTGAGGGAAAAGAATGTAAAAGAATTAAAAAGGATAGTTTTTATTGGTATCAAAATGTCATTCAAACAAATGGAGAAGAATTATAAAGAAAAGGATTGAAAGAAAGAAGCATTTGTTTTACAATGAAACAAGTTCAAAAGATAAAACAATAGTAAAAAAGAGGGTATCAATGGAGAATGTAAAACAATATAAAAAGTTAGAATTGGTATTTCAAGCGATGTTTTTGAAAAAGGGAATTTTTGCAGCTCTCTCGTTAAGCATAGAAGCAGGACAAAAGTTTCGAACATTATCTACAGAATATATTCGACTTTATGATGGGGCAAAACAGTTATTACAATTTAAGTGCGAAAAGCCCATTCATTTAGGGGTGGGATGAAAGCACTATTTATTTTAATTTTTTCGTGTATGTTTGTCTTTATTTTGTACATATTATATGCTATACTTATAGTATGGAAAATAATTATAGACATACAAACACAACAGTATCTTTGATAAATTATCATTTTGTATTTTGTCCTCGATACAGAAGAAAGATTTTTCT
>DVIZ01000047.1 GCA_018710905.1 Candidatus Scybalomonas excrementigallinarum | reverse complement strand
CGCTAAGTAATTAATTTTTTATAAAGTTTGAAAGGAGTTGATCCATTTGGACTCGAGTTCCATTATTCAACTAATTAGTCTCGTTATTTTAATCGCACTTTCTGCTTTTTTTTCATCAGCAGAAACAGCTTTAACAACCATTAATAAAATTAGAATGCGCAATTTAGCGGAGACTGGTAACAAACGCGCTAGTCTCGTACTAAAGTTAACCGCAGATTCTCCAAAGCTTTTAAGTACAATTTTAATCGGAAATAACATTGTAAATATTTCTGCATCTTCAATAGCCACTGTAGTAGCTACGAAAGAACTCGGAAGCAAAGGCGCTGGAATTGCCACTGGTATTTTAACCATTTTAATTTTACTTTTTGGAGAAATTACCCCAAAATCTTTTGCGACCTCTCATAATGAATCCATTTCGTTATTATATGCACCAATTATTTACTTTTTAACGATTATTCTTACACCTATTATATTCTTCGTAAACGTATTATCCAGTGGACTTTTAAAACTATTTCGTTTAAATTCTTCGAAATCCTCTCAGTCTATCACGGAAAGTGAACTTCGTACCATTGTGGATGTGAGTCACGAAGAAGGGGTTATTCAAACAGAAGAAAGGGCTATGATTAATAATGTATTTGATTTTGGTGGCTCTTTAGCAAAGGATATTATGACACCTCGCGTAGATATTGTCTACTTATCTGCCGATATTTCTTATGAGGAATTGCTAAAAGTCTACAATGAAGAACGTTATACAAGATATCCTATTTATGAAACTTCCAAAGATGAAGTAATTGGTGTTTTAAATATTAAAGATCTCTTCTTTTATATGGCGACCCATGATAAAAGCAGCTTTTCTCTTCGTCCTCTTCTTTGGGAACCAACTTATTGCTATGAATATCAAAAAACTTCTGCTCTTATGACAGAAATGAAGAAAACTTCTAGCAATTTCACGATTGTTCTCGATGAATATGGAAAAGTATCTGGACTGATTACATTAGAAGATCTACTAGAAGAAATTGTCGGTGACATTCGGGATGAATACGATGCTTCTGAGCAAGATGAAATCAAAAAATTATCCGATTATGAATTTGAAGTGGATGGTTCTGTAAAACTTGATGACTTTAACGACGAAACAGGAACGCATATTCAATCTGAAGATTATGATTCTATTGGTGGTCATATTATTGAATTGTTGGATCGGATTCCAAATGAAGGAGAACAAGCTACAGAACATGGAATTACTTATATCGTATTGAAAACAGAGAAAAATAGAATTAGTCGTGTTCGAGTCCATATTGAGCAAGATTATGATTTAGAAGAACCGAGTTCTTTATAATCGAGTTCTTTATAATAACGATTTTTTTGCGAAAAGAAAAATAACGTGAGAAACACACAAAGTGTGTTTCTCACGTTTGCTACTTAACTTCGCATAAATATTATAGGAAATCTTTAATTTTCTTACTTCTTGATGGATGACGAAGTTTACGAAGAGCTTTCGCTTCAATCTGACGAATACGCTCACGAGTAACTCCCATCTCTTTTCCAACTTCTTCTAATGTTCTTGGATGCCCGTCATCAAGTCCAAATCTTTGGCGAATGATGTAACGCTCTCTTTCATTTAAATCTCCAAGAATTTCTTCAATATGAAGGCGAAGCATTTCTGCATTAGCAACATCTTCTGGTGATTGATTTTTCTCATCAGCGATAAAATCTCCAACACTGCTGTCGTTTTCATCTCCAACTGGTGTCTCCAAAGATGTTGGCGTCAAACTATATTCACGGATTTCCATTAATTTATCCACTGTAATATCAAGACGCTTTGCAAGCTCTTCATTCGTTGGTTCTTTTCCAAGCTCTACTGTCAGTTCTCTTTGTACTCTTGTTAATTTATTAAATACTTCCACTAAATGTACTGGAATACGGATGGTACGACTCTGATCCGCTAGAGAACGAGTAATTGCTTGTTTAATCCACCAAGTTGCATAGGTACTTAATTTATACCCTTTTGTGTAATCAAATTTTTCAATTCCTCTTAATAAACCAATATTTCCTTCTTGAATTAAATCAAGAAAAGAAAGCCCCCGACCTACATATTTCTTAGCAATGCTGACAACGAGACGAAGGTTTGACTCTGTTAAAATGTCAATCGCAACTTTATCTCCTTTGTCTTTTCTCTTTGCTAATTCTATCTCCTCTTGCTGTGTCAAAAGTGGATAAGAGCCAATTTGTTTTAAATATAATTTTACAGAGTCTTGAAGATTGGTATCTGCAAAATTATCGATATTCTCAAGATTTTCCAACTCAAAATTTTCAAATTCTTCTGAATCTAACTCCTCATCGGTTGGTTCTTCTAAAATCTCAATATCATCTAACTCTTGCTCTTCTAAATTCGGCTCACTATTTTCTTTCTCAATATCTGTGATATTAATATTTCGATCTTCAAAGAAGCTATAAAATTTTTCCAACTGATCAATGGATAGCTCCTCTAAATCAAAGAATTTTTTAATATCTTTTTTATCGAGAGTCATATTATTGCCTTCTGCAAGTGACACTAATTTTACTAGATTTTGAATAAATGTTTCTTCTTTCATGGTTTTCATATTTTGAACTTTACTTTTCATTGGTAAGCCCCCATATGTTATGTTTTATTAGTCGTATACCATATTCTATCACACTTCTAAGGGTATTTCTACGGATTTTATCAAATTCAGACACTTTTATACAAATACTTCTATTCACAAACAACACTTTTTTATTTGCCTTTCTTTCATTTTTTTATTTATCGACGACGTCCATTCGCTTCCCATTGCGCCAACTGATCCACACAACGAATCAGATCTTCAATCTTATCAGAAATTTCTCCCTCTTGCAATGTGATATTAACAGAAACTGCCATCAAATCTAAATCTTTTTCTGTTATGTTTTCTTTTTGTAATTCATAGTGAAGAAATTCGCTTTTCTTTTCCATTGTATCCAAATCTAAGAATTCAAATACTTGTGGATGTAAACTATTTATTTCCTGTGTTTCTAAAACTTCTTCTTTTGGCTCATTTTCTCCCATCGTATTTTTCGTTTCTACTTTTTTTATAGTTTTCGTATCTGCTCTTAGACATTCCTCTATTTTTTGTTGGACAATGCACAGTTCTTCTGTTAATCGTCTCATTTGCTCTAATAATTGTTCTAATTCTTGATTCATTTCATTCCCCTTTTCTTTTTACTATTTTTTCCCATTTTCATTTGTGCCAAAACATCAAGTCAGAAACTATGAAAAATCGGGCTGTTATATCACCTTTGTGTCATATAACAGCCCTCCTATTATTTTTTTCTAACGAATTATTTAAAATATTCTACGCCTGATGCAAAAATATTTTGATTTTGTTCTCCATAAATATTTTTTGCAACGGCTTCTCCAATACGCTCTGAATGAGCCATCTTTCCAAAAACACGTCCATCTGGACTCGTAATTCCTTCGATAGCATAATAAGAGCCATTTGGATTAAATGCTTCCTCCATTGTTGGATTTCCATTGATATCTACATATTGAGTTGCAACTTGTCCATTGGCAAACAACTGATCGATCCACTCTTTAGAAGCTACAAAACGTCCTTCCCCATGAGAAGCAGGAATCGTATAAATACCGCCAAGCTCTGCTTTTTGTAACCATGGGGATTTATTTGTTACGACTTTTGTATAAACCATTTGAGAAATATGACGACCGATTTGATTCGTCGTAAGAGTTGGGGCATCCGCCGTTAACTCTTTAATCTCTCCATATGGAACAAGACCAAGTTTCACTAACGCTTGAAATCCATTACAAATACCGAGCGCTAATCCATCTCTCTCATTTAATAATTTCATAACAGCTTCTTTCAGTTTTTCATTGCGAAATGCAGTTGCAAAAAACTTAGCAGAACCATCCGGTTCATCACCAGCGGAAAAACCACCCGGAAACATAATAATTTGAGACTTTTCAATGGCTTTTTCAAATTCTTCTACAGAATCTCTAATTCCTTGTGGATCTAAATTACGAAATACTTTTGTAATCACTTCCGCACCTGCTGCTTCAAAAGCCTTCGTACAATCGTACTCACAGTTGGTTCCTGGGAAAATTGGAATAAATACTTTTGGTTTTGCTACTTTATGTTTGCATACATAAATATCTTTTGTATCATAAAGCTTTGTATCCACAGGAATATGTTCTGCACCAGAAACCGTTGGGAATACAGGTTCTAATGTTCCTTTCCAAGCTTCTAATGCCTCTTCTATAGAAATGGCTATATCACCATAAGCAAACATAGGCTCTTTTGTTATTTCTCCAAGAATAACATATGGTATCTTTAATTCTTCTAGCTTTTCTTTTTTTACTTCTGCCACAATAGCTCCATAATCTTTTGCAAGCAAGGATTCTATTGTATTAGAAGCTTTTATTTTTACGCCTAGTTTATTACCAAATGCCATTTTGCT
Source organism: Candidatus Scybalomonas excrementigallinarum (assembly GCA_018710905.1). Taxonomy (GTDB): domain Bacteria; phylum Bacillota; class Clostridia; order Lachnospirales; family Lachnospiraceae; genus Scybalomonas; species Scybalomonas excrementigallinarum. Next base: position 24,072 of record DVIZ01000047.1, on the reverse strand, counting down.
AATGGCCTCAATTGTTCCACCAAATCCGACTGCATAAGCAGAAACGATCGCCTTATTCGAAATAGCCTCCAATAATTTATCATATAATTTCATTACCTGTTTGTAAACAGGAATATCATAGTTATCTTTTTCAATATCAAATTTTACAAGTACATTGCCCTCTTGTTTCAATTCTGGAGTAATAATATGCGTATGTTTTGCAATATCTACAGCAAAAGAAACTAATGTTGGTGGTACATCAATGTCTTCAAAAGTACCTGACATACTGTCCTTACCACCGATGGATGGAAGCCCAAATCCTCTTTGAACTTCATATGCTCCAAGTAACGCACTAAGAGGCTCTCCCCAACGATAAGGATCCGCTCCAAGTCTTTTAAAATACTCTTGAAAGGTAAAACGGATTTTTTTATAATCTCCACCGGATGCGACAATTTTTGCTATTGATTGCACGACTGCATAAATCGCACCGTGATATGGACTCCAACTAGATAAATACGGATCAAATCCATAACTCATCATCGTAACCGTATCTGTTTTTCCTTTTAATACTGGAAGTTTTGCAACCATTGTCTGAGTTGGTGTCAATTGATATTTTCCACCATAAGGCATAACAACCGTTCCTGCCCCAATCGAACTATCGAACATTTCCACTAATCCCTTTTGAGAGCATACATTTAAATCCGCTAATGTATCAAGCCAAATCTGTTTGATATTCTCTATTGTTTTCTTCTCTTTAAAATAATTTTCCTCTGGATTTGGCATTGTAACTTTCACTTCCATCTCTTGATGGGCACCATTGGTATCAAGAAATGCTCGTGATAAATTCACGATTTCTTTTCCTCTCCAGTATAAAACAAGTCTTGGTTCTTTTGTCACTTCTGCTACAACAACAGCTTCTAAGTTTTCTTCTTTTGCATAAGCAAGCATTTGATCGACATTTTCTTTATCAACAACAATCGCCATACGCTCTTGTGATTCTGAAATCGCAAGCTCTGTTCCATCAAGCCCTGCATATTTTTTTGGCACTTTATCCAAATCAATTTGTAAACCATCTGCAAGCTCTCCAATGGCAACCGATACACCACCTGCACCAAAGTCATTGCACTTCTTAATCAGTCTACTTACTTCTTCTCTTCGGAACAGGCGCTGAATTTTACGCTCGGTTGGAGCATTTCCTTTTTGCACCTCAGCTCCACAAGTTTCAATGGACTGCATTGTATGAACTTTGGAAGAACCAGTTGCTCCACCACATCCATCTCTTCCTGTTCTTCCTCCAAGTAAAATAATTTTATCACCTGCTTTTGCGTTTTCACGAATGACATTTTTTCTTGGTGCAGCTCCCATAACCGCTCCAATTTCCATACGCTTTGCCACATAATTTGGATGATAAATTTCACTCACATGACCAGTTGCAAGGCCAATCTGATTGCCATAAGAACTATATCCATCTGCAGCACCATTTACAATTTTTCTTTGTGGCAATTTTCCTTTTAATGTATTTTGTAATGGAATCGTTGGATCACTAGCTCCTGTAACACGCATGGCTTGATACACATAGGAACGGCCAGAAAGCGGATCTCTGATGGCACCTCCAAGACAAGTAGCAGCCCCTCCAAAAGGCTCAATCTCTGTTGGATGGTTATGGGTTTCATTTTTAAAACTTATAAGCCATTCTTCTGTCACTCCATCGATATCCACTGGAACAATAATGGAACATGCATTAATTTCATCGGATTCTTCTTGATCGTCTAGTCCACCTTCTGCCTTGATCTTTCTCATTGCCATTAACGCAATATCCATAAAACAAGTATACTTGTCTTCTCTATGTAACTCTTTTTTATCTTGTAAGTATAATTGATACGTATTCTTCATCGGTTCTTTATAGAACCCGTCATCAAATTCTATCTTTTTTAATTCGGTTGAAAATGTTGTATGACGGCAGTGATCAGACCAATAAGTATCTAATACACGAATTTCTGTCATAGACGGATCTCGCTTCTCTTCTTTCTTAAAATAATTTTGAATATGCTCAAAATCTTTTAATGTCATTGCAAGACCTAACGAATGATAAAGTTGTTCTAACCCTTTTTGATCGAGTTGTTGAAATCCGTCAAAAATCTGCACATCATCTGGCTCTTCAAAGTCAATAAGTAATGTGTCTGGTTTCTTTTCATCCGTCTCTCTTGAGTCAACAGGATTAATGCAATACGATTTTATTCGCTCAAAATCTTCTTCGTTCATCGGACCTTCCACGATATAAGTCGTTGCGGATCGAATCGTTGGTTCTTCTTTTTCATCCAACAACTTTACACACTGCTGTGCAGAATCCGCCCGTTGATCGAATTGGCCAGGTAAATACTCAACACTAAATACTCTTGCTTCTTTTGATACTGGAAAACTTTCTTCATAATATTGATCCACTGGCGGTTCTGAGAACACGGTATGGATTGCCTTTTGATAAGTTGCTTCTGAAATATTTTCCACGTCATAGCGAATTAAAATTCTAACACTTGTAATTGGAAGATTCAAATACTTTTTCATCTCTTCCTGCAATTCTTTTGCCTTTACTGCGTAGTCTTGTTTTTTCTCTACATAAATTCGTCTTACACTGCTCATGGTTTCCTCCACATTTTCCCTATTTATGCCGTTGTATTCCGATACAAATTTCAGCGATGAAAAATACATTTCGTGAGCTTATCACCTAAATGATTTTCTCCATCTTTCAGCAAATTCATTGGTTTATTAACACCTGTCGAATTCATAATATCATATTTCTGCTTTTGAATACAATAGATTAAATGATTGAAAAAAATGTTTCTACAATTTCTGTATAATATTACCTAAAAACAGATTCTATTTTATTAAAGATATAACTTTTTAATAATACGAAATGCCACCGAGTGTTCAAACAGAATTGGTGATGTTTGTGCAAAAAATAAAATTCCATCCACAGGGGCTACAATGCGGTCAATAATATTTCCTTCATACGGATCTAGAACTTCTGCTAAAATGTCACCACGCCTTACCTCTTGATTAATTTCACATTTTCTTCTAAAAAATCCAGAGATGTTTGGTTTCACAGTGACAAGATCTTCCTCTGCCAAAATACTTGCGATATATCCATTATGACAATTGTATTTAATAATTCCCATTCTCGTTAAAAAACGAAGTGCAGAAGAAACTGCTTGGTTTGCTATTTCTTGGTTTAAGTAATCGTAACCACTTACATAGAGCGAAAATGCACTCGTTCCTCTTTCGTGCCAATTATAATTTAAAGTTCTTTGATCAAAACTTCTTGGTTGTCCTGTCACTACATATGGTAATCCAAAAAGACTAGCAAGGCTGATGCTATCTTTCCCACCTCCAAGTGTTCGAACGTGTGGTACAAATTCCCCTGCTAAATAAAAACCTGTAAATTGAATTCCATATCGATATCCGGTAGCCGCCTCCATAATAGCTGCTGCCACTCGATCGGTTGCTTCTCCTTTTGGATTTCCTGGAAAATGGCGGTTAATATCTTCATTATCTCTTACCCAATTTCTCTTTCCTACATTCATAGAAGAACTAATCGCACATGGAATTACTAAAATTTCTTTGTTATTTAAAATCCCGCCTTTTTCTTCTAAAATACACAATTTATCAATTAACTGTGACGCACAATAAAGATGTTCATATTCGTTTCCTCGAAGAGCACCTACAATACAAGCGGCCTTTTCTCCTTTTCCAAATCGATATCCGATTACTTCAAAGTTTTCACGAAATCCTGAACTCAAGGAAAACAATACTTCTCTAGTCATATTTCTCCTCCCCTAACACCCGTGCTAACAACGCTCCTTCGCTTACCACTGGGTATTCTCTTAATGTAAATACAATTCCATCGCATGGTGAAAAAATTTCTTCTTCCACAGAGCCAGTCAGTGGTTCGATAATCTCACCAATTTTTTCGCCCTGTTTTACTTGTTTTGAATGTTCCACACTTGGCACAAAAACACCGCTTGTCTCCCCATTAATAAAAACAACTTTTCCATCATCGGAAATATGTGGTTTTCTAGGGACTTTTGTCTCTCCTGTCCAAATCCCCATATACTTCATAAGAGCAAAAATCCCATCCACAACTTGATTACAATAGGATTGATCGATTCTCATGGCTACATCACCTTCAATAACCATCGCTTTCGTTCCCATCTCATTTAATGCATTGACAATACTTCCTTGTTTTACTGTTGTGGACGGATGAATCCAAACAAAATCCATATTCATCTGTTTTGCATAAGGCATTAGTTCTAAAGCCACATCATCATTAATTCTAACTTGTGGAATCTCTTTTAAAAAAATGCTGCTTGAATGAATATCAATACACACATTGGCTCCTTTTAAATCCTCCATAATTTTTGCAGCTGTATATTCTGTCATAGTTCCTTCAAAAGATCCTGGAAAAGCCATATTCATATCCATATTAAACAATGGCCACTCTCTTGTTCCTGCATCAAGTCCTAATGGATTAATGGCTGGATATACATCCACAATCCCTTTTAAATGCTGATAATTTTCTTTTATTTTACGAATCACTTCATAACAAATAAATTGTCCCGCTAGATCATCTCCATGAACACCTGTAACAATACAAAGACGCTGTTCTTCGCCCGTCATATGCTCTGGACATAAACTATTTTTTTTAATTTTCATCACTTCTCGAATTGGAAGTTCTGCAGTTGTAATTGTTTCAATCATGCTTCTCACGACTCCTTTCTTCCAAAACAGGAATAAATTTCATAATTTATTATAACAGACTAACCTATATTTGCAACAGAAGAGACAAGAACTTTCTCTTAAAGGAAAGAACAAAGTGTTCGCACGTAGTGCTTTTTTATGTTATAGGATGACTCGCTTTGCGAGGAATCCTATAACATAAAAAAGCTGCTGTATTATTAATTCTAGATCAATAAATACAACAGCTTCCTTTTGCTCGTTATGCTAGATTTATAAAATTAAAAGTCATTTTCATACCAATCTTCATAGTCCTCAAACATACCATTTTCATACTGTCTCGTATAATTGATATTTTTTGAACGCTTTTGTTTTGGTATTGGACGAGAATTTTGAGAACGCTTTTTCTCTTCACTTTTCTTTTTCATCGCCTTTTGCTCTTTTTCTAATTTACGCATGACAATGAGTTTATCGGTCTGCTGTTCTCGAATTCTAGATAAATCGTCCTCTTTCTCACTTCTTCTCGGTCTTGATACTCTCGGTCTGTTTTCATAGTCATCATCTTTGTCTTTTGGTCGGAAGGAATTTTGATAACGTCCTTGATACCCCCCATCTTTGTGGAATTCCTTGTTATCTTTTCTTCCAAATGTTTCTTTACGATTTTTGTCACTTTGATTTTTTGGATAGCTTCCTGCTCTTCCCTGTGATACTCCGTAAGAACGTTGGTTGCGTTCTCCATTTCCTTTGTTTTTAAAGTCTTTGGAACGCTCTTTGTCACGTCCTTTGTATACATTTTCTGGTGTCACAAATTAATCTCCTCTCAAATTGATAAAATTGTTATCTTTTTTTATTTTATACGAAAACTGCATAAAGTCAATTATTTTTGTTAAAATTTTATTTCTCTATTGCCAAGCGATTCCCTATCTAGTACAATAAGTCTATGAAAATTACAAAGGAGGTTCTAAAATGAACGAAGATATGATCACTCTTACATTAGAAGATGATTCTGAAATACAGTGTGAAGTTCTTGCAATCTTCCCAGCTGGCGACAAACAATATATCGCTCTTTTACCAGAAGGTTCTGATGACGTAGAAGGCGAAGTTTATCTCTATGGATATAAAGAATTAGAAAACAATCAAATTGAACTTGTAAACATCGAAGATGATGAAGAATATGAAATTGTAGCAGATGCTTTCGATGAATTATTAGACGAAGCAGAATTTGAAGAATTATATTCTGATGAAGAAGAATAGGAAATAAAACTTCCTATCAAAAAACAGGAGTAAGATATGAATCTTGCTCCTGTTTTTTATGTCTATTTCTTTACCAATTGGAAATTTTCTTTTTCTACCATTTCTTCTTTTAACTTATTAAATTCTTTTTCCCAATCTTCATCTTTTGCATTTTTATTTTCTTCTTGGAACTTTTTTCCTAAATCATTGATGTAATTTCTAATTGGAATATCAATTTCACAAAGAATTTCTTCATATTCCCAATAAGCATCTTCCGTTCCAAAGGCTTCTTCTACCATCTGCCTTGTCTTTTTATTTTTGTTCTCATGCATTTCTTTTTTTAATTCATCGATATAAGAATTCAGTTCTTCTTTTGTTGCTGCATATCCATTCTGTACCGCATCGGCATAAATTGCATATCGCTCTTTTACATAAATGTCGGCATTTTCTTTTGCTTCCTCTTCTTTCATCCCATTTAATTGATAATATTGTACCATTTGCTCATATTCTAATTGAGGAATCTCTACTGTCTTTCCTTTTGCATAAAGCTCCTGCCCTTTTTCTGTCTTGATATCTTTTGCAGTCTGAGCAACAATTTTTGTCCATTCCTTTAACTTCTCATTTTGTTGCATTTTCATGTAAATACCTACAACAAGAAATAACCCAAGAATTCCAATGAGGGCAATTAAAATTGTTTTAAATGTTTTATTTCTACTTGCCACATAGTTTTGCATCATAGTCTCTTCCGTCCTTTCCTTGCTCTACATTCGTTTTAATAGCCCATTTGCGACGACAAATTCCACATTTAAAGTCCTTGTATCTTCTAACTTATCAAAATAAACACAAATTCTTTCTTTGTCCACATAAGTAATTTTGCCTTTCCCATATTTTGCATGGCACACAGCCTGTCCAACAGCCAAATCGTCTTTATCAAACAGCAGCTCCCCTAAAAACCGAGAGCGTGGAAGGTTTTTGCTGAAATAATCTTCTACAGAAAAAATATGCAGATATTTTTTTGCTCTTGTCATGGCCACATAAAACATTCGTCTCTCTTCTTCTAAATCCGCTTCTTTTACTGCCTTTTTATGAGGTGTTACTTCCTCATTAGCATCCAACAAAAAAACGGTCTCAAATTCTAATCCCTTCGAACTATGCATTGTCATCATCATAACACCATCGGTATTATTTTTCCCTTGTTTCACCTGTTCTTTCATATGTTCTGAATATTCTCGAATATGACGGAACCAATCTTCTACTGTTTTAAATTCTTTTGATCCCGTTTGAATCTCATCTAAGACCTCTAATAAATCATCATAATTCATCTTCCGAAATTCTGCATATTCTTTTAAATACTTTTCATATCCAATTCCTTTTCGAATATAGTTAATTCCCGCATAGGGAGTCATTTTAGAAAGCATTAACAGATCGGACTCTAATTGCTCAATTCGCTCTACTAACCATTTTTTATCTGACAATGTTATTTTTAACTCAGAAAAAGAAATGGTAGGATTTTGTAAATATTCTCGACTTAAATACCTTTTTGGGCGATTCATAATTTGTAAAAATTCTGCTCGTTCCCGATTTCCATGTGCCATTTTAAAATAGCTCATTAAGTTTTTTGCAATAAAATGCTCATAGATATTCGGAATCCCATCTCTAATTTTAAACGGAATCCCATATTCCATTAATTTTTCTAACAATAATCTCGGTTGCGTATTCGTCCGAAAAATAACTGCCATTTCCGAATATAGCATCCCTTTTCGATTATACTCATGGATCTGATCCAGTATCACTTGGTTCTCTTCTCGCTGATTTTTCACTTCATGGATTTGAATTGGCAAAAATTCTCCTGCATTGGCTTTGATTTCTTTCTCAAACCGCTTTGTATTATTTTTAATAACCCTTTTTGCACCATCTACAATATCTTTACTACAACGATAGTTAATATTCAAAAGCGTTTTTTCACAAGATGGATAATCTCTTTCAAATCCTAACATAATCTCTGGATTCGCTCCACGAAATCGATAAATAGACTGATCATCATCCCCTACAATAAATAAATTGTCTTCGGGTTTTGCAAGCATTTTTACAATTTCATATTGAACGCGATTAATATCTTGAAACTCATCTACAAGCAAATAACGAAACCGATTTTGCCACTGTTTTAAAATATCTTCTCTTGCTTTAAAAAGCTCATACGTAAACACAAGCATATCATCAAAATCGATTTTGCCATGTTCTCGTAAATATTTCTCATATTCATTGTAAATTGTTCGAAAAATATCATCGGAACAAGTGTTGCTATAATAATGCTCCAACGATATCATTTCTCCTTTTACAAGGCTAATTTCACTAATTAAACTTGTGAAAAATTCCGCCTCATCATCCATCTCAATTTGTTGTTTTGCCACAATTTCTTTTAAGTACTGTTTTTTCTCTTCTTCTCCTAGCACATTGGCGCTCGTATATCCATACGCATATTTTAAAATCATAAAAAAAATAGAATGAAATGTCCCAAAAACAACTGGCAGGTTTTCACCTGCCAGCTTTTGAAATCGCTCTTTCATTTCCAAGGCAGCTGCCTTTGTAAATGTAATGACTAAAATCTTTGATGGATGAACGCCATATTGTTCAATGAGATATTGGATACGATGAGTCAAAACCATTGTTTTTCCAGATCCTGGTCCTGCTAATACCATCATAGGTCCCTCTTTATGAGTAACCGCTTTTTTTTGTCCCTCATTGAAGTCTACCATTTAGATTTCTGCCTCCAATTTTGCAATCGCTTGTTTCACACGAGCGATGGATTCTTCTTTTCCAAGGATTTCCATTAATTCAGTTGCCCCACCTGGTGTGGATTGTTTTCCAGATACAGCAGTACGAACTGGCCACATCACATAACCATTTTTTACCTCTTTTTCTTTTACAAACGTTACAAGCATTTCATATAAGGCATCGTTGCTATAATCTTCTTGTGCTTCTAATACTGGCACAATTTCTTTTAAAACTTCTAAAGAAGTTTCTGCATTTGTCTTCATCTTTTTATGTGTATACATAGCAATATCATACTCTGGCACTGCTTCAATAAAATCAATATGTTCTTTGATTTCTGTAAATTTCTCAATTCTTGTTTTTACAAGAGCTGCGATTTTATGGAAATCTACATCTTTTGTAATCACTTCCTTCATATATGGAAGTGCCATAGTAAAGAATTTATCATCGTCCATCGCTTTGATATATTCTCCATTCATCCAAGCTAATTTCACCATATCAAAGACAGATGGTGTTTTTGACATTCTATGATAATCGAATTCTTTTACAAGATCTTCTAAAGAGAAAATTTCACGATCTCCTTCTGGACTCCAACCAAGAAGAGCGACAAAGTTTACAATTGCCTCTGTTAAAAATCCTTGTTCAATTAAATCTTCATAAGAAGAATGTCCACTTCTCTTACTTAATTTTTGATGTTGTTCATTTGTAATCAATGGGCAATGCACATACACTGGAACATCCCAACCGAACGCTTCATATAAACGATTGTATTTTGGAGAAGAAGAAAGATATTCATTTCCACGAACAACGTGTGTAATTCCCATTAAATGATCGTCTACTACGTTTGCAAAGTTATACGTTGGATATCCATCGGATTTAATTAAAATCATGTCATCTAACTCGGAGTTTTGTACTGTAATATCCCCATAGATTTCATCATGGAATGTTGTTGTTCCTTCAGTTGGATTGTTCTGACGAATTACAAAAGGAATTCCTGCATTTAACTTTTCTTGTACTTCTTCTTTTGTTAAGTGTAAGCAATGTTTGTCATATTTTGCAATTTCTTTTCCTTCTACAACTTCTGACTTTAAAGATGCAAGGCGTTCTGCATCACAAAAGCAATAATAAGCTTCCCCTTTTTCTACTAACTGTTTTGCATATTCCATATAGATTCCAGAGGCCATTCTCTCGCTTTGTACATAAGGGCCACAGCCTCCATCTTTATCTGGACCTTCATCATGAATTAAACCAGTTTTTTCAAGGGTTCTATAAATAATATCAACAGCACCTTCTACATAGCGCTCTTGATCGGTATCTTCAATACGAAGTAAAAAATCTCCTCCTTCGTGTTTTGCAATTAAGTATGCATATAATGCAGTTCTTAAATTACCAACGTGCATACGTCCTGTTGGACTTGGTGCAAATCTTGTTCTAATTTTAGACATTGTTTTTCCTCCTATATTTCTCCAAATAGAAATACTTTCCATTTGGCTATCATCATTCAAAAAATACTCTGTCTTTCATTATCGCAAGTATTTATTCGTTCGTCAAGTCTTTCTTCCTCTTTTCCTAATCCCCTCTTATGGCTTCTAAAGCGGATATTTTCACTGCGCGGTTTGCTGGATAATATCCGGAAATCAGTCCAATAAAGGTTGAAAATATAAGAGCTAACGCTACAAGCCAAAGAGGAATAATCGATGTCTGCCCTCCACTTGTTACGCCTTCCGTTATCATCTCTCCGACTCCACCAAGACTAAAACCAAACTTATTAATCAAAAAAGAAAGTCCATAGCTTAATAAAATACCAATCACGCCACCAAAAAAGCCAATCGTTCCTGCCTCTAATAAAAAAATGGTTCGGATATCCCTGACATAACATCCAAGTGCTTTCATTACACCGATTTCTCTCGTTCTCTCATAAATGGACATAATCATCGTATTCGTAATTCCAATAGCTGCTACAAATAAAGAAATTGCTCCTAGACCACCTAAGACTGCCTGTTGCTGTTTTGCCTGTTGTTCGATAGGCTTTCGAATACTTTCCATAGAACTCGTATCAAATCCATCTTCTTTAATGACTTTTTCCACTTCTTCTATATCCTTAATATCTTCTACTTTGACATATGCCATCTGATATCCTTTATCCGCCTCCTTTTTTCCATTGTCAAACCTTCTATATTCCTCCTTTAACTTCTTCAACACATTAATATCCATAAATACGCCTTGTGCCGTTCGATAATCTTTTGAATTATCCTTTTTTAATCGACCGCAGACAAGGATTTTCTTTTTTAACTTTTTCGTCTCATCTTGATTGCTTGTTAACGTCAATGTAATTTTATCTTTCATCACATTCACAAAAGGCTTTTTGGGATTTCCATTTTGATCCACGTCCCCTTCCATAATATAACGGTTTTGTGGACTTGCATGAATATCTTCAAACGTATATCCCCACTGTTCTCCAACAACAATCGGTATCACATCTTTTCCTGCTCCTGTTTTGGAAAAAAATTGACCTTCTTCTATTTGGTATCCCAATTCTTCTAAAGCGTCTGGGTAAACACCAACGATATCTGGTGTCGTTTGATATCGATCTTTATTTCCTACACTTATTAGTAAATTCAAATCCCCACTTTCATAGATTGGGGTTGCCGTTACAACCCCTTTTAATCCTTTCCATTTTTCAATTGTCGCATCATTTAATATGTTTTTTGTTCCCGAGTTATAATTATATACTTGAATTAGCTTTAAATCTCCCATTTCGGAAAGTGCTTGTTCTTGACTTTCCTTCATACCAATTCCTAATGAAATCATAACAACAATTGCACAAGTGCCGACAACGACACCTACGACTGTTAAAAGTGTCCTTACTTTTCTCCTTGTTAAATTTCGAAAACAAAGGTCGATTAAATCCATCAGTTTCATATTCGACCTCCTTATTCCTCTTCAAATTGTTCTAGTTCTTCTAACATTTGTCGTTGTTTTTTCTTGCGAATTGTTCGAATGATAACTATTATAACAACGAGCAAACAAAAAGCTCCTATTCCAATTCCTACTTTCATCTTTATATTTTTGCTCATTCCATTCTCTTGATCCATCATATCTTGATCGAGATCCATATCAAAATCTCCACCCATATTTGGATCCACTTCCATTTCTTGTGCTTCTAACTCATAAGGCAATTTTACTTTCTTCACTTCTAAATTATCATCTTCATAGGTAATCACGATTGTCCCCTTTAATTTCTTCGCCTTATTGGCTGTCACATAAAAATCAATGCTTCCACTGTTTCCAGAGTCGACATTTCCGATGTTTTGTACTTTTTCTGTTGCTGTTAAATCTCCTTTTAATTCCGCAGACAAATTATAAAGACTACTTTTTCCTTTATTGATATATTGTACAGAAAGCGTATTCTCTTCTCCAACATATATAACTTCTGGAAGTTCGCCCATCGTAAACTTCATACGGTCTGGCTGGTAAATAGGAATAGCAATGGTTTCAGAACTTGTCACCGAATTTCTTTGTTTCTTATCGACATATTCATATTTAAAATTAACCGTTACATTGGTAGAAGCCGATTTTGCACTTGGCAACGCTTGCATCTCAATTTTTTGCTCTGCTTGTCCTTGTGCAGACAAATTATCAAAGAAAAACGTATTGGAAGAAGAGGTAATGGCAAGCCCTTCTGCAACTTCTAATGACATCGTTAAGTTTTCGATGTTTAATTCTTTACTTGTGTTTTGTAACACCATATCTAAAGTGAATTTCTTCCCTGCAGGCACTTTTCCACCATACTCATAATGACTGATCATAACAGATGGTGTTCGTTTTGCAATTTCTTCTTTCTCTTTTTTCTTCTTTTTCTTCGCTTTCTTAATAGCTTTTACAGGAATCTTCATTACTTCTGTTGTTGTTTTTGATTCTCTTTTTTTGTTATTTTGGTAATCATACGAAATTTCAAATGTCACTGTTTGAAATCCTGTAGCTGTACTTTTTTCTGTCAAAAATTGAAGCTCTACTTCTTTTTCTTGCCCTTTTTTTAACTTATCAATTAAAATCTTATTCGATGCTTCTTTTGATACTAAATTATCAGAACTGCTGACTAAAATAGCAATGTTTTGTACATCAAAAAATTTGCTCATATTTTTCAACGTACTTTTCACTGTCACACTTTCTCCTGCCGTTACTTCTTCTCCATAATCATAACGCTCGATTACAATATAAGGAACTGCTCTCATATCATCTGGTTTTTCTTCTTTTTTCTTCTCTTCTTTTTTATTTTTTACAACAGGAATTTTAATCTTAACGCTATTTTTTTGATCATTTTTAAATTCGCCATTTTGACGATAGCTATATGTATAATTTAATGTAATTGTTTCAAAGTCATTGTTCAATTCTTTCTTTGCTTTTAATACAAGTTCTGTTGTATTTGCTTCATCCGCCTTAAAATTTGGAAGCTCCATAGAATCCAAAATACTTGTTGTCTCAAGCCCTTCGGATACCGTTCCATAATCCAATTCCACATTTTTAAATACAATATCTTTAATATTGCTAGAAGCATCAAATTGTAATGTAAATGTATCTCCACCTTTAATAGTTGCTGGAAACTTAATATTGCTCACTTCAATTTTAGGAACAGTTCCTGAATAATCACTGTAGTTATATTCCACACAGTTTGGCACTGCTACTTTTAATTCTTTTTTCTTTGCTCCATCCATTCCATAAGAAAAATCAAAAATTAATTTATTGCTAGAACCACTGTATTCTAAGTTTGTAAATTTCACTTGAAAAACAACACCATCCCCAGTAGATTTAATTCCATTATAAAGCTCCCCATATTTGGAACTTTGTGCCTCAAAACTATCCTCTCTCTTTTTTGCTACGATTGGATTTGTTAAAGCGTCTAACTCCTTCTTACTTATATTTTTATCGGTAATCGTTACATAAACATCTACAAGACTCCCTTTTTGTGGTGAAATCGCCTTTTCTGTCCCTGTTTCATACACTCTTGCTGCCGTTGCTTTTGGATCCACTTCGATTCCTTCTGCTCGAACGGGATAAATTGGTAAAAATCCCACAAATAAGGCAAATACTAACATCCATAACATCCACTTTTTTCTCTCTTTTCTATTCATACTTCTCCTCTTCCTTTACATAGATTCTTTCAATACACTATCATTCATAACATCACTTACAATATTTCCATCAATTAAAGTCACAATTCGATCTGCATAGTGAGCCAATTCATCATCATGGCTCACTAAAATCAAAGACTCTTTATTTTTACGACAAATTTTTACCATCATCTCCATAATCTCAATGGTCGTCTTTGTATCGAGATTCCCTGTCGGCTCATCAGCAAATACAATTTTAGGCTTCGCTACAAATGCTCGTGCGATTCCAACTCTTTGTTGCTGTCCACCAGACATTTGATTGGGCCTATGTTCCTCTCTTCCTTTTAATCCCACTTGCCATAGCATTTTATAAGCTAACTTTGTTCGAATCCTTTTTGGAACACCTTTAAACATCAATGGCATTGCTACATTTTCGGAAGCCGTTAATGTTTGCAATAAATTATACGACTGAAAAATAAATCCAATATTTTTTTGCCGAAACTTGGCTAGTTCTTTTTCTTTTAGCCTCGATATGTTTACTCCATCGATTAAAACTTCGCCTTTTGTTGGCTTTTCAAGCCCTGCTAATTGATTTAAAAGTGTGGATTTTCCAGAACCTGAAGTACCAAAAATACAACAAATCTGTCCTTTTGGTATTGTTAAATTGATTTTATTTAATGCCACCACCCGCTCTGAACCAATTAGATAAACTTTTCTTAAATCTTTTACAACAATAGAACCGTCTCCCATATATTCACATCCTGTCCTTTTCTTTTTTATTTTTATTGTAATGGATTCCTACTAAAAAAGTAAGAAACACAGCCTTACGAAATCTTACAAATTATTTGCAGGTTTCTCACATTTTTATGTAACGAATTGATCCTTCAGAACAGAAGGTGATTTGCCGTAAGCGATCAGTTCCTATAATATAAAAAGGTTAGAACATTTTTGTCCTAACCTTTTCTTTCTATGCATCAAAATCCATAGGATGCGTACTCTTCAATTTTCATTGTTGCCATTTGTTCTTTTGTAATTTTATTTTGTCTTCCGTATTTCTCCCAGTATTTTGTAGAAGCCTTTATAAAACTCTTTTTTGATAATGGCATAGTAACTTTTAATATCTTTTGTTTCTCATGCTGTATTCCATAAACAAACTTTCTTATTTTATGCTTTACGATAAATGCAAATGGCGTTGTTAAGATTGCTTCCCCAGAACCAATACATAATGTCATACCATAAGAAAAGTGGTTCTTTTTGCAAAAAAGTTTCATTATTTTTATCGCAACTTCATTTTGTTCTGATTCTAAAAATCCACAATTAATTAAAACATGAAGGATTGGTTTTCTCTCTTTCTTAATTTGCTCTAACTGTTTTAAAAAATCCATGAAAGGCACGGGTAAACTATCCACATATAAAGGAAAAACAAATACTAGATGATCATATTGTTGGATTTTTGAAAGAACGCTCTTATGGTCTTTTGCTGTTACCATATATTCTTCTACTTGTCCTTTCCAAAATTTTTTTAAAATCGCACTATATTTTTTGGAATTGGACTTTGGTGCCCGTGGACTTCCATTTACAATCAACAATTTTCCCATGCCATTACCTCCCTTGTGATTACTTCATTAAGTTCCTTTTCCATAACGAAATGAATCTTCCAACTTTTAAAAGACATATTTTTTGCATTTCGTTCTACTAGCTGTTCAAAAACTTTCTTCTCTTCTTCTAGCTCCGCTCCATAAGCGAGAATAACCGCATCTTTTTCTACAACATCCCTTTGCACATGATGGGTTTCCTTGTCATGTAGACGAAGAAATGCTTGTTGAATTGGAATTGCCCGCTCTAATAAAGTTTTCATAGTCACATCATAAGAACCACAATATAAATGAGTCACATAAATTATCTTCTCACTTTTTGCAATCAGTGGGTAAACTTTTGTAGCGTCATCTCGAATCACACACTTCCCTGGTGTCTTGACCCAACATCCAAAACATCCCACACAATTCTTTATTTTTAACTTCGATAAATCAATATACTGATTCTCTTTTTTTCTAGGCAAAGATGTCGGTAATGCAATATCACTTAGTAATAAATTCATTTTCTTCCTCTCCTAAATCCTCTTTTCCATTGATACACTTCATAAAGTTTCTCTATTGTATAATAAAAACAACTTATCATTTTTACTATCTCATAAATATATTGGTATTTTACCATTAAGTTTCCACTTTATCAATTCCCTAAAACGGACACACTCTTTTATCCTTTCTCAATCATTGATTAAAAAATGAGCGTTTGTATTGTAATTCATAAAAGGATACTAACTTATCACTATTTCTTATACTTTCTTGACAAATGATCTTTTTTTCCTAATAATAGGAAAAGAAAAGACAGTTCATTAGTACCATCCTGTCTTTAAACAAAACTAGGACTTTTTACTTCGATGGTACAAAGGAGGTAATATGTATTTTTTAAAAACGGAACACAGTTTTGATAGTGCTCATTTCTTGCAAGGATACGATGGAAAGTGTAGAAACATACATGGTCATCGTTGGAGAGTCGTTGTAACCATTCAATCAGAATCATTAAAAGATTCCAAGCAAGAGCGAGGAATGATTCTTGATTTTGGAGATTTTAAACACGATTTAAAAACAATGATCGATTTTTATGACCACGCTCTTCTTATTGAAAAAGGCAGTCTTTCGAACAAGTTATATGAAGCTTTGCTGGAAGAAAATTTTAGGCTAATTGAACTACCATTTCGTCCAACGGCTGAAAATATGGCAAAGTTTTTTTATGATGAGCTCTGTAAACAATATCGTGTGGATTTAGTGGAGGTCTATGAGACACCAAATAATTGTGCCAGCTATCGAGGTGATAACCATGAATAATTATCGCGTTGTTGAAAAATTTGTGAGCATTAACGGAGAAGGGCAATTTGCTGGTATGCTATCCGTTTTTATTCGTTTTGCTTTTTGTAACTTGCGCTGTAGCTATTGTGATACTATGTATGCCAATGAACCATCGGCTTCCTATGAATGGCTAAGCGAAGAACAAATCGTTTCTTATATTAAGGAGCAACAAGTGGAACGAGTTACTTTAACTGGCGGAGAACCGTTGATCCAAAAACAGATTCATACCCTTATCCAAAGACTTTTATCAGAAGGGTTTCTAGTGGAAATTGAAACCAATGGTTCTGTCGATCTAAAGCCTTTTTCCAGCCCTCTACGCCCCTATTTTACTTTAGATTATAAGCTACCAGCAAGCGATATGGAATCCCATATGAATTTAGAAAATTATGAGATAATAACGAAACAAGATGTTGTGAAATTTGTAATCAGCAATCAATCGGATTTAGAAAAAGCTCATAAAATTGTAAAACAATTTGACCTAATAGAAAAAACTCAAGTTTATTTTAGCTCTGTATTTTCTCAAATTTCTCCAAGTGAAATTGTAGACTATATGAGCCGTCATCATTTAAACGGAATTCATTTCCAGCTACAAATGCATAAATTTATTTGGCCTCCAGAACAAAGAGGGGTATAGGATAACTCGCTTGGCGAGGTATTTCCTATGAAATAAAAAAAGCTGTTGGACGAAATCTTTCGTACAGCAGCTTTTTCTGTTTACCAATGTAGTCTTTTTGTTTATTTTAGGAACATAGCATCTCCAAAGGAAAAGAAACGATATCTTTCCTTAACCGCCTCTTCATAAGCCTTCATTACCTTTTCTTTTCCTGCCAATGCAGACACTAACATTAACAATGTGGATTCTGGAAGATGGAAGTTAGTAATCAAACAATCGATACATTTAAATTGATAGCCTGGATAAATAAAAATTTCTGTCCAACCGCTTGTCTCTTTTACAAATCCATTTTCATCTGCAACCGATTCTAATGTTCTTGTACTAGTCGTTCCAACAGAGATCACTCGTTTTCCCGCTTTCTTTGTCTCGTTAATCGTATCTGCAGCTTCTTTACTAATCATATAAAATTCAGAATGCATATGATGCTTTGTCACATCTTCCACTTTAACAGGACGAAATGTTCCAAGTCCAACGTGTAAGGTAACCCTTGCAATTTTTACCCCTTTTTCTTCAATCTGCTTTAATAACTCAGGAGTAAAATGAAGTCCTGCTGTCGGCGCAGCAGCAGAACCAGCATGAGTTGCATAAACCGTTTGATAGCGATTTTTATCTTCTAACTGATGGGTAATATAAGGAGGCAATGGCATCTGTCCAAGTTCGTCTAATACTTCTTCAAAAATTCCTGTATAATAGAATTTGACAAGACGATTTCCTTCTTCTACAATATCCACGATCTCTCCAACTAACAGACCACCGCCAAAAGAAATTCTTGTGCCAATTTTTGCTTTTTTCCCTGGTTTAACAAGAGTCTCCCAAATATCATCTTGTTTTCTCTTTAAAAGAAGCAATTCAATTTTTGCACCTGTCCCTTCTTTTTCACCAATTAAACGGGCAGGAATTACTTTCGTATCATTAATAACAAGGCAATCCCCTTCTTCTAAATACTCAATAATCTCCTTAAACACATGGTGTTTGATTTCTCCTGTTTCTTTATCTAATACCATTAAACGAGAGCTAGAACGGTCTTCTAATGGATCTTGAGCAATTAATTCTTCTGGTAAATCATAATAAAAATCTTGTGTCTTCATATTGTTTCTTCACTCTTTCTTTTTTATTATAGGAAATCGGCACCCTTCCACATAATATCTTTTCATGGAAAGCTACTTTTATTCTTTCCCAGTTTTTGTACCTTTTCCATTTTACATTATTTTTTTATAATTTCTACCCCTGTATAATAATGTTTTATAATTTCTTTATAAGAATATCCTTCTTTTGCCATTCCTTTTGCTCCGGATTGACTCATACCAACGCCATGTCCATATCCCATTCCAGCAAAATAATACGTATCCGTTTTCGTCGGTGCTTCTTTTGGATAATTAGAAAGATTGTCCTTTCCCATGACAACAAATTGTTCCATAGAGGTATCCTTTCCTGCTACCGTTCCGCTAGCACTTAAAATAGAAGAAGAACTGATTCTTGTTGTTGTCGCTTTCCCGCCCTTACTTAATACTGTCACTTGATCCGGAATTGTTTTTGAGGAAATCACTTTATACTTTGCGCTAGGAGCTCCAAAATAGTTTCGTACTGCCTCTTTTTCTAGTGTAATAGAACCTTCTTTCCCTTTGATATCCAAAGTCCGTAAATAACCAGAATCCAAGCGTTCCCCTTCTTTTACACTAGTAATAGCACCAACACTCTTTCCTTTCGCACTTAACTTGCTTGCAATGTCTTCTTTTGTAAATGTCAAAATCCAAGGCTTCTTCTCAGGTTCTAATTCATATCGATCAGAAACGCCTCTTAAATATGGAACAACACCACTCCAAACATCTTCACTATTATTAGTAGCGCCGCCACTTGTCGAGAAAAAGGTGGCATCAATGAGTTGTCCATTATAATAAATATATTCTTCTGACGTTTTATCTACTGCTTGATTTGTCGTCGTTACTTCCCCTTGATAGCCTTTATACACTTGGCTTGCTGTCGTATCATTTAATTGATAAGGATTGGATGCTTTAGAATCTCCTCCAACTCCTCCTTTATGTACCGCATACGTTCTCGCAACAACTGCTTGTGCCTTTAATGCCTCTTCTGGCCAAAGAGATGGCATCTCTGCTGGAACCACGCCATATAGATAATCATCGATAGCTATTACATTAACAGCAGTAACAGAATTCTTTCCATAAGAACCAATTTCTAAACGACCTCGATATTGTTTTGTTCCAATTATCAGCACTTTATCTCCATCACTATTCTCCACAATTGGCGCAATCTGAGGATATCCATTTACACCATTTCCATCATAAACAATGGCTTGTTTGCTTCCTTCCATTTTAACACGATAACCATTATCCCCTCCTAATGTTTCAAAGGAAATCCCACTTCCTTTTACTTTTGTTATCACTTTTTTCAACTGTTCTTCGCTATTACTCTCTCCAATGAACACACGAATATCATCTTTTGCCATAAAACCAACAACTGCCGTTATACCATATTTCTTTACTAAAGAAGAAACTGCTGTTTGTGCCGAAGTATATGTCTTATATTTCGTTGTACTTTTTGCATAATATTTAGTTGCTTTTGTAAATCGATATCCCGTTTCACTTTCTAATGTAGCAATTTCATTATAAACATCCGATATACTATATCCAATGGATACTTTTTTATCCGATATTTGCAATTGACTCTTTTCTGCAAATTCGGTTATTAGTCCAATTCGCAACATCGTCTGCTGCTCGGCTGCAAAAACTCCAATAGGATATTGCAGTAAGGCCATCATCAAAATAAAAACGATTATTTTTTTATACCATCTTTGCATCTTTTCTTCTCCTTTCTTATGATAGAAAAAAGGCAGTTAGATCGGAAGTCTTCTCTCTCTTCTATCCACCTGCCTTATTCATTTATTGGACGATAACAAGCGAAATCGTTATCATTCCCTTTTAGTTTCCTATATTTTTTTTATACAGCAACAATAGTCCTTTTAATAACAAGTCATTATCATAAATGATCGTTCTCTTACAGTAAGGAATGACACATTTTGAAAGTCCTCCTGTTGCAATCACAGTTGCCTTCTGTCCTAATTCTTCCTCAATACGGTCAATCATACCATCAATCATGGCCGCATTCCCATGAATCATACCACTTTTCATACAATCGACTGTATTTTTACCTATCACTCGCTTTGGCGCTTCAAAACTAATATATGGTAATTGAGAGGCTCTGCTTGAAAGTGCTTCTTCTGATACTTTCATTCCTGGATAAATAATTCCACCAATATAATTGCGATTTTTATCAACGACAGAACAAGTTGTGGCTGTTCCCATATCAAAAATAATTAATGGCGGTTGATATTCATTAAGAGCTGCAACGGCATCTACAACAAGATCCGCCCCTAGCTGTCCAGGATTGTCCATCAAAATATTAAGCCCCGTTTTAATCCCAGGTCCTACTACCAATGGTCGATGTCCTGTCACTTTATAAATCGCCTCTTTTAAATTATTGGTAAGCGGTGGTACAACAGATGAAATAATCGCCCCTTCCACTTTTTCAATATCAATTTTATAAATATCAAATAATATTTTAAAATTAATGGCATATTCATCCATTGTTTTCTCTCTATCAGATGCAAGTCTTCCTTCAAACACGATTTTTTCATCTTCGATACATCCGACAACAATATTTGTATTTCCTACATCCAGTGCTAATATCATCTTTTCTCTATACCTCAATCCGTATTGTATTACCATTTTTTTATTTTGGCATAATGTTACAAATATTGTACATTTTTTTTAACAATAAATCAAGTTCAATAAGTCAAGTTAAAGATAAAAATTTAACAATGTACTTTTTATAAGGAATTTGTTATAATTATGACATTATAACATCCTATTACGAATTTTTACCACGGAGGTTTTCAATACAATGTTAAAAGGAAAAACAGTTCTTTTAGGTGTAACTGGCGGAATTGCCGCTTATAAAATTGCAAATTTAGCGAGTATGCTTGTAAAACAGCACGCAGATGTTCATGTGTTAATGACACAAAATGCCACAAATTTTATTAACCCAATCGCTTTTGAAACATTAACAAATCACAAATGTTTAGTCGATACTTTTGATCGAAATTTTCAGTTTAGTGTGGAACACGTTTCCATTGCTAAGCTAGCCGATGTTGTACTCATCGCCCCTGCTACTGCAAATGTAATCGGAAAAATTTCCCATGGCATTGCTGATGATATGCTTACAACAACCGTTATGGCTTGTACTTGCCCTAAAATTTTTGCTCCAGCTATGAATACCAATATGTATTTGAATCCAATTGTGCAAGACAATTTAAAAACATTAAAACATTACGGTTATGAAGTGATTGAACCCGATAGCGGATTTTTAGCTTGTGGAGATATTGGAGCCGGTAAAATGCCATCCGAACAAGTTTTATTTGACTATATTTTAAAAGCCATTGCTTGTGAAAAAGATCTTGCTGGAAAAAATGTTCTTGTCACTGCTGGCGCTACAAAAGAAGCCATCGATCCCGTTCGCTATATTACAAACCATTCCTCTGGAAAAATGGGATATGCCATCGCAAAAGCAGCCATGCTTCGTGGTGCCAATGTGACACTTGTTACTGGAGAAACAGCGTTAACCCCTCCTCCATTTGTCCATGTTGTATCAGCCATTAGCGCAAATGATATGTTCGAAGCGGTAACAACAAGACAATCCGAACAAGATATTATTATCAAAGCGGCTGCTGTGGCTGACTATGCACCAAGCGCTGTCGCTGACCATAAAATTAAAAAAAGCGATGGGGATCTGTCTATTTCTCTCATCCGTACAAAAGATATTTTAGCGTATCTTGGTGAACACAAAAAATCCGATCAATTTTTATGTGGATTTTCTATGGAAACAGAAAATGTGTTAGAAAACTCTCGTAAAAAATTAGAGAAAAAAAATCTAGACTTAATCGCTGCAAACTGCTTAAAAACAGAAGGTGCAGGTTTTAAAGGGGATACAAATGTTTTAACTTTCATTTCCAAAGACGAAGAAGTGACTCTTGAAAAAATGAGCAAAGAAGAATGTGCCCATAAACTTCTCGATCAAATTATAAAAATGTCATCAAACAAATAAACATGCAAATAAGAAATGGCTGTTGTTATAAGAAATGCTCGTCTTTTTTAAGGAAGAGCCATTCCTTTTCCAACAGCCATTTCAATGTAAATTAAAATAAAACTCCTATTTTACAATTAATTTTTAGAATCGATATATTCATAACATTTTTCTTTTGTTTCGAATACAATCACTTTTAGATTCACCTTTTTACTGTTTGCGGTAATCGTCAATGTCGTTGTTCCTGTTTTTAAAGCGGTGACATCCATCCCTGCATTTCCATTTCTCTCAAACGAAAGCAATCCGTTCTTATCTTTCATATTGAATAAGGCATAGGAATATTCATCCAATCCACCGATCCATCCCGGTTCCACTTCCAACATCCAAGCGATGTCCTTCCATTTAAGAGTTTGTCCAACATACATTGGAATTTCTTCTTGCTTCGCTTTCAATGTCGTCAATTCTCTTCTTTTTATATGGACAAGCACTTCTCCTAGCTTTACTTTATGTTCTTTTACACTGGAAGATGCTGGGATATACTCATAAATTTCAATCACCGTATCTCCCTCTTTTATTGGAAGTAAATGATCTTTCCAGTTTTCATAAGTGAGAAAATAGCTTTCATCATACTTTAATAACAAATTTACCGGTGTTATTATTTGTTGCTCAGGTGTAAAATCTTCTTCTGCTAACCCATAACCTTCGATCAAATCATTCCATCCTTCTATCCGCTGTCCAAGAGCATAACTCACTTCTTTTTTCACCTTGAAATTGTTCGGATTTTCAGCAACTTTTATCCTATACGTTCCAATGTTTCTTATTTTTCCTTTATATTTCTCTTGAATGGATACTTGATAATTCCCTGTCTTTGTGGCTGTAACAGTCTGACTTGCACCAGTATGTTCATCCATAGTAACGTTTCTATTTTCTTCAATTGTCAATCCTTTTTTATCAACATTAAATGTATAGGTCGCCCCAGTTGTCGGATACGATATTAACCTCATTTGATAAGTTCCAAGCCCCCAAGCCTTTTTTTGTTGCAATGCTTCTTTATTGATTAACTCTGAAACGGTTATTTTAATTGTTCCTATTGTCGTTATCTTCTCTTTATATTTTTGTTTACAAGTAACCGTCGTTGTCCCTACTTTCTTACCTGTTAAATATCCATATGCCCCTTTTGTCTTTACGGATAAAATACTTGGGTCTTTTACTATATAAGAATAGGTTGCATTGGAATGAAATCCTTGTACCACCAAACGATATGGACTTCCATAGAGAGAATTTCCAATTCCGATCTCTTTTCCTTCAGAACTTGGATATTCCATCTCAAGTTTCATTTTACCTGTCGTACTTTCTTCTGTTGTCCGATAAGGAATTCCATACATTTTTTGTAATAATCGACCTGCTTCTCCATTCCCTAGTCTATCATAAAGATACAGTGTTTTCTTCATTCCATTACTAAAAAATGGCAACTTTGTCTTTTGAATCTTTTCAAACGTTGTCATTCCATTTTCTTGATAATTGGCTTTATCAAAGTTTCCAATCGATTCATAGACATCTTCCTTTGTCG
>DVIZ01000046.1 GCA_018710905.1 Candidatus Scybalomonas excrementigallinarum | reverse complement strand
AAATATGCTTTGACATCTTGATTCTTCTTTTTCTTGAAATTAGGGAATCCTTTCGTCCCTTTAAAGAAATCTCTAAATGCTTTATCTGCATTCATAATAGCCTGTTTCGTTGCTTTAGAAGAGACATCTTTCATCCATTTCATACTTGGATTATTAGGGATATATTCGTTATTCAGCCATTTAGAAAAATCCATGCCACTAAGAAATTTTCCTTCTTTTTCATAAACTTCTTTATTGTGAGCGATATAAAAATTATATACAAATCTTGCTACACCTATCGTCTGATGTATTTTTATTTTTTGCTCTTCACTCGGATTCAGTTCTATCTTGTAGGCTCTTTTCAACTTCCTCATCCTCTCGAATCTTCTTTTTGTACTTTCTTAAACCATATATTCTGCAACTGAATATATGAAGTATTGATAGGATATCTTGAACTAATTCTTCTTGTGGTGAAAGACTTTCATTATGAACTACTATAATGTTTACATGAAATTTAGCTAAAAATCTTTCAAACCAATCATAACCAAATCGAATGAACCTATCTTTATCCGTGATAAGAATTGTACTTATCTCATTTGTCATACAACGATCAATAAGTCTATTCCATTTTTTACGATTATAATTTAGTCCACTTCCATAATCCTCTATAACCTTATCTACTATTATCCCTTTTGCATTCGCATATTGTCTAACAAATTCCACTAACATCCCAACGTTGCAAAGTTCTAACCGAAACACTAATTAATTTTGCAAATTCATTCGGTTTATAGTTATTATGTTTTAATATAATCACCTCTTGACTATATTTTACTATGAATAACTTCATTTATCTATATTTTAAATAACTAAACAACCACTCCTTACTTCTCATCCATTTATTTCTACCACAATCCTAATTTTACCATATTTTTTATCATTTTATTTCAGTAATTTATAATTTTTTCACTCATAAGATCATACCCTAATATTTTTAAAGTCTTATTAGAAAATAAATACAATAAACTTCAGACTAACTATGCTACTCTAAAATATCAAAACGAAGATTTACAAAATATTATAGAAATGATTGCAGCTATTTAAGACAAAGCAAAATTGGTATTTCCAAAAGCGATGCGATTGCAAGGGGATATTCTGCTTGTAATAGATGCAATCCATAACTCTTACAAATAGAAAAATAAAAAGGGACTGTCATAAAACATAAAATCAACCTTTTGTAGGAATACTTTATGTTTCAACAGTCTCTTTTTTCTTTCTTCTTATTCAATCTATTCAATATAGAACAAAAGACATCCTTCGAATCCAGATATGCATCGTAAATTTTTCGAACCAAGTGTTACAACAAAGTTTAGCCAGCACAAAATTCCTCACTTTTCCCAATTCCATTCTCTAACTAACCTTTGATCGCCCCTTTTATCATCCCTGCAATTAAAAATCTTCGAAATACAAATGCAGTTACTGCTGGACATACAATCGCCAATAGTCCTGCTGCCGCCGTTAATCCATACTGTATGGTATCCTTCGTCATAAACTCAGAAGCAATAATGGCAACTGGTTTTGTCTCTAAAGAGGATGCAAGAATCAAAGGGATCTGAAACTGACTCCACGTATTTAAAAAAATAATTAATGCTGATGTAAAAATAATAGGATAAGACATCGGTATCAAAATCTGAAAAAATGTCCTCACTCTTCCTGCTCCATCGATCCAAGCCACTTCTTCTAATTCCTTTGGAAGTGTGGCAAAATAATTAGATAATAACCATATAAGCATTGGTAAGTACGAACTGACATAGACAATACTTAGCCAAAAAATCTGATCCAGTAGTTGGTATTTCACAAAAATTCTATAAATGGGTATGATAGTGACCATAACAGGAATCACCATTGTAATTAAAAGACAATTTTTAATTACATTTTTCCCCTTAAATTCCATTCTACATAGTACATAAGCGCTCAAAATTGCTACTGGAAATCCAATGCAAAAAGTAACAATAATGGCTCTTATGGAATTCCACATTCCTTGAAAAAGAAGTTGTCCTTGTCTTGATGTCCCTAAAAATAATGCCTTATAATTTTCCCATGTTACTTCCTTTGGAAGCAAGGATAAGTGATTTGTAAACATTGCATACTCTGGAGTAATGGATAGCAAAAACGCCCAGAGAAAAGGCCCTAATATAAAGATAAGAAATAAAATTAGAAAAAAAACATATCCTATCTTTCGTACTCCTTTCATCTAATATTCAACCTCCTTATTCAGCGTATACAAATACAACACTCCCAAAATACTAGCAAAAAACATAATAATATAAGTAAGCGCACTGCCTTTTCCAAAATCTAAAAAGGAAAAGGTAATTAAATAACTTTCTACTAATAAATTTTTTCCTAAATCGCTATATCCTGATAATGCAATAATTTCATCAAAGATATTCATGGCTGTAATTGATACGGAAGTAACACTAATCGCAATAAATGGCTTCATCAATGGAAGTGTAATTTCAAAAAAGATTTTAGTGGAACTTCCTCCATCAATCTTTGCTGACTCATAAATATTTTGTGGCAATGCCCTTCTTCCTGCAAAGCAAATAAGCGCTGTAAACGGAATACTTCTCCATGAAGCAACAAATGAAACAACTAAAAGTAGAGACCATCGTGAGCCAAGCCATTCGATTGGCTGTTCTATCAAATGAAGTGCCAACAATAATTGGTTCATAAATCCATAGCCAGAATGAAAAACAAATTTCCAAAGTATTCCATTTACATATGGTGGCAGTGCCCAAGGTAGAATGGCTAGTGCAAGTAAAATTCCAGAACCTTTCCCATCTATATTTAAAAATAGTGCAACAGCGATTCCGATTATCGTTGTTAATGTAACAACAACTACTAAAAGAAACACTGTATTTTTAAAACTATACCAAAAGGAATCTCCCTGTAGAATTCGAATATAGTTTTCTATTCCAACTAACTTTATATTATTTGGCATTGTCAACTTCCATTGTTTTAAACTGTATGTAAACGTTGCAACCATTGGATAGAATACAAATATTGCCATAATCAAAAACATAGGAAGTAACAGTATATATGGTATTATGTTTTTTTTCACTTTCATTGTGCTACCAATTCTTTTACTTTCGCATCCATAACATCAAAAGCTTTTTCTGGAGTCAATTCTCCTCTCGCCATTTGATTTACTGCATTATAAATGGTATTGCTCATTTCTGCATAGTAAGCTGGAACTCCATTTGGGAATGGAGATTCAATTCGTTTCGCTTCTTCTATCATAGCATCTGCATTTTGCATTACTCCAGCTTTCACTAATTGTTCTAAAACAGAATTTCTTGTTGGTATTGTACTATTTGTTTCATTTAATTTCTTTTGAATGTCTGCTGATGTATACCACTTTACAAATTTCTTAGCTGCTTCTTTATGCTTTGAAAATTTAGTAACTCCAATTGCTTCTGGTAATGCCATTGTTTTTTCTGATTTCCCATCTTTTCCTGGAACAAGAATTGGTTGAATTTGACCAACTACTTGACATTCCTCTTCATTCATACTTCTTGTAACAAAAGAAGTTGGGCCTGTCATAAAACTAGCATTTCCTGACGTAATCCTTCTGTAAGCATCTAATCCTGAAGTGGTTTTATCACTTGGATCTACAAGTTCTTCCTCTATCATTTTCTTTTCAAACTCTAATGCTGAAAGAATCGAATCACGATTTAATGTTCCATCCTCATTAAAGACAATTCCATTCATTGTATAAGCAAGCCACATTAAAGAAGTCGTTGCACCTTCTTCTGCGTTTAAAGGAATCGCAAAAGGATATTCTACCACCCCTGCTTCTTTTATTTGCTTCATCTGTTCATATACTTCGTTCCATGTTTCTGGTTCTTTTGTTATTCTAGCTTGTTCATATTGTTTTGTATTATAATAAGATAAACGATAATCATTTGCATATGGCATTGCTAGCACTTTTCCATCCACTGTAAAAGTAGAAAGAGTTGGCATATCCTCTTTATCTTGCTCCGTTACTTCTAATGGTTCTAACCAGTCAGCTGCATAAAACTCTCCAACCCAAGACCAATCGACCTCCACCACATCTGCTGCTGTTGCTCCACCGGAAGAAGCAATTGCAATTTTATCACGAATATCATCCCAGCTCACTTCATTCACAGTAACGTGGATTCCTGTTTCCTTTGTAAATTCCTCTAACAATGTTTCATTTGGAACCCCCCAGTCTGGAATCATAAGAGTAATCTCTTCTCCTTCCGCTTTTGTTGTTCCTGTGTTTTCATTTCCTTGTCCATTTTGCATTCCACAGCCAGCTAACAATGAAATTGTCATACCAAGGCTTAAAAGAACACGAAAGATTCTTTTTCTCATAAGTTTCTCCTTTATTTTTTAATTTTTATAATTTTTTTGTATTTTTTTACTATTATAAAATAAATAAATTTTCTATACAAGTTCTTTCAGAAAACAACTCGCATAGAAACTATATCCAAACAACTAATATACATTTTACGTCAATAAATCTTATTTGCATCTATTGATTTCTCATAAGTTCATGTTACTATATCCATAGAAAAACTTATAAAATCTCTCTCATTCTTTTTATCATTAGGCCTTAACTTGCTAGCGCATTTAAGATTTAAGCATCAAATATAAAGGAGGAACTAAGAGAATGCTTTTTTATGTGGCGAAAAGCCCAACAGACTATCAAGAAATATTTTTCCGACAAATCGGATTAGAAAAAAAGAAAAAAATGAACAAGAATTTCTATGGAGCGATTCTAAAAACAATATGGTACACAGCTATGGCTCTATGGATCAAATTCAATGTGGAATTGGTTGTTATACCGTAAACTCAAATTTTTTAGTGGAATATCAATATGACTCCTCCTATCTTCACTTTGGAATTATTCATGAAGGAATTACCTATTCTTTGGTTGAAAATAAATTAGAGGCTCATTCTGTGCCTTCTCCATTTTTATCGTTACAAAAAGCATCAGGAGGTATTAATTGTTGGAAAAAAGGACAGCATTTTAAAGGAGTTGAAATTTCTATCGAAATCAATTATTTAAAAAATATTCTTCTCCCTTTTCTTGGAGTTTCCGAGAATGCTTTAGAATTTTTAGAAGAAAATATGAAGTATCTACATTTACCAGAAGAGATGAAACATTTGATTGTACGCATTGAAGATCTGCTGAAAAAATCTGAAATGACGATGCCACTTCAAATGTCCCTTTGCTTAGAATTCATCTCTTTATTGATACATCCAAAAAATAGAGACGTTTTTAATTACAGACAAAAAATATTTTCTAAATACCTTTCTCTTGGAGAACGGAAAATTAAAATTTCAAAAGAAGATTTTCAAAAGATTATTTTAGCTCATGATAAGATAAAAAAGATGCTTCTTCTTTCGTCACCATTTATGAGCTAAGCAAAGAACTTGGAATTAGTGAGCAGAAATTAAAAGCAGGTTTTAAAGAAATGTATCAACAGACCATATGGGACCATGCAAATAATGTAAGAATGAATATGGCAGTTAACCTACTAATAGACACAGAACTAAGTATCAATGAAATTTCAAAGAAAATAGGATATCAAAGCCAAGCAGCTTTTATTACCATGTTTAAGAAATGGTGTGGTGTTACACCTGGACAATTTCGTGTCCAGATGCACTCACAAGACCATTTAAAATAAACTTTTATTTGCTATGGTGACGACCTTTTGGAACGATAAATGGTGTTTTTGATATAGGATCTTCCATAACCATACAATCTAAACCATATACCTGTTTCATTAACTCTGGTGTAATAATTTCATTTGGAGAGCCTTCTTTTACAAGTTTTCCATCTTTCATTGCAAAAATATAATCTGCATAGCGAGCAGAAAGGTTAATATCATGTAGCACCATAACAATTGTCGTTTTTCGTTTTCGATTCAAATCCGTAAGTAAATCTAATATTTCTACTTGATAAGCGATGTCTAAATATGTGGTCGGTTCATCTAAAAAAAGAATATCCGTTTGTTGCGCCAAAGCAAGTGCAATCCATACACGTTGCCTTTGTCCACCTGATAATTCATCCACACTTCGATCGGCTAATTCTGTCACCCCCATAATATCCATCGCTTCTTCTACTGCTTTAAAATCTTCCACAGTCATACCTTTTAGAGGCTTTCGATAAGGAAAACGCCCTCTCGTTACTAAGTCAGTGACTTTGATTCCTTCTGGTACAATTGGTGACTGTGGTAAAAATCCCATAATTTGCGCCACTTTCTTTGATGGAATTGAGCTAATTAACTTTCCATCTAATAAAATTTGTCCATCATAAGGTTGAATAAGCCTTGCAAATGTCTTTAATAATGTAGATTTTCCACATCCATTCGCTCCAAGAATCACACTAATTTGATTTTCTGGGATATTCACATTAACATTCGAAATAATCGTTCGTTTTTCATACCCTGCAGTTAAATTATTCGCTAAAAGTCTAGCATTTTTCATCATTATTCTCCTTTTCGGTTCATACGAAGTAATAAAAATAGCAAATATGGTGCCCCTAAAATTCCTGTAATAACTCCTGCTGGATATCGAGAAGGTAAACAAAATTGACCAACAAGATCCGAAGCAAGAACTAAAATAGAACCTGTAAAAGCAGAGGTGAGCATATTGCTTCGTCCTCCCCCAGAAATTTTAGATGCAATGGGACCAGAAAGAAAAGCAACAGACGAAAGGGGACCAGTCACTGATGTGGCAAATGCTAACATCAATAAAGAGAATACAATAAGGAGTAGACGTGTCATATGCACTCGTACTCCAAGTGTTTGTGCATATGCCTCACCTAACTGAAGAATTGCTAAATGACGATTCAGTAAAAAAATAGCAATGGCGGATACCAACACAACAACAGCTAGTCGTGGAACGCTTTCTAATCTCACTCCATTTAAACTTCCACTTAACCAATGAAGAGCACTAGAAACGTCATATTCTGATGCCTTTAAAAGCATCCAAGAAAGTATAGCATTTAAAAAGGCTTGCATTCCAATTCCTGTAAGAATTAACCTTCCATTGGAAAACCCATCTCCTTGAGCCAAAATATAAATTAGTGCGGATACAAGTAGGCCTGAAACAACTGCCATAATAGAAACGGTACTTCCATCTAGTCCAAGTATTAAAATTCCAAAAACCGCTGCTACACTTGCTCCCGAAGAAATTCCAATAATATCTGGACTCGCTAGAGGATTTCCAAGTAACGTTTGAAATGTATTTCCAGCTATTCCAAAGGCAAAACCACAGAAAACTGCTACAAGCATTCTTGGAAGCCGTAAGGTACGAATTGTAAAAGTCGCTCCTTTTATGTCTTCTCCCATCAGTACATTTAAAACAGTACGTGGGGAATAAATCGTATTTCCATAAATCATCATAATTGATGCAAGACAAAGAACAATGACAAACAAAATGATCGATACAAACATATATCTTTTCTGTCTTTTTTTATACCCTATTATAATGCTATTCGTATTTTGTATTTTCATAGAGCACGCACCTTTACCTTTCTAATAATGAAAATAAATACTGGTGCTCCCACCAATGCGGTAACAATACCAGATTCCAATTCTCCTGGGCGACCAAGAATTCGTCCAGCCACATCAGAAAGAAGAAGAACACAACTTCCTACAACTGCAGAAAGAGGAAGAATTTTTCGCATATCTGGTCCTAATAGTAAACGCACAAGATGTGGAACCATAAGTCCAACAAAACCAATTGGGCCAGCTAATGCTGTTGTAGAGGCACACAACAAAACCCCTGCAAACGCCGCTAAAGCACGAATATATGTTACATTCATTCCAAGCCCTGTGGCTGCATCATCTCCAAGAGCCAATGTATTCAAAGAGGAAGCTAAAGAAAAACTGATGACAAATCCGACAATTAAATAGGGGATAATCAATCGAATATCACTCCAGTCCGCCCCACTAATACTACCCACTTGCCAAAATCGAAATTGATCCATCACCTGTGAGTTTGGTAGCATAATCGTATTGACTAATGCTTGTAACGCAGTGGCTGCTGCTGCACCTGACATAGCCAATTTAATTGGTGTAACTCCTCCATGCCCAGCAGATGCTAAACCATAGACGAAAAGAGAAGTGACCGAAGCTCCAATAAATGTAAGCCATATGTATTGATTCCCTGTGCTAATATGAAAAAATGCCATACCACATACAACAAAAAGAGAAGCTCCTGTATTCACACCTAAAATACTAGGATCTGCAATAGGATTTCTTGTAATCGATTGCATTAATGCACCAGATACCGCTAATGCTGCACCACCTAATACTCCAAAAACTGTTCTCGGAATACGAGCGGCCACAATGCTTACTTCAAATTTATCCGTATCCATGCCAAGAATTGCATCCCAAATATCATGTATGCCTACGGATTTTACTCCGTAGGCAACTGATAGTATCATACAGATACAAAGGCAAAAAATACTGCTGATTATTACAAAGATTAATTTCTTGTTTCTCATTTGATTTTACCATGTGCTTCTACAAGAAGAGCAAGATAGTCATCAATTTGATCTGGAATCGATAAAATGGATGGTGTTGTTGCAGCCGCTAATGCAGATGTGCTATCTAAAAGAACAACTGCCCCATTTTTAATCGCTGGAATTTGTGACATTAATTTATCTTTTTGTAACGCACTTAACAGTGATTCATCTCCATAAACAACCATCATATCAATATCACTTAGTTGATCTGCATTTTCTCTACTTACTGTGATAGAAAACTCAGAATCACTGCTTGCCATTTTCTTCACGCTTTCTGGGAAAGGAAGTCCAAGATCTGTTAAAAATGCCGCTCTTGGATCCGCTGGAAGGTAAACATAAAATGTGCTAAAATCATCTGGGCTAATCCAGCAAAATGCAGTATTGGTACCAGCTAATTCTGGATGTTCTGCTGTTTTTTGCTTGATTAATTCTTCTACTTCTGCAACTTTCGCTTCCCCTTCTTCCTTCATTCCCATAGCAGTTGCATTTACAATTGTTTGATCACGCCAAGTCGTTTGCCATGGTTGATTTGTATATGGTACAACTGGTGCGATTTCACTTAACATTTCATATTCTTCTTTTGTCATTCCAGAATAAGATGCAAGAATTACATCTGGATTAGTGTCACTAATTCCTTCATAATCAAAACCATCAAGATCATCAAATACCACTGGATTTTTTTCTCCAAGTGCAGTAAATGCATCACTTGTCCACAAATGCAATTTATTTTCTGTTACTTTTCCATAGTTGGCTGCAGATACCCCTACTGGTACCACACCAAGTGCTAAAGGAGTATCTTGATTTCCCCACCCAACAGTCGCAATACGCTCTGGTTTACTTTCAATAATTGTTTCACCAAAGGCATGTTTCATTGTAATTGGATACTCAGTGGTATTATCAGCTTCTGTCTCCACTGCCTTATACTTATCTTGTGTAGACTCTTCCGATTGATTAGAAGAATTTCCACAGCCTGTCATAAGCATAATGGACATTGTCATCCCTAAAATAATTGGAAGCAATTTTTTCATTCTCATAGTATATTTCCTCCGCAGTTAATCATTTATTTATTCGCAATAAGTTAGCTTTAACTAACCAAGTGATAAAATATCATACTCAAATATCCATGTCAATTCTAACATCGTATAATAGTAAATTTACACCCAATTTAGTAATTTTTAAATGATTACTACTTTAAATAGAATTACTAATTCAAATATACTTTTCCATATCCATTAATAAAAAGAAATAACAAGGAGCTATCATAAAATAAAATTTTTATGATAGCTCCTATTACATTACAATTATGTGTATTGAAATTAATTAATTACTATAAAAAATGATTGTAAATAACCTCTTCTAAGCATGAGGAATATTCGTAAATTCACTGATCTCACGATTAATAGTGCATAAATCATCCACTGATAGATCATGAAGATTTTCATGTCCTGTAATTCTTGCAAATGTTTTTAATTCTTCTAATGTAACATTTAAGAAATTGGCAACACGCAATGCTGCTACATCCCCATTCAATCGTTTTCTAAGTTCCTCATCCTGTGTGGCAACTCCAACTGGACACATTCCCGTTCCACAAATACGATATTGTTGACAAGCAAGCGCCATCAACGCAGCCGAAGCAACAGCCACTGCATCCGCTCCCATTGGCTTATTACGAATTTTGCTAATCTCGTTTGTCACCCTTTCTGCTGGCAAATGTCCTCCCATCCCTGGTTTTGTTCCTTGTCCGATTTTAATTTCAATAGCATCTTCATTTCTTAAATTCTCTGGCGTTACACTATAAAGATTTCCTACATATTCAAAAATATATTTCTCTGCACTTTCCATTTCTTTTGGAAGAATTCCGCCCTCTCCAGAACACATAGCACTATGAGCAAGTGCCGTTCCCCTTGCCAAAGAAACTTTTGCTTCTTTCGATAATGCTCCAAATGACATATGGGATACATAGACTGGATTTTCTAAAATCATAGTTTTTTTTGCATGTTTTCCAATTACGGTTGTAGTATTTACATTTGCATGCTCATCCAGTGGCATCGGATCAAGCTGTGCTCCTAAGATCAAAATATCATCCCAATTTGGCATCGGAAGTTTTGTCCCCATAGCTGCGTCAACTACCCACGACCTAAAGGTCATGGGCTTGTAACTGCCCAGTCGTGCTAACGGATTGCTCCTCCGACCTTTAACCCCAATAGATATTTATCTCTCGTGGCGTTACATCGCAGGGTGGTTGACAGCACCCTTTGTGGCAAAGTTTACTCTGTCACAACTGTATTAGGTACTTGACTATCTACAAGATAGTTGATTCCCATACGATACAGA
>DVIZ01000003.1 GCA_018710905.1 Candidatus Scybalomonas excrementigallinarum | reverse complement strand
GTGAAACTTTAACATAATGATGCCTCCTTTTGTTTTTGGTGTATATAATTAGGATAGCACATTTTTGTTAAAGTTTCTTTTTTTATTTCAATTAACTAGCACAACGCGTTATATTAGGAAAAACAAGTTATTATTTATCTTCAATTGCTATTTAGCAAAAACAGTAATATGTAAGATTATGTTTGAGATTCGTTCAGATGGTTTTCTATTTGGAGTTTATTTTATATTTGTAAATTTTTGTAGAAAAGCAACTCGCTGATTTATTAAATCTTTTACCAGATTACTGTTTATTGCAATATCGTAACCATGCATTGTATTTTGCGTTTCATGAATTTCTACATATATTCCAGCGTTTTGCATAGCTTTGGCATACGATATGCCTTCATCGTGTAGACAATCGTATTCTGCGGTCTCTACATAAGCAGGTGGCAGTCCTATTAGGGAATCTGATTCAATAGGAGAAAGATATTTTATGTCTAATGGCGAGTTATTATTTACATACATATCAAAATATTTTTTCATATCCTTACTGTTGCACATTGGTGTATTCGTATATTTTTGATAGCTGTGGGTTTCCATTCTTCTGTCTATCACTGGATAAAGGAGCATTTGTGCCATAGGCATCTGGATACCTCGATCACGAGCCATCAGGCACAAAACAGTAGCAAGATTCCCGCCTGCACTGTCACCGCAAACCGCAATTTGTGTCGGATTAATGTTTAAAGAATCCGCATTGTGAAGAATCCAATGATAGGTGCTAAAACAGTCTTCTGGTGCAGTAGGATATTTATATTTGGGAGCTAATCTGTAATCCAACAATATAGTTTTCCATCCTAATGCTTTTGACATATTTCTGGCAAGAGAGAAATGGTGGGGAGCCGCATTGTAAACAAATCCACCTCCATGAAAAAAGAGGAGACAAGGAGTTGTTTTATTAGCGTTTATGGGAGTGTACATTAATGCTCGAAGGTTGCATCCATCTTTGGCAGGAATAGTAAGCTGAGAGACAGCAACATCGATATCAGACTTTTCACGTCTGTATAGTATGCCCATAAGTTTTTGAAGAAATGGGATAACAAATGGAATAACAGGCATATTTTGATTTTCATAATTTTTTAAATCTGGATGAAAGTTATATTTTATATGGTTCATAGTAATATCTCTCCTGGGCGTTTTTTTATACTATAACTTACTAGGGCATGGATTGCAAATGAAAGAGCTGTTCTATTTGTTTGCAACTTTCTTCATTTTTTTATAAACGAAGAATAGATATGTGCAATGTAGCAGAGTAACAACAATAATAGGTAACATTGCTTTTGTAATTCCAAGAACAATACTGTTTATGAATGCGTAAATGTGAAGGAAGATAGGCATCAAAAACATGAGACGGTCACGTTTTTTATCATATGGCTGATCGTATTTTGCAAATTTAAACATAATGAAAAAGCAAACAATATAGTGAAAACAAAGCATGAATAATTCAGCAGTTTTTGTGTTCATTTTAAAGAATGGTACCATGTAAAGTAAGAACTGATTGATTGGGCTTGCTAATAATATAACAGTAACCAGAATAGATACAAATGGATATACATATCCAATCCATTCCTTTTGATATTTATAATATAGATAACGTCCGACTTGTACACACATCATAAAGAACAGTACCATTGTTAACCAACCAGAAAAATTGAAGAAAGGAATATCTACAAATCCGCCTTCGTAATATTTTACCCAATTCCATTGTCCTTCTAAGGAACCAGAAAAATTGTGAATGTCAAAAACGGAGCTTGGATCTAGTGTCATATCCTGAATAGAAGCTAGAACACCAGCACCGAAAGGAAGTGCCCAGTAAGGGACGTTAATTCGTTCCATAAGTAACATGACGAAGTAAACGATTGCTCCTTCGATAAAAAGAATGGCAAAAGGAACTTTGCCGAACATCATAATTCGATTGACACTGTAATCATAGATGCCTGCCCATACACCAATATTTTCAAAGATACCAGCTGTTAGAACATAGCAGAATAACTCTAGCATTCGATGAATGGCATTTTTTCCTTTTAAAATATGTACAATGCAAATAATAAATAAAATAGATGCGATGATTTCATTAAGAAACCAACTGATAGGTGTATCAAAAATCATAGTGTTGTCTCCTTTATATTTTGTTCTAATGTTGATACGTGTCTATATTATGATTATAATCGGATTAAAAAAGAGAAGCAATATATGAAAATAACTTATACATTTTTCAAGAATGTGTCAAAGTAGGTAGGAGGGTTGTGATGTACGAAGGTAAAAATCCGAAAGCACTGTTATCAATTCGTCTGATAACAGAAGCGTTTATTAGGGAAATGCATCATAAGAAATATGAGGAAATTAATGTAAAAGACCTATGTAAAGAGGCTGACGTGTCAAGGCAGACTTTCTATAATATCTTTCGTACAAAAGAAGATGTACTGCGGAAGTGTATTGATAATATCTTTGATATGATTTTGAATCAGCGTTCAGACACAGTAGATGCGATAGAATCCATTCATATTTTTGTAAAGACGTTTTATGAAAATCGAGATTTTATGGATTTGCTGATTCGGAATCATCTAGAGAAAATTTTAACAGAGGAATTTGTTTATGCGATTTCAGGGTTATCAAAAAGTATGGAAAATTCTCAGAGAGAGCATTTGGACTATCAACTTGCGTTTTATGCAGGAGGTTTGACTCAGATACTCATTCATTGGATGAAGGATGAAGAGCGTGTTTCTTCTGATGAGCTAATTGATATATTAGCTAACTCGATCCAATTGCCTTATTTTTAGTTGTCATGCATCAAGTAAAGGTTCGTTAAGGAGTAATATTTCAATAGATTTTTTTAGTATGTAGGGATAGAGGGGATGTGATGTTACCTCCAGATTTTCTTATTGGTAGTTGGTGACACATTGGTAGGTGTTTTTTCTTGGGGGATAGAACCTACCAGTGCCTCTGTGGATTTTTCACAAGTGAAAGAACAGTTTCTGTCCCTTTTAACATGTGTATCTATTTCATTTGTATGAGTATAACGGATTATAGTATCTAATAATTATTCACTTATATAGAATTTAAAAAGATTTGATTAAAACAGGATAGTTCATCATACATAATACCATGACCAGAGTTTTCTAGTTGATACAGTTTAGACCCTTTTATTTGTTCATGTTGAATGTAGACTAAATCGTTCGTCACTACTTGATCTTTTTTGCCGTGAATAATAATAGTTGGAACACGAACAGCCATAAGATCCCTTCTTCCATCCTCGTCTCTAAGGGCATAAGCAGACTTTACCGTGCCGATTCCAGAAGCGGATAGAGCAATGTCCTCAAACCAATTTTTGGCGGCTTCACTCTGTGGAGAAGCAAAAAGCTGGTTATGGCTAAAATCATAAGCTAGTTGAGGGCGGTCAGTAGAGGCTTGCTCAATCAGATCCTCTACTGTATTTCTTGGAAGACCGTATGGAAATCCTGGACGCTGAATCCAAGATGGTGCGGCAGCAGAGAGTAGCAGTAGTTTTGTCACACCATATCCACAGTAGCGATTCATATATCTTAAAACAATTGCTCCGCCCATAGAAAACCCCACAAGTGTTAAATTTGAAAGATTTAAGGCGGAGATGACACAATGGATATCATCCGCCATTTGGTTATAACAATAGCCTGTGGATGGGGTATCAGAGTTTCCAAAACCGCGTAAGTCAAGGGCGACAACTCGATAGCCTTGGTCGGTCATACACCGAATTTGATATTCATAAATTTTATGAGATAAAGGCCAGCCATGAACTAAAAAGACTGTTTTTGAGCCACAAGGATTATAGTCATAGACCGCCAATTTCACTCCGTCTGTAGAAGTAATAAAAAACATAAATACCTACCATATAGTTATCATTATAATAGTATACTCTCAATTTACAGAGTGTGTTAGCAAAAATTAAAAACGATGCTGTTTTTCAGGTAGATCGATAAAGTAGAAAACAATTGCCGCTAATAAGAAACAAGTGCCTAAAAACCAATAGAGCCTATCATATTCGGTAAAGCGTCCAGAAATATTGATAATGCCTCTTATGAGACAGCCGTTGATAAAAATAGCGATTCCAGAATTCCAAAGATTATAACTTCTTCGGCCAAGAGTTTTTGTGAATCCTTTATAGTAGGCTAGCAAAGAGAGAAGAGTTCCGCCGATAAGAGGAAATAAAAACATGGCTCTCATATAGGTAGAATGTTCTCCATAGCTATAATGTTCATAAATAAGTGTAAAAATAATACAAAAAATAGAGATTCCGAAATAAAAAAGAGCAGTTTTTCTTAGGGGAATTTGTTTTTGCTTTGTATGTTGTTTCATCGTTTGTTTAGTATCCAATGTATACAATATCACTCACCGACCTTTCTGAAATTTTCCTGCCATTTGTAGTAGGATTATTGATGATCTGACCATTAAAATACATGGTAGAAGAACCACCGCCGTCTAGATTATAGGCAGTTGAACATCCATATTCTTGCATGATTTCTGCTACTTCATATAAAGAAAGCCCTTCACTTTCGCTTGTTCTTCCATCCGATACTAAAACAATATAATGAAGAGAATCAACGATTCCAATAGCTGTTCTTGGGTTCGAGGACATAGCTCTTCCAACTTCCTCATGTTCGGATACGGTAATTGTGCTATCTTTTATTAAAGTTGGGCCAAATGCAAACAGATTTGTAACACCATCTTGGATTAATTGGTCAGCGCTTATTTGTGTCTCATCAATAATACCAAACGTTCCATCTTGATAAATAACAAGATCTCCATAGTCGGAATTTTCTCTTATCGTGCTTCGATATAAAACACCATTTTTTATGACATATCCTCGATTATTTGCGCCGTAATAATCGCCATTAATTGCAAAGATAGCATTTTTTTCTTCAGCAAGCTCGGATGTTTTTTCTGTAATATTCGTACCGAATGTATTTTGTGCAAGGGCAGTTTTTAAATAATCAGCAGAAGACAAAGTAATATCGGCTACATAAATAGTAGCATCGTATTTTCGGAAGGTTTCTAATGAGATTTGAATGTTGTCATCTTGATAGGATGTCTCTGTGATTGTGGCATCCTGTGAACTGCTATCGGTATCCGTATTGTTATTAGGATTGTTATTAGGATTGCTATCCGTATTACTATTAGTATTACTATCTGTATTTGTATCCGTATTCCTATTGGTATCAATATCAGTAGTATTAGGTTGTTCTGTTACTGAAGTAATTGCAGAAGGAATGATAAATGTTTTTAGCAGAACACCTGCATCTAATAGTAGTAATAACAGGGAAAAGATGCCTGCATATACAAAAGGTTTTTTCAATAGTTTTATCATAGGATAAAGCCTCCTCTAAGAGTGATTGGAATGCTGTTTTAGAAAGATAAAGTGTTTTTGAATGCTCCAGCTTAAGAGGAATAATAGTAATTCTGCAACAAGTTTAGCAAAATATAAATTACCAATACCCAGTTGATTCAATAAAAGAATGATACAAGTATTTAACACTAAAATACTACAAGCTAAAAGAGCATATTTACTGCCTGTTGTAAAAACACTTTGGTTATCTTTAAAAACAAATTTTTTATTTAAGCAATAATTGACCGTGGCACTGCATAGTCTTGCTATTATGTTGGCTATAATAAGCCGAATTTCTACTGGGACAGGAGCTAATAAGAAAATCAAAAGTGCATATCCAATATAGTCCACACAAAATCCAATGATAGAAGACATAGCAAATTTGAAAATTTCTTTGTAAATTTTTATGGCATCTTTCAATGGATGAAAATGAGAAGAACGATTCCCATCAATATAAACGGTTTCAATCGGAACGCCTTTAATCGGAATTTTCTTTGCTCCTTCCAGAAGAACATTCATTTCATATTCATATCGTTCTCCTTTTATGGAACATAAAAATGGTAAAAGCTCTGTTGAAAAGGCTCGAAGTCCACATTGAGTATCCTTTAATGATAGACCAGTAGAAAGAGAAAATACATATTTTGTTATTGTATTTCCAAAGCGACTTCGAAATGGAACGTTTCCTGTAAAATATCGTTCTCCCGTGATCAAAGTATTTGGATTGTCTTCACAGGCTTTGCCTACTTTAAAAATATCATAGGGAGTATGTTGTCCATCAGAATCGGCAGTGATTACAATTCCCTCTCCCAGTGTATTTTTTATGTTTGTGATATATGAAAAAGCAGTTTTTAATGCTCTACCTTTTCCATAATTTTGTTTGTGGCATAATACTGTACTAAACTGACTAGCAGCTTCAAAAATAGGATTATAAGAAGACGTGCTTCCATCATTTACGACAACAATCGTAAGAGATTGATATGATTGTAAATCTTTTAGCAAGTTTAACAATTTTTCGTCTGGTTCATATGCGGGTATCACTAAATATCGCATGGATTTCCACCTCCTAAAGTACATACAGCTTAACATGGCTACTTTAAATGAACTTAAAAATATTTTAAATTTGCATGGCATTGGGTAGAACGGAAATAAGGTATAAATGAATTTGAGATAAAAGGGGCGCTTTGTATAAATCGATTAAAGTTTTTTATGGAAGAAGAGAAGGTATTCATAAAAATAAAGAGTATGGATTTTGTGAAAACAGCAGAAAAGAGAGTGCTTATAAAAAAAGCTCCTACAAAACATATCGTTTGTACGAGCTAAATTAGTAGTGCATTCAGTTGTTGGATTATTTTAATAGCTTTGAAATCAATTCATCTGCTAAGTCATTGACTTCTACTGGTTTCATTTTCTTTGAAAAAATTCCTATAAATTTTAATAAAGGTACCATTTTGGATAAAGAGTCTTTGCGTCCATTTCCATAAACAAGAGTAGGTTCAACATAAGCCAATTTGTAATTGCTATGTTGGAGCATATCAATTACAGAAGACTTGCTATTGACAAATTCTTTCGGTCCCATGACACCTCCGACATATCCTAATCCTTTTACTGATTTTGCCTTTGCAATTTCTAACATCACTTGTGCAGGCAAAAGATTATATTTTTTGAGTTGTTCTTCGTCTTTAGTATAAACTCCAACACAATCAACAATATAATCTACACGCTCTGGAAGAACAGCTTGGACTTGTTCTAGTTTCGTTGCGTCGGCTTTTAAATAGTGAATATTGGAATGTGATAATCGTCCTTTCCCTGAACGTGAAATAGAAAAAAATTCTACTTGCTGATCTCTTTTCAACCATTTTTCGATAATTGTACTTCCAATATATCCATTGCCGCCTAAGACAACTACATTTAAACTTTTACTTGGATTCATTTTTGTATCTCCGTTCTTTCTTAT
Source organism: Candidatus Scybalomonas excrementigallinarum (assembly GCA_018710905.1). Classification (GTDB taxonomy): domain Bacteria; phylum Bacillota; class Clostridia; order Lachnospirales; family Lachnospiraceae; genus Scybalomonas; species Scybalomonas excrementigallinarum. The sequence goes on along the minus strand of DVIZ01000003.1, from coordinate 1,815 downwards.
AAAAAGATTTTCTTTTTAATTTTGTCTGTGCTAGTTTCTCTTATATTCATTTCTTGCTGTGGGTTTCCGATAGCAACGGCAACAACAGGGAAGAAGCCATCTTTTATCGATAATTTTTGATAAATGCTACTAACTTGACTTAATACAAAAGGCACAGCATATAAATATACACTTCCTAATCCTAAATCCGTAGCACTAAGCATAATGTTCTCTGCGATACAAGAAGCATTGCACCAAGCAAGAGGTGCTTGTTCGGCATTTTCCTTTTTACCATTAATTAAAATAATCGTAGGCGCTTCATAAGCTGGATGTTCGCCCATAACTGGCATAACGGATGCTACCGTTTGTTCAATTTCAGCAATCATTTCCTTATTTTGAATAATGCAAAGTTCCACGTCATCATAATTTCCCATAGATACAGGAGCAGCATTTGCTGCCTGTAAAAGAATGTTCAATTCTTCATCTGAAATTTGTTCTTTAGTAAATGATCTACAAGATTGTCTTTTTAAAAGAGTAACCTGTGTTTCCATATAAAATTCCTCCTTGACTAATTAGTAGCATTATAATACCATGTATGAAAAAGGGATACAAGTACGCAGATAGAAGAGACTTAGTAGTGTCAATCATACTAATGGAGGATCGTTTTTATGAAATCAGATTTAAACGCAGAGCAATATTTAAAAAAAGTTTTATCGACAGAAGTTATTGACGAACAATGTCCGGTACATCGTACACTAAATATATTAAATGGAAAATGGAGAACACATATTATCTTTGAGTTATGTAAACAAGATTCTTTGCGCTTTGGGGAATTAAAAAAAGCAGTTCCAGCAATTACTAACTCTATGCTGACTTCCACGCTTCGAGATTTGGAGAAGCTAGGAATTATTCATCGTGAGCAATTTAATGAAATTCCACCCCATGTTGAATACTCATTAACAAAAAAAGGAAAAGAATTGATTCCTATATTTGTAGAAATATCAAAATGGGGAGAGTCAAATTTAGATTAGCTTTCATAGCATTCATTCTCTTTATTTCTCTTGATTATTTTAAAACAGTTCGGAATTAAGAGTTTATCTTTATGCAGGATTTAAACGAGAAGGAGTTCGAAGAGATGCTATTTTAGATGGTAATCGTTATGAAGATGACATCATTCTGTCTATATTGGAAGAGGAATGGACACAAATAAAAAGAATTCAATGACAAATAGAAAATATGACGGAATAAAAATGGAGATAGTTAATGGGAGTATTGACTATCTCTATTTTTTATGCTCGAAAATGATGTACAGCTCAGAGGTAGCTGTTTGTTATTCAAAAGTGAAATTTTTATTGAGAAAGTAGATTACTTGGACATAGGGATGTCTAAGCAGTTTGTTATAGTTTAAAAAGTGAAGCAGATGAAGCTTTTCTTTACTTTTTTATAAGCAAATAAAATGTAATTGAAAGGTGTTATCTATATAATAAATTTATATAAGAGTATATATAAGCTCATATATAAATATGGAGAAAAGAAAAGCTATTCTATTTAGGAAGGGAGAGATGTTTCAATATTAAAATGAAAGTAGAATTTTATATTTATTAAAAAATATGAAAAAGGATTTTATAAAATCGGGAGGAATTATGATGGAAGTAGTAGAAAAAATGAAAAAAGAACCAAGAGTTATTGTTGCGATGATTAGTGCTATTTGCTTCTGTTTGCCTTTTTTTAATGTAGTAGTAAGTGCTGACGTTATGGGAGAAAGTCAGGTTGAAGTGGCTCAGTCAGTATCAGGATTTCAACTATTAAGCATTTCTATTTTATGTATTTTTGTGT
>DVIZ01000045.1 GCA_018710905.1 Candidatus Scybalomonas excrementigallinarum | reverse complement strand
AAAATAAAAAACTCTTCAAAATCAGAAATAAAAGTGGTAGAATTAGAGTGAAACTTTAACATAATGATGCCTCCTTTTGTTTTTGGTGTATATAATTAGGATAGCACATTTTTGTTAAAGTTTCTTTTTTTTATTTCAATTAACTAGCACAACGCGTATAAATATGATAAAAATAATAAGTGTTTTTTTGAATCTATTTTCTTTGAATTTCCTGTATTCGATCAACAAATCTTTGTACATCTTCGGATGGCTCAAGTGCATATAACAAGCCATAAGGACTGCTATAATCCCAGTTCACTGGAATTGAGACAAGGGCTGGATGTACTTCTTTCCAACATTCCAATGTAAGCAGCACATTATTTGTTTCTGCACAGCGGTTAAAGACGGAGATATCATAAAAATGTGGGGTATCTTCAATTTGGATCGCTGGATGGTTACGGTTTAGATCGTTTCGTATAAAGTCATTTACGCCAGAATCTCCTTTGGCTACCATCATGAGCGTTTCGCCATATAAATCCGATATTTCAAGATGGTCTTTTTTGGCAAGGCGGTGTTCTCTCGATACGGCGCACATTTTTTTATAGCGTCCAAGAGAAAGCATATTGCATTTATTGAGCCACATTTTAGAATCACAGACGCCAACTAGAAAGTCAAATTTTTCCCCAAGCTGTGCAATTTCAGAAAGGATTCCCTCGTGGTTATCTTCAAAAGGAACGAGATGGAGCTTATAATTTGGGAACTCCTGACTAGCCTGATACCATAAATCCATAAAAGGTTTGGCTGGATTTAGCATGGAAGTGCCAACACAGAACGTACAATCTGCATTTTCCATAACCTTTCTTGCATTTTCAATGGAGCGTTTTGAATATTCAAATAAAAACTTTGCGTCTTTGTAAATGATTTCTCCTGCCAGTGTTGGACGAACCCCGTGGGAATTTCGTTCTAACAGTTTCAGATTAAGATGTTTTTCTAAGGCATTAATCTGTTTCATCACAGCAGTAGGAGAAATAAATAAGGTTTCGGCTGCTTTTGTAAAACTACCGCAGTCCACCACAGAAACAAAGACAGTGAGTTGAGGATTAAACATCGTACATCATCCTTCCATGTATAAACTTTAAGTTAATGCTAAAATAACATTTGGGAGATTCCATGTCAATAAAAATGGGATTATAATGAGGCTAGAACGTGAGAAAGGAGTGGTGTAAATGGCAGAACTAATTGCTTATTTTTCTAGACGACATGAGAATTATGTAAATGGTGTTATCCGTGATTTAAAAATAGGGAATACAGAAATAGCTGCTAGTATTATCCAACAGTTAACAGGCGCTGATCGATTTCAGATAGAACCATTGCAAGAATATTCTAAGGATTACAATGAATGTATTGCACAGGCTCAGGCAGATCAGAGGCGGAATGCTAGACCTAAGTTAAAGCAATATCCAGAGAGTTTACAGGAATATAATGTGATTTATTTGGGATATCCGAACTATTGGAGCACGATGCCGATGGCAGTATTTACCTTTCTAGAACATTTTGATTTTACCGGAAAGACGATTCGACCTTTTTGTACCCATGAAGGAAGTGGATTAGGAACGAGTGAAGAAGACATTCGGCGTATTTGTTCAGGAGCAAAGGTTGAGAAAGGGCTAGCAATCCGTGGTAGCAGTGTCAGCAATTCTGAGACACTGATTCGAAAATGGCTTACAAATAGCGGAGTAAATTTATAGAAAATAGATAGATAGTGTTCTGACTGGCTGTCAGATTACAGGAATGATACATAGATTGTAAATAGAAAGGAGCGGGAATCCTATGATTTTAGAAGAAACATACACTCTTTCAAATGGAGTGAAAATCCCTAAATTAGGACTGGGAACATGGTTTATTTCAGACGATCAGGTAGCAACAGCCGTTTGTGAAGCTGTGAAACTAGGGTATCGACATATTGACACAGCACAGGCTTATGAAAATGAGCGAGGAGTCGGTGAAGGAATCCGAAGCTGTGGTGTTCCTAGAGAGGAGCTGTTTGTTACTACAAAGTTGGCAGCTGAGATAAAAACATATGAGGAAGCGGTAGAGGCAATCGATGGTTCTTTAAAGAAGCTAGGGCTTGATTATATTGATCTCATGTTGATTCACAGTCCACAGCCATGGGCCGATTTTCGAGGTGGTGATTATGCAAAAGGAAATCAGGAAGCATGGCGGGCGCTAGAAGATGCCTATAAAGCTGGGAAGTTAAGAGCAATCGGTATCTCTAATTTTAAGGAAGAAGATGTTGAAAATATTCTTTCTTCTTGTACCGTTGCACCGATGGTAAATCAGCTTCTTGTTCATATCGGAAATACGCCTGTGGATTTAATGGAATATTGCCGTCAAAAAGATATTTTAGTGGAAGCGTATTCTCCTGTGGCTCACGGAGAAATTTTGAAAAATGCAGAAATTGCCAAAATGGCTGAAAAATATCATGTGACAGTTCCACAGCTTTGTATTCGTTATGATTTACAACTTGATACAGTTCCACTCCCAAAAACTGCTAATCCAGTCCATATGAGCGAAAATTCCAAGGTTGATTTTGTGATTTCTGATGAGGATATGGAAACATTGAAACAGATGAAGCCGCTAAAGGATTATGGAGAGTTTAGTGGATTCCCAGTGTTTAGCGGAAAGTAAGGTTTTTTACCTGCAAAAGCGGTCGGATTTTTGTTGGAACATGTAGAAGTAAACGATGGAGGCAGCGTATGGCTGCGATATAAAGTGAAATAGGAGGAAATGAAAATGAAACCAGAAGAAGTAAGTATCTTTCCTGTTGGAGAAAAGAATGTAGCATTTGGAAAATATTTTATAGGACAGAGCTATTTGAATATGCTTACCACAGAAGGCGTGCCAATTGGAAATGTGACATTTGAACCAGGATGTCGAAATAATTGGCATATTCATCATGCGAAATCAGGTGGTGGTCAGATTTTACTCTGTACCGCAGGACGTGGTTATTATCAGGAATATGGAAAAGAAGTACAAGAACTTCATCCAGGTGACGTGGTTGTGATTCCACCAGAAGTAAAACACTGGCATGGAGCAGCTCATGATAGTTGGTTTGCTCATCTTGCCATAGAAGTTCCGGGTGAGGAAACATCCAATGAATGGTGTGAGCCTGTTTCTGATGAAGAGTATGAAAAGATAAAAAAATAAAAGTCTAAGGAACCACTTATATAAATAGGAAAAGCCCGCAAAGCGGGCTTTTCCTTAAATTTTCATTAAAAGGAGTCAGACACTATAATCTTAAAGTTTCTGACTCCTTTTAATGGATATTTCTTATCGTTTAGAAATGGTTAAAAAATATCCATTTCCAACGGCTGTTTGATTGATCATATTTTCAGAGATGAGACGTTCTAGAGCCGGTGATAGTTCTTGTTCGGAACATTCTAAAATATAGGTTAGTTCAAACAATGTGATACTTTCATATTTTAAAATCAGTTCTTTTACTCTTTCTTCAAGTGATTGTTGTGAATTCCTAGAAGTTTCTTTTACTTTACCATCGCTTAATTGATGAATTGCCTGTTGAAATGTTTCATAAGACTGGAATCCACGAAGTAAAATACCTTTGCCTGTTTCATCTTTTACAAGATAAGAAGGAAAGGCAGAGATTTGGAATTGTTGACAGAGTGCAAGATCTTTTTCAAATTCTTTTTCGGCTCGCCCATTTTCCATATCGATGAGCCATTGTTGTTCATTAAGACCGACAGAAGAAGCAAGTTCCTTTAGTACATCAAGTCGATTGACTTGTTTTGCCTCTGTAGCAGCAGCTTCTCGAATTCGGCGTAAAAAGCGATGGGCAATTTCTTCTCCTTGAAATTGTCCTGATTTATAGGCGATATTTGATGGATAAGTGGAAGTATGGTTTTTTGTAAAAAGAGAAAATCCCTTTGTTTCCACTGGCATTTTATGGCGCTCCGATGCCTTAATCCAATGAGAAGCGATTTGTTCATTGACTTTTGAAAGGTCATTCTTCCCGCCGATACCGTTGAATTCATCTTGAAAATCGTTCATATCTTTTACAAGTCCACCCATAATAAACCCAATTTTTACATCATTAGAATAACGGGTTTCTAGTTTGCGAAGAATTGGTTCGCTACCCCAGCACCAAGTGCAGACAGGGTCTGTAAATTCAATAATTTCTATCATATGTATTTCCTCTTTCTAAATAGTTATTGTAAGTTCTCTTATCGTTATGTTAGTATTGATTATTTTAAATAGTAGTTTGTCCATTTAAGATTCGTTTGTTTCTAATAATAAAATATCACTAATTAGTAATAAAGTCCAATAAAAATCTCTTAACAAAATAAAAATCTTCTTTTGTTCTAGCGAAAAAGAGGGGGCTATAAGCGCTTTTTTGAGAATTTATAAAAAGCTGTTGTATTAGATATCTTTTTGTTATATCATGTTTTTATGAAGTATAAATCAAATAATAATGTAGTTTATTCTTGCAAATATCATGTGGTATGGTGCCCAAAGTATCGACGTAAGGTTTTAAGGAATGGTGTTGATGTTCGCTTAAAGAGTTGATTCGAGAGATTTGTGAACAATAAAATGTCGAAATTATCGAAATAGAAATGATGCCAGACCATGTACAGATACTGATAGAAGTAAACCCACAGTACGGGGGACATAAGGCTGTCAAGAGAATGAAGGGGTATTCGTCACGTATCTTGCGGGAGGAATATCCTTGGTTGCGCTCAAGGATTCCCACTCTTTGGACAAACAGTTATTTTGCTAGCACAGTAGGTGGTGCGCCTTCATCCGCAATCAAACAATACATTGAGAATCAGAAAAATGTGTAGGTGAGTGTATGCAGTTATCAGAAACAATAAAACTTTATATGACGAAAGAGCAGAAGGCTCTTGTTGCCGAGACTATGGACGAGTATATCCGTACCGTTAATCGTCTTGTTTCTGTTGCTGTAAATGGTACATCGATCAGTCACTATACGACTGCTCATGTTCATGCAAATCTACCATCTGCTCTTGTTAATCAATGTATCCGTGACGCAAAATCCATTGTCAACAAGTACAAGAAGAAATGTCGTAAGGCTGATATCAAAAACAAGAAGCTCAAAAAACAAGGTTCTTCTATCACAGTAAAAGAGCCTACCGTTTCTGTTTTGAAAAGACCTTGTTGTTATATCAACAATCAGAATTTTAAAATAAAAGAGGAGCGTATTGAGTTTCCTGTTTTTGTAAACGGTAAATCTAAGAGAGTGTCTATCCGTATCAGTCTAACCGATAGACAAAAAGAGTTATTTCGTACTGGGAAACTTGGAATCATGCGTATTGTTTATAAAGGCAGAAAAATAGTGGCTCAAATTGTCTATAGCGTTGCAGAAGGAGAGTATCTGGATACTGGTAATGTCATGGGTGTTGACCTTGGTATTAAATGTCCAGCGGTATCTTATATATCGGATGGTAACGTTAAGTTCTATGGCAATGGTCGCAGGAATAAATATATACGTAGACATTATCAGTATCTTCGCAAAAAGCTACAGAAAGCCAAGCATATCCATGCGGTTAAGCGTATGAGCGATAAAGAACAGCGTATCATGAAAGATATAGACCATAAAATAAGTCATACTATCATAAAAACAGCGGTTGCTCATGATGTTAGGGTCATAAAGTTAGAGCGTTTAGCAAACATTCGCGCTACGACAAGAACAAGTCGTAAAAACAATCATAGTCTGCATAATTGGTCCTTCTATCGGTTAGCCAAGTATATAGAATATAAAGCCAAACTTGTAGGCATAAAAGTTGAGTACATAAATGCAGTATATACAAGTCAGAAATGTCCATGCTGTGGTGATATTCACCATGCCAAAGACAGAAATTATGTATGTAACTGTGGGTTTCATACCCATAGAGATTTGTTGGGTGCAATCAATATTTGTAACTCAACTGAGATATGTGGTAATAGCATATTTGCATAGGGAACTATAGGTTCTGCCCTATGATGGGTAATGGCATACCCATACCTTGCACTACGACCGAACAGAAATGTACGGGTCAGCCATTATGTGATGGCAGGTAGCAAGAATCCCCTGCCTTTAGGCATGGGGATTGTCAAGATATAGTTAAAGAGAAAAAGGGATAGAAAAAAATGAATAGAATAAGATAGAAGAAAAAATAATTATCGATGGATATAATTTAATAGCGTAAATAGAAAGAGGAGATGAGAATATGTTTCAATTTTTTAAAAAGAAAAAAAGTATAGAAGTGAATGCGGTTGTAAAAGGGAAAGTGAAAAATTTAAGTGAAGTAGAAGATCCTGTCTTTTCAAAAGGATTAGCGGGAAGAGGAATCGCTATTGTGCCAGAAGGAGAAGTTTTTAAAACTCCTTGTGATGGGGTATTAACAGCCGTTTTTCCTACAGGACATGCTTTTGGTATAACAGATGAATTTGGCATTGAATACTTAATTCATATTGGAATTGATACCGTGAATTTAGGCGGGGAAGGGTTCCAGTGCTTAGTAAAACAAGGACAGAAAGTGAAAAAAGGTGATGTACTTGTTAAAGTGGATTTATCCGTATTGAAAGAAAAAGGGTTACATACGGATACAATGGTTTTAGTATCTACACCAGAAGAGCAATGTGATTTGCAGTTAATGAAAAACCAAGGGGATATTGTTGATACAACAGATGTTATCTTTTGTTGTGAAAAAAAGTAAAAGAGATAGAAGAAATTTTTTAATAAGGTGATGCGGAAATGGATAGAAAAACAGGTGTGAGAGGATAGTTTCACACCTGTTTTTCTATTCCTAACTAAAATTTACTTATTGATCAAAATATAATGTTCGTCCACTTTTTTCTAAGTCTTCCTCGGCTTCGTTTGGAATATACTTTCGAAATACTTGGATATAGACTCCAGAAGTAATATAGCTATAAAATCCCATACCACAGATTATAAAAAATCCCATAAGCAAACGATAACGAAATGCAAATAGAATAACGGTTGCTGTTAAAAAGATCAAAAGCAACGTATATGGAAAGTGAACAAAAGCCATGAAAAAGGCATTTTTAAAGTTATCAAAAATCCGATTTTCAAACTTTGCTTGTACAGGGAAAATATAAAAGCAAATGAGTAAAAATGGAAGAAAAAATAAAGAGCAACCAAATAACATTATTTTGCTGAAATCATTATTTAGCGCAAGGCAAAAGCGAATGTCCAAGAAGAAAACAATGAAAAAGGTTGCTAAAATAATCCAGATAATAGTCGCCTGTCTAAAATTGGACTTAAAAGAACCATGAAAATTCGGAATGATATTGCCTTCATCGGTTCGGATTCGTTTCATCATTGCATAGTAAAGAGCCGTTGTAGAAGCGCCAATGGTAATGATGGGAAGACTATAGACGAGCCAAAGAATATGAAGCAATAAAATATCAGCTAATAAATTAAAGAGTTTCATAATGAGTGAATTGCTGTCAAAAAGATTCATAGAAAAAATCCTCCTTATCGAAAGTTCTGTGAGAATAAGTAAAAAGACTTTTGTTTATTATAAAATATTTTAACATACTCTAAAAAAATAAGAAAGGGAGAAGAGAAAAATTGTGAATAATTTTTAACAGAATTGCCGAGAATTCTCCTACCTCTATAGGTGGTAAGTAGTTCACAGGATTAATGAGTAAGGGAATAAAAGAAAATGATAGGAAGAGGAAAAAATAAAAATAAGTAAAAAATACCTTGTTATAAAGTTAATTATTTAGTAAAATATTTATATAAAAGCGAAAGAGGAGTGATAGGATGGCGACAATAAAAGAGATTGCACAAAAAGTAGGAGTGTCTCCAGCAGCAGTTTCTAGGGTTTTAAATTATGATAAGAATTTATCGGTAAATGAAGAGACTAGGAAAGCCATTTTTAGGGTAGCAGAAGAAGTAGGATATAAAAAGAAAGTTGTATATCCAAAGATTGATAATGTAGCACTATTATTTTGGGCTGCCAATGAAGAAGAGTTAGAAGACATGTATTATAAGTCTATTTTGGAGGAAATGGTAGCTCAGGCAAAGTGGCGGAATGTTCATTTACAAGTGATAAATAAAAGAGATGGAATTGATGCAGTTCCTAATGATACAAAAGCATTTATTGGGATAGGATGGTTTTCTAAAAAGGAAATCCAACATCTGCATACCATTACAGAACAAGGCATTTTTGTGGATGTGTCTCCAGATGAAAGTACGTATGATTCTGTACGACCAAATCTGGATTCCATGGTGACGCAAATTGTGGATATGTTTATGGAGAAAGGGTATCAAAATATGGCGTTTGTAGGTACTCCTGATTATGATATTAATACAGGCGAATGTGTAATGGATATTCGTGAGTGGTCATTTCGTCAGAGCGCCAGTTATTATCAAGTACTAAGAGAAGAGAATATATATATCGGGAAAAGGTTAACGGTAGAAGAAGGGTATCGTATAGGAAAGGAAATCATTAAAAAAGGAAAGGATAAGTTACCACAGGCTATTTGTGCAGCAACGGATACACTTTCTGTTGGTTTATTACAAGCGTTTCAGGAGGAAGGAATTGTTGTGCCAAAACATATTGCAGTTTTTAGTATTAATGATATTAAACTCGCTCAATATGTATCTCCGCCACTTACGACGTTTCATATAGATATTCCGATTATGTGTGAAAGTACCCTTGATTTATTACAGGAACGAATAATAAAGAAGCGTGATATTACAAAAACTGTTTATATTAATGGTAGACCAGTATTTCGTAAGAGCTTTTTCTTATGATTATACTAAGAAAAAATTTTGAATGTTTATATTTTGAAGCGACCTTCAATTGTTAGATTAAAATCTAGTGATTGGAGGTCGTTTTTTTCTTATAGGATTTCTCGCAAAGCGAGTTAGCATAGATAAGATGTGCAATTTGCGTGAAAGGCACAAGTCAAGGGGAAACGTTTGTATTTTCATTTGACACAGTTTACGAATATGAGAAACTCATAAAATGTATTTCACATGGTTTTTGGTAAAAATGATTAAAAAAATGCATAAATACTTGTATAAAATATGAAAAAAGATGAAGAAACATTGACAAGGAGTAAGAAGGGTATTACGATTCTAGTAAATAATTTATTATAATTAAGATAAAAAAATTATTAAAATTCGTATTGGAATAACAAAATAATAGTAAGAAGAAAAGAGTCCAAGATTGGATTATGTGTTGGGAGGTAGGAAATGCAGTTTATAAAAGGAATGGATGTTTCTATGTTGAAAGAATTAGAAGATCATGGAGCCGTTTATTATTGGCATGGAGAAAAAAGGGATCTTTTTGAAATATTAAAAGAAAGTGGAGTCAATCTGATTCGGCTTCGTTTATGGTGTGATCCATACAGTGAATCGAAGGAAGCCTATGGTGGAGGAACCAATGATTTAGAAACGACAATCCAACTTGCAAAGCGAGTAGTAAATCAAGGATTAGAGTTTATGTTGGATATTCATTACAGTGATTTTTGGGCGGATCCAGCAAAACAAATAAAGCCAAAGGCTTGGAAAGAATTAAGTGGATTGGAATTGCAATCAGCAGTTTACAATTATACAGCAGAAACACTACAAAGATTGAAAAAGGAGGGGGTTGAACCGAGTATTGTACAAGTAGGAAATGAAGTAACAAACGGATTACTTTGGCCAGAAGGGCGTATAGAAAATACAGAAGAAATGGCGAAGTTATTATCGGCAGGAATTCGAGCTGTGAAAGAGAATAACGATCAAATAAAAGTAATTCTGCATTTGGATTTTGGCACAGATAATAAGATGTATCGAAAATGGTTTTCTGATATTGCACCTTATCACTTAGAGTATGATGTGATCGGTATGTCTTACTATCCTTATTGGAATGGAGGGCTTGATGCCTTATTATATAACATGAATGATATCAGCCAGACCTTCCAAAAAGATGTTATCGTGGTAGAAACAGCAATTGGTTATACAACGGATTCGCTTGGATGTAGTGGCATTGTATTTTCTAAAGAACAATCAAATCAGACAAAGTATCCTGCCACGATGGAGGGACAAGAAACTTTTTTGAAAGATCTCTGTGAAACGGTAAGAAATGTAAAGGATCATAGAGGAAAAGGGATTATTTACTGGGAGCCAGCATGGTTACCAATTTCAGAATGTACTTGGGCGAAGCCGATAGGGTGTGAGTACATGGGGGATAAGGCGGAAATCGGAAACTCATGGGCGAATCAAGCTCTATTTGATGGGGAAGGTAATGCCAATTTAGCGTTGCTTCATCTAAACCAAATGTAAATCAATGGAATGGAAAAGGAGAAGAAAATGGGGAAAAAAGTTTTATCATTTATTTTAATTTCAGCGATGGCAGCGACAATGTTCACTGGATGTGGTGGAAACGGAAAAACAGGCGATAATAAAAAATTAGTAATCTAGACAAATATGGAAGTTGAAACAGATATGATTCAGCAATATGCAGATAAATGGGGAGAAGAAAAAGGATATGAAGTGGAAGTGATCCATGAATCTCCATCGGTTCAGCAGTTCGCTCAGGCAACCAATAGTACATCAGGGCCAGATGCTGTTGTTGGAATTCCAAATGATCAATTGGCGGACTATGTAAATGCAGGACTGGCAGCGGAAGTACCAGAAGATTTATATGACGATGATGATTTCTCTGATGCGGGAGTTCAAGCTTGTTATGTGGACGGTAAAAGATATGCTGCTCCGCTTGCAGTAGAAACAATATCATTATTTTATAATACAGAAAAAGTGTCAAAAGTGCCAGATACATGGGAGGAATTAGTTGAAACTGCAGCAGAAAATGGTGGTGTTCAATTTGATGCAACAAGTATTTACTATGATCTTGGATTTGTTCGTGCCTGTGGAGGATATATTTTTAACTATGAAGATGGTGCTTATGATGTGAGTGATATTGGGCTAGCAAACGATGGTGCAGTGCAAGCCTATGAGTTTATCAATGATCTATGCAATCAATATCATTTAATTTCTGCTGATGTGACTGCTGATATTGCAAGAAGTAATTTTCAAAATGGAGAAACTGCTTTTTATATTGGAGGACCATGGGATATGGATGGATTTCGCTCTGCTGGAACACCATTTGCTGTTACAACAATGCCAACATTTCATGGAGAAGAGTTTGTAACACCGGTTGGTACACAAGTAAGTTTTGTAAGTAAAAAATCGAAAAACCAAGAGATGGCATGGGATTTCATTATGTATTTAATCGATAATGGAGCAGTTGATTTGTATGAAGTGGGAGATCGAATTCCTGCAAAACTTTCTGAACAGGAAAATGAAAAAATCCAAGAAAATGCAGTATCAAAAGAATTTATTGAACAGATCAATAACGGAGAACCAATGCCTACTGTTTCTGAAATGGGATCACTATGGGATATTCATACAAACAATATCAAGTCAATGTGGATTGGAGAATTAAGTCCTAAGGAAGCAGCAGAAAATATAAAATTGCAATTGGAAGAAGCTAGTGAATTGATGGATGCTGGAAAGCGGTGATAAAATGAAGAAGAAAAACAGTGCAAAAGCATATCCTTATTTACTTCCTGCATTAATCTCAATTTTTATCGTAACTTTCCTTCCGATTGTATATACCATTATCATTTCTTTTACAAATTATAATATGTATCATTTAGAAAATTTTTCGTTTGTTGGATTTTCTAATTACATAGAAGTATTTTCAGGGAGTATTAAAAAAGTATTTTTTCCTGTACTTGGATGGACCATTTGTTTTGCAGTGTTAAGTACCATTGGAGCTTATACGATAGGGCTTATGTTAGCAATTCTTTTAAATAATCCCCATATGAAGGAGTCGAAAATATATCGTGCCTTATTAATTGTACCATGGGCATTACCAGCGACCATTGCGATTTTGGCTTGGCAAGGACTTTTAAATGAACAGTATGGAGGGATTAATAATCTGCTTTCTACACTTGGAATTGCATGGAACATTCCGTGGATGACGAATCCATTTTGGGCAAGGGTTGGAATTATTATGGTAAATTTATGGTTGGGATTTCCGTATATGTTAAATGTATGTTTAGGTGGATTACAGGCTATATCGCCAGAGTTTTATGAGGCGGCTAAAATTGATGGGGCATCAAAATTTCAGAGTTTTAAGAACATTACACTGCCATTAGTAACAAAGCTCTCCATTCCATTGGTGATTTCAACATTTGCAGCTAATTTTAATAATTTTGGAAATATTTACATGATTACAGAAGGTGGTCCAGCACGAGTGGATAACCAGTTTGCTGGATATACGGATATTTTAGCCAGTACCACCTATAAGATGACAACATGGTCAAATCGATATGATTTATCAGCAACATTTAGTGTTTTAGTTTTTATTATAGTAGGTACATTAACACTGATTAATATGCGTATGTCAGGTTCTTTTAAGGAGGGGGATTAATATGAAAAATAGTAAAAAGGAGAGACTATCCACCTCTGAATCTCGCATACTTTGGATAAGCAGAGTTATTATTTGGATCACGATTGTTGTTATTATGTTTCCAGCGTTATGGATTGTTATGTCGTCGTTTTCTGCTGGTGATAGTTTTTTTCTGTCTTCGTTATTTCCAAAAAAACTTAGCTTAGAACATTATGTAGAATTATTTAAAGAAACAGATTTTGTATTATGGGTATGGAATTCTTTAAAGATGTGTTTGTTAGTGGCAGTTATTCAGCTTATTTTAACTTCATTGGCAGCATATGCTTTTTCGAGGCTTCGTTTTACAGGAAGAAAATATGGGCTAATGACATTGTTGATATTACAAGTTTTTCCAAATAGTATGGCGGTATCAGGTTACTACATTTTAGTATATAAATTTGGGTTAGCGGATAGTAGCCTTGCTCTAATTTTCGTATTAGCAGGAGGAAGTGCTTTTAATATTTGGTTATTAAAATCTTATATGGATGGAATTCCAGTGGAATTAGATGAGGCGGCAATGGTGGATGGAGCAGGAAATTTTACTGTATTTTATAAAATCATTTTGCCATTAGCTTTACCACAATTAGTTGTTATTTTCTTATTTTCCTTTATTGCTACTTATAGTGAATATGTTATTTCATCTGTATTTTTACAAAATCCGAATAAAATGACATTGGCATTGGGGTTACAGTCCTTTATTACCAATCAGTTTGCAGCCCATTGGACATTGTTCTCTGCAGCAGCTGTGATATCTTCCATTCCAATTATGGTGGTATTTATGGCATTGCAGAAATATATTCAAAATGGACTTTCTGTCGGTGGAGTAAAAGGATAAAAAATAATAAAGATTGGAATCTTTTTACGATTGAGGAAATTGAAGTTACGAATAATACGTGTGAAATTGGAATCTATACCGTAGCAGGAGCTGGAGATTGGTGTAATCTTGATTTTGCAATGTTCCGAAAAATTGACTAAAACTATAAAAATGTTTTTTGTTTTTACGAAAAAGAAATAGTTGACAAATAAAAAGAACGGGTATATAGTAATTTACAGTTGAATATGAAAAAGCGATGAAAGAAAGAGTAGCTATTAACATCAGCCAGAGAGAAAGGACATAAGCTGGAAGTTCTTTTCTGAGAGAAAATAGTGAAGACCATTGTGGAGCTGTAATAGGATTGAACTATTATCGTATTCCTGCGTTAAAGGATAAGGCTTGTTGGAGCTTGAGTGAAAAATCAAGGTGGAACCGTGCGAAGTGAAGAATAACATTTCGGCTATCGATTAGATAAAAAGTAGAAGAGATGACGCACCCTTGGACAAATGATTCTGTTTGTCTTAGGGTGCGTTTTTTTATGCTATAGGAATTCTCGCAAAGAGAGCAATGCACACTTTATTCTTTAGATAACATGATAGGAGGAAGTATAAAATGAAAGTATCATTTAAAAATGGTTCTGTTCGCGAATTTGAACAGCCAATGTCCATTATTGAAATTGCAAAATCACTAGGTGGGAGTGTTGCTTCCAATGCTTGTGTAGCAAAAATAAATGGAGAGGAAGCAGATCTTCGTACTGTTGTTTTGGAAGATTGCGAATTAGAAATTTTTGATTTTAACTCAGAGGAAGGAAAACATGCGTTCCGCCATACAGCATCTCATATTATGGCACAAGCAATAAAACGTCTTTATCCAGAAACAAAATTAGCAATTGGACCTTCCATTGCCGATGGTTTTTATTATGACTTCGATCGGGAAACACCTTTTACACCAGATGATTTAGAAAAAATCGAAGCAGAAATGAAAAAAATTGTAAAAGAAAATCTTCCTTTAGAACGTTTTGAACTTCCAAGAGAAGAAGCCATTGCGTTTATGAAAGAAAAAGAAGAGCCATATAAAGTGGAATTAATTGAAGAATTGCCAGAAGGGGAAACCATTAGTTTCTATAAACAAGGAGAATATGTAGACTTATGTGCAGGACCTCATTTAATGTCTACAAAATATGTAAAAGCATTTAAATTAACTTCTATTGCAGGTGCTTATTGGCGTGGAAGTGAAAAAAATAAAATGCTTACAAGAATTTATGGTACTGCTTTTCCAAAGGCATCAGAATTAGACGCTTATTTGACAATGATGGAAGAAGCAAAAAAACGCGATCATAGAAAATTAGGAAAAGAGTTAGGATTATTTGCGCTTTTAGATGAAGGTCCTGGATTCCCATTTTTCTTACCAAAGGGAATGATCTTAAAAAATACATTAATTGATTATTGGAGAGAGCTTCATAGAAGAGAAGGATATGTAGAAGTTTCTACACCAATTATGTTAAATCATCAATTATGGGAAACATCAGGTCACTGGGATCATTACAAAGAAAATATGTACACAACAGTAATTGATGATACGGATTTTGCTGTAAAACCAATGAACTGTCCAGGTGGAATGTTAGTATACAAAATGGAACCTCATTCTTATCGAGATCTTCCAATGCGTGTTGGTGAATTAGGATTAGTTCATCGTCATGAAAAATCTGGTGCATTACATGGTTTGTTCCGTGTTCGTTGCTTTACACAAGATGATGCACATATCTTTATGACACCAGAGCAGATTACAGACGAAATTAAAGGGGTTGCTCGTCTTATTGATGAAGTATACAGTTTATTTGGATTCAAATACCATGTAGAGCTTTCCACAAGACCAGAAGATAGCATGGGAAGCGATGAAGATTGGGAACTAGCAACAGAAGGGTTAAGAAAGGCTCTTGATGAACTTGGACTTCCTTATGTTATAAACGAAGGAGATGGGGCATTCTATGGACCAAAGATCGATTTCCACCTAGAAGATTCTATTGGAAGAACATGGCAGTGTGGAACTATTCAGTTAGATTTCCAATTACCACTTCGTTTTAATGCAGAATATATTGGTGCAGATGGAGAAAAACATCGTCCGATTATGATTCACCGTGTTGCTTTTGGTTCTATTGAACGTTTCATTGGTATTTTAATTGAGCACTTTGCCGGTAAATTCCCTGTATGGTTAGCTCCGGTACAAGCAAAAGTTCTTCCAATTTCTGATAAGAACGCGGAATACGCTGATAAGATCTATAAGGAATTAGAAGGGGCTGGAATCCGTGCGGAAAAAGATATGAGATCAGAAAAAATTGGTTACAAGATTAGAGAAGCCCAGCTTGAAAAAGTTCCTTATATGGTAATTGTAGGTGCAAAAGAAGAAGAACAAGGAACAGTTGCTGTTCGTTACCGTGATTCTGGTGAAAATGTGACAATGACATTGGAAGAGTTTATTGCCAAAGTGCAAGAAGAAGTGAAAGAGAAGAAATAATCTTTTTTATAAAAAGGAGTTATCTTAAGAGAAGAGATAGCTCCTTTTCATTTGTATGAAAGATATAAGATAAGTAGGAATAGTATAGTTTTATTTGAATATTTCCTGTTAATGTGATAAGTTCATGCAATGTTTTTCTTGTTAATGTTTTTTATTAGGTAGAGCAATAACAGAGTCTCTTTCCACAATAATGACATCGGTTTTTTGTTTGGAAGATGTTGTTAAAGTTCCCGTTTGAATTTTTTCTAACAATAGTTTCACGGCTAATGATGCTTTTTGTGTAATGTTCTGAGAGATGGATGTTAATTTTGGAAAAGTGTATTGGCAAAGAGATAAATTATCATAACCAATAATGGAAAGATCATTAGGAAGTGTATATCCATGTAACCTAGCCCCTTCCATAATACCAATGGCACAAATATCAGCAGTTGTTACTACAGCAGTGATAGGATTGGAAGAAGTAGCAATTTGTATGCCTGCACGTAAACCACCCTCATAGGAAGGCGAATATGGATATACATAATCTTTGTGAAAAGGAATTTGAAATTCTTCTAAGGCTTGTCGATATCCTAAAAAACGATTTGTTAATAATGTGTTGTGCTGATAGTCTGCTACAAATGCAATATGAGTATGTCCACGTTCAATTAAATATTTTGTGGATAAATAAAGTCCTTTTTGATCATCAGAACAAATATTAATAAAGTGTGGCGAATCAAGGGAACTATCAAACATTGCAACTGGGCATGGAGCAGTTGCCAGAAAAGATAGCATTTCTTGAGAATCGTGTGGATATAAAAATAGGATCCCATCTACATTCCAATTTTTAAATAAGGCAGTTACATCCGCTTGTTGTGAAATTGAGCGAACCATTGTGTAGTAACCATTCTGTCGTAGTTCATATTCAATCGTACCAATCATGGTACTAATATATGGATTTTCTAAGGAATTAAATTTGTCATCTGTTTCAGCTAAAGAAATAATAATTCCAATAATATTTGATTTCTTATTTGTTAAAGTTCTAGCACTTAAATTTGGAACATAGCCATATTCTTCAATAATCTTATTTACTTTTTCTATAGTTTTTGCTGAAACGTGATTATGTTTTCCGTTAATAACATTAGAAACGGTCATCATACTTACCCCAGCTTTATCAGCAATATCTTTTAATGTCATAAGCAATACCTCGTATTTGATTGAATACTATAACCATACAACTAATCGTTTCCATTTGTCAATCATTGTATGAATGAAATAGATTGTGGAATATGTCTAAAAAACATATTGAAAATATGGAATAAGTGATGAAAATGTAAAAGTTGATTGACGAAAGAATAAAACGATGCTACCTTTATAATAAGTTTAACGTTAAACTTAAAGAAAGGGATAGCAACAGAAAAGAGGGAAACTTATGAAGGAAATATATCAAGTAAAAACCAGATCTATCGCCTTAAGCGAGAATCAAGTAGTTGGAAAGAAATATCGTATTACGATATTGACCGATTGTTTGATAAGGTTTGAATATAATGAGCAAGGAGAGTTTGAAGATCGAGCAACACAAACGGTATTTTATAGAGATTTTCCAAAGGTAGAGTATCGGGTGGTAGAAAAGGAAGAGGGATTAGAAATTCATACAGCAAATCTTCATGTAATCTATAATGAAAAAGAGTTTACAAGCTATGGGCTAAAAATTCAAGTGAAGGGAAATCTAAGTGCATATCACAGTGTTTGGCGTTATGGAGAGGGAGTACATGATTTAGGAGGAACCGCTAGAACATTAGATATGGTAGATGGTGAAACGTCATTAGAAAGGGGAATTGTATCTTACTTTGGATATTCGGTTCTAGATGATAGCCATTCTCAAATTTTATTGGATAATGGTTGGATTGAGCCAGCAAAAAAAGATAGGAAAGACTTTTATTTCTTTGGATATGGTAGAGATTATAAAAGAGCTTTAAAAGATTTTTATTCTTTATGTGGTAGAACTCCAATGTTACCAAGATATGCATTAGGCAACTGGTGGAGTCGTTATTATAAATATACCGAGCAAAGTTATATGGCTCTCATGGAAAGATTCGATAAGGAGAACTTGCCATTTAGCGTTGCAGTCATTGATATGGATTGGCATCTGGTTGACATTGATCCAAAGTATGGAAGCGGATGGACTGGTTATACTTGGAATAAAGAACTATTTCCAGAACCGAAACGATTTTTGCAACGACTTCATGAGAGAGGAATGAAGGTAACTTTAAATGTGCATCCAGCGGATGGTGTGCGAGGTCATGAAGACATGTATGAAGAGATGGCAAAGGCAATGGATGTTGATTACGAACAAGAAGATCCAATTATATGTGATTTAGCAGATCCAAAGTTTATAGAAGCATACTTTCAATATTTACATCATCCAAGAGAGGAAGAAGGTGTGGATTTTTGGTGGATCGATTGGCAACAAGGGAGTACTACAAAAATAGAAGGGCTTGATCCGCTGTGGATTTTAAATCATTTTCATTTTCTAGATAGCAAACGAAATGGAAAGCGTCCAATGACATTTTCAAGATATGCAGGAGTAGGCAGTCATCGCTATCCAGTTGGATTTTCAGGGGATACGATTACAACATGGGATTCCTTGCAGTTCCAGCCATATTTTACAGCAACCGCTTCGAATATTGGATATGGTTGGTGGAGCCATGATATTGGTGGACATATGATGGGCTATAAGGATGATGAAATGATGACAAGGTGGACACAGCTTGGAATCTACTCACCAATTATGCGTTTGCATAGTTCTTGTAGTGAATTTAATGGAAAAGAGCCTTGGAGATTTAAAAAGGAAACAGAAGTTGTGATGGGAGAGGCATTAAGACAGCGTCATAAAATGTTACCATATTTGTATACGATGAATTATCGAAACTATCAAGAGGGAATGCCTCTTATTATGCCAATGTATTATGAATATCCAGAAAAAGAAGAGGCATATCAAGTGAAAAATCAATATTTCTTTGGCAGTGAAATGATCGTAGCTCCGATTACAACAAAAAGGATAGAAGGATTAAATGTTGCAAAAGTTACGGTTTGGTTACCAGAAGGAACATGGTATGATCTCGATACAGGAATGGTCTATGACGGCGATCGAACATTGGATATGTATCGAACATTAAAAAGTATTCCGGTGTTGGTAAAGGCAGGAGGAATTCTTCCATTTACAGAAGAGATTTCAGCAGCACAAGTTGGAAAAAATCCAGATTCCTTGCATATAAAAATATTTGCAGGGAAGGATGGGCAGTTTACCTTATATGAAGATGACAATGAAACTTGTAAATATGAACAAGGGATTTGTGCGATGACGACAATGGAATATAGGGAAAATGATAAGAGAAGTTTTAAAATAGGCTCTGTTCAAGGAGAGCAATGTCTGATTCCAAAACAAAGAAGTTATATGATAGAACTTTATGGATATGAGATCGGAGAAGAAGAGGTTCGGGTAAAAGTAGGGGAAGATACAATCGTTGTAAAAGCAACTTATGATCAAGAGAAAAGAACAGTTCTCATAAAATTACCAAAGATAGATACCAATCAAACGATACAAATTTGTTTGGAAAACCTTATAGAGGTACAGAATAATCAAGTAATAGAACGAGTATTTCATTTTTTAAATCAAGCTGAGATTGCATTTCATTTAAAAGACAGTTTATATGCAATGATAAAAAAAGAACAATTGGTTGCAGCTACAATTTCACAGCTCCATACAATGAATTTAGATAAAGATTTAAGCGGAGCGATATTAGAAATTTTAACTGCAAGATTATTATAAGATATGGAGAAACAGGCATTATGTAAGAAAAGTTATCGAAAAATCAAGAACATAAAGTAATCTTTCAGAAAGAAAAGAGTTCCCATAGGGAATCAATGGATTCGAAGATTGCATTTAGATACATATAAACATAAGAGTTTAAAGTTCGAATTGCAATATATATAAATGGTGAAGAAAGAGTTTATATATCATAAAATGTTGAAAATCAATAAAAATTGGAAAATTCAGTAGAAAATACATAAGAAATAGTATGCAAAATAGAAAGAAATATCACTTTGAAAGATAAATATATGAGGTCAAATTGCAATTTTTAAAAATCGTTTTACAATGTCCTTTCTGTAAAAATGTGATAGAATAATACATGTAAACAACAGAAACAAATACGAAAGAAAAATTGTTGAAATATAAAATAAATAAAAAGATTGTCAAATAAGAAAGGAAGATTGTTATGGTAGAATTAAACTCAATTGAAATGTTAGGATTTGTATTATATAGAAAAAATGTATCAGTGAAAAGATTTTTAGAAGTTCTTGATAGAATTCGTTAATGGAACGAGAGCATATGAAAAGCTACTCTCTATTGCTAAGGTAACGCACACTTTGTTCTGTAGATAAAGGAGTTATCCTAAGTGTGGGGATAGCTCCTTTGCATACAAGGGAATAGAACAAGAAGGAAGAATAAATAAAAAACTAATTTTATTTTAAAAAAAATTAGTTAATATTATAACAAAATAGGAATAAAAAAAATATGAAAAATAAAGATTGACAAAAGAATAAACTATTACTATAATAATATTAGTTATATAGTTGGATTGTTACTGGTTAGGCAGGCTATACCACTTGTTACTAAAAGGCTCATTCAAAGTGAACTTATGTTGCAAGAGGATAGTCTTTTTTTGTATGATAAAAAAGATATAAGACAAATATTTAAATAGTTGGAGAACTTCCTTTAAAAACATAAGAAGAAGCGAGGAATGGGAGTGAAACTTGGTATGAAAGTTATAAAAGTAATTAATAATAATTTAGTACAATCACAAGATGAAAATGGACAAGAAGTGCTTGTTATGGGCTGTGGTCTTGGATTTAAGAAAAAAGCAGGCGATGCAATCGAAGAGAGTAAGATTGAAAAGATTTATAAATATGATGAAAAAGATTATTTAGAACAGTTGAAACTATTACTTTCTAAAACTCCTCTCGAGCATGTTCAAGTTGCAAATGAAATTATTCATTATGCAAAATTTTCGCTTGGAAAAAAATTAAGTGATAATATTTATATCACATTAACCGATCACATTAGTTTTTCCATTCAAAGAGCAAAGCAAGGGATTGAGGTGAGCAATGCTTTACTTTGGGAGATTAAGAGATTTTATAACCATGAATATCTTGTAGGAAAAGAAGCCCTTTCCATTATTGAAAGAAGGCTTGGTATTGTGTTACCAGAAGATGAGGCTGGTTTTATAGCCCTTCATCTTGTTAATGCGTCTATGGACTGTATGGAAATGCGTCAAACAACAGAAATGACAAAAATGATACAAAATATTGTGAATATTGTAAAATATCATTTTCAAAAAGAGTTAGATGAATATTCCATACATTATGAGCGATTTCTTACTCATTTAAAGTTTTTAGTAAATCGTATTTTAACAGGAATGGAGATAGAAGGAGACGATACAGAGTTTTTATAAGTATTAAAAGAGCAGTATAAAACCGAGTATCAATGTGCTTTGAAGGTAAGAGAATATGTGAAAAAAGAATATCACCGAGAAATGACAGAAGATGAGCTTGTTTATTTAACCGTTCATATAAAAAGAATTACAATGTAAAGGATTGTTACGAAAGGCAACACCTAAATGAAGAAAATAAATTTCTTTGTTTGGGTGTTTTTTATGTTATAGATTGTGCAATGCTAGAAGTAATATAAAATCACGAAGAGTGTGTAATGCACCCTTTGTTCTAATAAAAAGGAGAAATTTTATGAATTACAAGGATTTAGCCAAAAGTATTTTAGAACTTGTTGGTAGCGAAAAAAACATTGCTGGTTTGACTCATTGTGCTACGAGATTGCGCTTTAACTTAAAAGATGAGAAAAAAGCAAAAACAGAAGAAATCAAAAAATTAAAAGGCGTTATGGGCGTTGTTAGTAGTGGCGGTCAATATCAGATTATTATTGGAAGTGATGTTGCAAGTGTCTATAAACCATTAGTCGAAATGGCAAATATTCAAGAAGGAAAGGGAGAAAAGCCAAAAGAGGAAGAGAAAAAGAGTCTTGGTGCAAGAGCTATCGATACTTTATCAGGAATTTTTACTCCAATACTTCCAGCTCTGACAGCCGCTGGTATGTTAAAAGCCGTGCTTTCTTTGCTTGTGGCATTAAAACTTGTAAGTTCTGATCAACAAAGTTATCAGATTTTAAATTTCATGGGAGATGCTACTTTTTATTTCTTGCCTATTTTACTTGCCAATTCGGCTGCAAAGAAATTTAAATGTAATCCATATCTAGCAATGATGTTAGGTGGTATGTTATTGCATCCAAATTTTATTAATATGGTAACGACAGCAAAAGAAGCAGGGGAATCGATTCATTTATTTGCGATTCCTATTTATAATGCAAGTTATTCTTCTTCTGTTATTCCAATTATTTTAACTGTTTGGTTTATGTCATTAGTAGAGCCGATTGCGGATAAAGTGTCGCCAAAAGCAGTTAAATTTTTTACAAAACCATTAATTACTGCGCTAGTATGTGGTATTGTTATGCTTTCTGTACTAGGCCCAGTTGGATATATTATCAGTAACTTTATCGCAGATGGATTGCGTGCAATGGAAAGTTATGGATGGATTGTCACAACATTATTAGGAGCATTATTCCCACTTCTTGTTATGACAGGAACGCATTATGCGATTATTCCAGTTGGTATTAACAATCGTATGACGCTAGGATATGATACAATGGTGTATCCAAGTAACTTAGCTTCCAATATTGCACAGGGAGGAGCAACTCTTGCCGTTGGAGTAAAAAGTAAGGTATCTGAGATTAAACAGCTAGCTTTTTCGTCAGGAATTACAGCAGTATGTGGAATTACAGAACCAGCATTATATGGTGTTAACTTAC
This sequence comes from Candidatus Scybalomonas excrementigallinarum, assembly GCA_018710905.1. Lineage (GTDB taxonomy): Bacteria > Bacillota > Clostridia > Lachnospirales > Lachnospiraceae > Scybalomonas > Scybalomonas excrementigallinarum. Next base: position 24,293 of record DVIZ01000045.1, on the reverse strand, counting down.
GATTCCGAACTCCTCTTTATGCTTCTATGATAGGTGGTGGTGCCGGCGGATTTTTTGTAGGATTAATGGGAGTTCGCAACTATGCAGGAGGTTCTCCTGGATTATTAACTCTTCCAAGTTATATTGGAGAAGATAGTTTAAGAAGTTTTTATATGGCGATTATAGGAGCTGCCATTGCTTTTGTAGTAGCGTTTGTTATTTCCTTTATTTTATATAAAGATCCAGTGGAAGCGGTTGAAACACAACAAGAAAATAAGGAAGTGGAAAAAGAAACAGCGGAGAAAAAAGAAAAACAAAATGTTTCCAAAGTGGAAGGCGGAATGACAGTCTATGCACCAGTGACAGGAAAGGCAGTGCCATTAAAAGAAGTGAATGATCCAACTTTTGCAGAAGAAATCTTAGGAAAAGGAGTTGCTATTATTCCAGAAGAGGGGCTTGCTGTTTCCCCAATCAATGGAACAGTTGTTAATATTTTTGATACATTACACGCGATTGGATTAAAGTCAGATGATGGGGTAGAAGTGTTAATTCATATTGGACTTGATACAGTAAAGCTTGGTGGAAAACATTTTAAAGCCATTGCAAAATCAGGAGATCGAGTGGAAGTAGGAGCACCACTTGTTGAGTTTGATATTGATAAAATCAAAGAAGAAGGGTACGATATTATTACTCCTATTATTATTAGTAATTCTTTTGAGTATGGAACAGTATTAAGCATTGATGGACACGATATAGTAGCAGGAGATGAATTAATAAAAGTAATTAAATAAAAGAAGTGTAATAAACTTAAAAATTGATTTTTTATATACAAAAAAGTAATAATAAGAAAATTTGAGTATGAGAAAGGGTGATACTATGAGTGGTTTAAGAAAGGACTTTCTATGGGGAGGAGCGACAGCTGCAAACCAATGTGAAGGTGGTTATTTAGAAGGAAATAAGGGACTTGGTACTGTGGATGTGATTCCATGGGGAGAGAATAGAAGGGCTGTAATGGAAGGAAAATTGGATTATCATAAGTTGCCAAAAGATTCTTATTATCCTTCTCATGAAGCAATTGATTTTTATCATCATTGGAAAGAAGATATTGCTTTTATGGCAGAGATGGGATTTAAGTGTTATCGCTTTTCTATTGCATGGTCAAGAATTTTTCCAACAGGGGAAGAAAAAGAGCCAAATGAAGAAGGGCTTGCCTTTTATGAAAATGTGATTGATGAATTATTGAAATACCATATAGAACCTGTTATCACAATTTGTCATTTTGATGTGCCACTGGCATTAGAGGAAAAGTATGGTTCTTGGAGAAGTCGAGAGTTAATCGATTGCTATTTGAATTACTGCAAAGTTTTGTTCACAAGATTCAAAGGAAAAGTAAAATATTGGATGACATTTAATGAGATCAATATGTTAATGCATCTTCCTTTTATGGGTGCAGGAATTCGTTTTAAAGAAGGAGAAAATCAAGAGGAAATCAAATATCAAGCGGCCCATCATGAGTTAGTGGCTTCTGCTCTTGCTACAAAGTTAGCCCATGAAATCGATGAGAAAAATCAAGTTGGTTGTATGCTAGCAGCAGGGCAATTTTATCCTCTCACTTGTAAACCAGAGGATGTGTTTGAAGCTATGAAACGAGATCGCGATAATTATTTCTTTATTGATGTTCAGTCAAGAGGTGCTTATCCAGCCTATGCCTTAAAGAAATTAGAAAGAGAAGGAATTCAAATAAAAATGCAAGAGGAAGATGAAAAGATCTTAGCAGAAAATACGGTCGATTTTATTGCATTTAGTTACTATTCTTCTCGTCTTACAAGTGCGGATAAAAATGCAGGAGTATCAACAGGTGGTAATGTTATAAAATCTCTTAAAAATCCTTATTTAAAAGCGAGTGAATGGGGATGGCAAATCGATCCGATGGGGCTTCGCATTACAATGAATGCTCTTTATGATCGCTATCAAAAACCATTATTTATTGTTGAAAATGGGCTTGGAGCTGTCGATGAGGTAAAAGAAGATGGAACGATAGATGATGAATATCGTATTGCTTATTTACAAGCGCATATAAAAGAGATGATAAATGCAGTAGAAGAAGATGGTGTGGATCTCATTGGTTATACTCCATGGGGCTGGATTGATCTTGTTAGTGCTTCCACTGGTGAAATGAAGAAACGATATGGATTTGTCTATGTTGATAAAGATAATGCGGGAAATGGAACATTAAAAAGAATTCCAAAAAAATCATTTGCTTGGTATCAAAAAGTGATAGAAACAAATGGAGATTGTGTAAAATAAGAAGAATAATATTGCTAACACTGGCAATAAAAAAATCAGAAGCTCTTTTTGAGCTTCTGATTTTTTGTTATTTGTCTTATCCAAAAGATTAAGAATAAAATCCTTCTGTAAAATAGATTCCATAACTGCCACCAGTTGCGCCACCAACGCCTAAATAAGTGAAGTTACCAAACATATTGCTACGATGACCAGAACTATTGAGCCAGCCATTATTTGCAGAGATACCGTCTTTATATCCTGCAATAATATTTTCGCCAACGCTTCTCCAAGAAATTCCTGCGTTTGTCATACGAGTAGCAGGTGTTGATCCAGAAGGGCTTGTATGAGAAAAATAGTTATTTTTCATCATATCAACACTGTGATTACGGCTGGCGGTAGCGGCTTTATCAGACCAAGTAAAAGGAGAGAGACCTTCTCGAACACGGGCGGAGTTACAAAGATCAAAAATTTCCTTTTCTTCTGCTGATAAAATAGTAGCAGTACGTGTTTTTGGTGTAAGAGAAACAGAAGAAACAAGAACACCTACTAAATTTTTATCGCCAAGCTGATCAAAAAATAAATGGTAATTTAATCCATTTGAAGTAACCGAAGCCTCTGTTTTTGTAGAAGCAATGGAAGTTTTTAAAATGCTATTTACCTTGCTAATGGAGCAAGATGGATTTAATTGTCCTACTTGGAAAGTAGCTGTATCGCTATAGAATGCTACAACTTTGTTATTTTGTACACCTACCATGAAAAAGTGTTTATAATCTTGATTGTTATAAATATAGTAATCAAAAGAATAAATGCTCTTATCAATACGAGCAGGCTCTCCGAATTTTGTTTTTAATGTGGTAACAGAATCTCCAAGTGCTAAAGAAGTGCCATTGACAACAATCGAAGTGGAAGCACTTGTGGAAGAAGAGGTAGATTTTTTCTTTACGGTTATTTTACAACGAAGTGTTTTTCCAGCTACCTTTGCATAGATATAGGTCGTTCCTTTTTTCTTACCAGTGACAACTCCTTTTTTATTAACAGAAGCAATTGTGCGGTTTTTGCTGCTCCAAGTGACTTTTTTCGAAGTTCCTGTTACGGATAACGTTGTTTTTTTACCAACTTGAATGGTAGCTGCTGTTTTATTTAGTTTGATGGTAGCAGCAGATATAGTAGAAGGAAGTGCAATTGTGGAAGTCATTGTTACTATTAATGATAAAAAGAGAGCCGAAGCCTTTTTTGAAAATTTCTTATAGTTTCTCATAAAATTGTAAATTCCTTTCTGTTTCGTTCTATTTATGTATCAAGTGCTCGTTATGTATGGATGATTCATAAGAGCGTCTTTAGTATAGCATGAATATAAGGAAGTATATAGCGTTTGGAAGAAAAAATCATTGCTTTTTTCTGGAAATAGTCTTGACAGAGAAAAAAATTTGAAGTAGAATGACGACAGATAAAAAATATAGAAAAACGTTGAAGAGGACAGTAAGCTGTGGAAGCATCCCAGAGAGAGATTCAATAAGCTGGAAGAATCTCGGTGAAGAATCAGTCTGAAAACCACCTCGGAGTGGCCCTAATACGGCACGGTGATTCCGTTATCATCTAAATTGAGAGGTTTTTACATGGAAAACAAACAGGGTGGAACCGCGGGCAGATCCCGTCCCTGTATGGAGTGTTTTCATGCAGTATAGATCAAAAAAAGGCATTCCAAGAGGAGTGCCTTTTTTGTTTTTACTTAAAAGCGATGAGGCATATCGTAAGGTTCGCATGAAAAAGAATAAAAAAGTTATCATCAAAAGAAAGGGAATGAAAACAATGAAAATTACATTAAAAGATGGCTCTGTAAAAGAGTATCAAGAAGCAAAAAGTGTATATGATATTGCAATGGATATTAGCGAAGGCTTAGCACGTATGGCTTGCGCAGGAGAAGTAAATGGAGAAGTTGTAGACTTACGCACAGTGTTAGAAGAAGATTGCGAGCTTAACATTTTAACAGCAAAAGATAAAGAAGGGTTACAAGTCGTTCGTCACACAGCCTCTCACGTATTAGCAGAGGCAGTAAAACGTGTATTTCCAAATGCAAAATTAGCAATCGGACCAGCGATTGAAGAAGGTTTTTACTATGATTTTGATGCAGAACCTTTCTCAAAAGAAGATTTAGATAAATTAGAAAAAGAGATGAAAAAAATCATCAAAGAAGGAAATCGCTTAGAACGTTTTACTTTATCAAGAGAAGAAGCGATTGCTTTTGCAAAAGAAAAAGAGGAACCTTATAAAGTAGAATTAATCGAAGATTTACCAGAAGGTGCTGAAATTTCTTTCTACCGTCAAGGAGATGGATTCACTGATTTATGTGCAGGACCTCACTTAATGAATACAAAAGGAATTAAAGCGTTTAAATTAATTTCTTCTTCTATGGCATACTGGAGAGGGGATTCTAACAAAGCTCAGTTACAACGTATTTACGGAACAGCTTTTGCTACAAAAGAAGAATTAAATGCTTACTTAGAACATTTAGAAGATATTAAAAAACGTGACCATAACCGTTTAGGAAGAGAGATGAAACTCTTTACAACTGTAGATGTTATCGGACAAGGACTTCCTTTATTAATGCCAAAGGGTCAAAAAATTATTCAAACACTTCAAAGATGGATCGAAGATGAAGAAGATAATAACCGTGGATATGTTCGTACAAAAACACCATTAATGGCAAAATCTGATTTATATAAAATTTCAGGACACTGGGATCATTATAAAGATGGTATGTTCGTTCTTGGAGATGAAGAAAAAGATAAAGAAGTTATGGCTCTTCGTCCAATGACTTGTCCATTCCAGTATTATGTATACAAAGCAGAACAACATTCTTACCGAGATCTTCCAATTCGTTATGGAGAAACATCTACATTATTCCGTAATGAAGATTCTGGAGAAATGCACGGATTAACTCGTGTTCGTCAGTTTACAATTTCAGAAGGTCATTTAGTAATTCGTCCGGATCAAGTGGAAGAAGAAATGATCGCTTGTTTAGAGCTTTCTGATTACTGCATGAGAACATTAGGACTTCAAGATGATGTAACATATCGTCTATCAAAATGGGATCCAAACAACCGTGAAAAATATTTAGGTGATGAAGAATACTGGGAAAAAACACAGGATACAATCCGTAAAGTATTAAGAGAAAAGAATTTAGAATTTGTGGAAGCAGAGGGAGAAGCTGCATTCTATGGACCTAAGATCGATATCCAAGCAAAGAACGTATACGGAAAAGAAGATACAATGATTACCATTCAGTTAGACTGTGCTATCGCAGAACAGTTTGATATGTTCTATATCGATCAAAACGGCGAAAAAGCTCGTCCTTATATTATTCATAGAACATCTATGGGATGCTATGAAAGAACACTTGCTTGGTTAATTGAAAAATATGCTGGAAAATTCCCAACATGGTTATGCCCAGAACAAGTTCGTGTATTACCAATTTCAGAAAAATATGCAGACTATGCCAATAAAGTAGCCGCAGAACTTAAGAAAAACCAAGTGCTTTGCAGTGTAGATAATCGTTCTGAAAAGATTGGATACAAGATTCGTGAAGCAAGACTTGAAAAACTTCCATATCTTTTAGTGGTAGGACAGCAAGAAGAAGCAGATGGAACAGTTTCTGTTCGTAGCCGTTTTGCAGGAGATGAAGGAATCAAATCATTAGAAGACTTCATCGCACAAATCACAGAAGAAATCCGTACAAAAGCCATTCGTAAAGAGGAAGTTGTAGAAGAAAAATAAGAAAAAGTATCTTGTCATATTAAGGAATTAATGTTATACTGAAAACAGTCATAATGGCTTGTGACTGGTAAGGCAGGCAAGACCATCTCTATGGGTATAAGTACCTTTGTTTGGTATATCTATAGGGATGGTCTTGCCTTTTCTAGAATATAGAAAATAGGAAAAGAATTTAAATATGACCACTATAGATAATGCAAAAGAGATTACTTTTTCTAGGAAAAAGATGTGAGAAGTGAATGAATAAATGAGGAGGAGGCAAAAAGTGTACAAAATCAAAAAAGTGGTGAACAATAATATTGTCTGTGCAACGGATGACAATGGAGAAGAAGTCATTCTTCGAGGCTTGGGAATTGGTTTTTCAAAAAAAGCAAATGAGATTGTAGCCGAAGAAGCCATTGAAAAAGTGTATCGCATGGACGGTGCTAAGAGTATGAATAAGTTACAAGAGTTGTTAGAAGAGATTCCACTTTCTTATGTAGAAGTTTGTACAGATATTATTGATCATGCAAAAGAGGTTTTGAATCGGCGTCTTAACAATAACATTTATATTACATTGACCGATCATATTAGCTTTGCCATCGCAAGAAAAAAGGAAAATATGGAGTATAAAAATGCCATGCTTTCCGAGATAAAATGCTTTTATCCTCAAGAATATAACCTTGGAGTAGAAGCACTTTCCATAATTGAACAACGCTTAGGCGTTCGATTATCCATTGATGAAGCGGGATTTATCGCCCTTCATATCGTAAATGCACAGCTCGATACGAATATGAGCAGCATGGTGCAGATTACTGAATTGATTCAAAAAATATTGGAGATTGTAACCGAATATTATCATATGGAATTTGATGAAGATTCGTTGCATTATAGTCGATTTATTACACACTTAAAATTCTTTGGACAGCGATTATTCAAGAATAAAGAGACGACGAGTGATGATGTTGCCTTCCAAGAGATGATTAAAAAGCAATATCCAAAGGATTATGAATGTGCTAAGCTCATTCAAGAACATATTAGTAAAACTTATAATAGAAGAATAACAGAAGAAGAGATGATGTTTTTAACCGTTCATTTACGGAGAATCTCTATGTAGAACAATAAAATAACGGACACATATGGTTGGAGAAAATCAGCGTGTGACTGGTAAAGCAGGCAGGACTGAGCTCTCTTTATTTTCGTATGAAACAGATATAAAATGGGAATACTTTATAAAAATCCAACAATAGGATTCATGATAAAGGGCTAAAATACTATTTTTATAATGGGTACATAGGAAAATAGAGGAGGCTCAGTTTTTTTATACCAATATACAAAGGTTATTCATTAAAAAACAAGGAGGAAAAATGTATGAAAGACAAAATCTTTGGTGTTTTACAACGTGTTGGAAGATCCTTTATGCTTCCAATTTCGATTCTTCCAGTAGCGGGGCTTTTCCTCGGTATTGGTGGTTCCTTTACAAACCAGACAATGCTTGAAACTTATGGGCTTGTTGGTATCATGGGAGAAGGAACTTTTATTTATACGATTCTTTCTGTCTTAAATGCAGCAGGAAGTATTGTATTTGATAACTTGCCAATTATATTTGCCATGGGTGTTGCCATCGGTATGGCAAAGAAAGAGAAAGAAGTAGCAGCACTTTCTAGTGTGGTAGCCTTCTTTATTATGCACGCTTCCATTGGAGCTTTAATTAATGCAAATGGTGGTGTAGAAAATATGCTTTCCGGTTCTACTACCTCTGTTGTAGGAATTACTTCCTTACAGATGGGTGTTTTTGGTGGTATTATTGTAGGACTTGGAGTGGCTGCACTTCATAATCGTTTCTATAAGATCGAATTGCCACAGGTACTTTCTTTCTTTGGAGGAACACGTTTTGTACCAATTATTTCTGCCGTTGTTTATTTAATTGTTGGTATTTTAATGTTCTATGTTTGGCCAACCGTACAGATTGGAATTAATCACTTAGGCGCTTTTGTTATGAATTCAGGATATGCAGGAACATGGTTCTATGGTCTTATGGAACGTGCTTTAATTCCATTTGGACTTCATCATGTATTCTACTTACCATTCTGGCAAACTTCTGTTGGAGGTACAATGGAAGTAGCAGGAAAAATGGTAGAAGGAGCTCAAAATATTTTCTTTGCACAGCTTGCAGATCCTACAACAAAACATTTTGCAGTATCCGCAACTCGTTTTATGTCTGGTAAGTTCCCTCTTATGATTTTTGGACTTCCAGGAGCAGCACTTGCGATGTATCATTGTGCAAAAACAGAGAAAAAGAAACTCGTAGGAGGACTTTTATTGTCCGCTGCCTTAACTTCTATGATTACAGGTATTACAGAACCACTGGAATTCACATTCCTTTTTGTAGCACCTATTTTATATGTGATTCATTGTATTTTCGCAGGTCTTGCTTATATGTTAATGCATATCTTGGGTGTTGGTGTCGGTATGACATTCTCAGGTGGTCTTATTGATATGACACTCTTCGGTATTATGCAAGGGAATGCAAAAACAAACTGGATTTATATTGTAGTGGTAGGTATTGTTTACTTTATCGTATACTACTTGTTATTTAGTTTCTTAATTAAAAAATTAGACTTAAAAACTCCAGGACGTGAAGATGGGGACGGAGAAGTAAAACTTTATAAACGTTCCGATTTAGACGCAAAAAATGGAAAAGGTGGAAATGCAGGAGAAGCACTTTCTGAAGATGATATGATTTCTGCAATCATTACAGACGGACTTGGTGGAAAATCAAACATCAGTGACTTAGATTGCTGCGCAACAAGACTTCGTGTAACAGTAAAAGATAACGCTAAGGTAAAACAAGATGTATTAAAATCTTCTGGAGCTTCCGGTGTTGTTGTAAAAGGAAATGGTGTTCAAGTTATTTATGGACCAAAAGTAACAGTTATTAAATCAAATCTTGAAGACTATTTAGAACATGCATCTGATGTGCCTGTAGAAGTTACAACACCAGCTGTGGAAGAGAAAAAAGAAGAAGTTACTGCTAATCATAAGAAAGATGAGAAGAATGCAGAAGATAAGAAAGAAACAGTTATCTGTTCCCCATTTACAGGAAAAGCTATGGAACTTTCAGAAGTAGGAGATGGTGTATTCTCCGAAAAAATGTTAGGAAATGGTATTGCGGTAGAGCCAGAAGAAGGTACAATTATGGCACCTTTTGATGGAACGATTGCAGCAGTATTTGATACAAAACATGCCATTGGACTTGTTTCTAATACAGGGCTTGAATTATTAATTCATATCGGAATTGATACCGTTCAATTAAATGGTAAATATTATGATATTAAAGTCAAAAATGGCGATCAGATAAAGAAAGGCGATGTGATTGGAACCGTAGATTTAGAAGGAATCCGTTCCGAAGGATATCGTACTATCACACCAATTATTGTAAGCAATACAGATAACTATAATGAATTTAAAGAAAAAACTGGAACAGTAACAGCAGGAGAAGAAATCCTTGTTGTAAAATAGTAATCGAAAAAACGCTCGTTCTTAACAACGTTACGCTGTTAAGGATGAGCGTTTTTATGCTGCTATCGGAAACTCCTCGTAAATCACACTTTGTTTTGTTATAATAAAAATAAAAAGTAGGTGATTTCATGTTAGCAGTGAGCAACTGTTTATTAGGAGTAAACTGTAAATATAATGGTGGAAATAATTATAGTGAAAAATTAGTGTCCTTTTTAAAAGGAAAGGATTATATCGTTCTTTGTCCAGAAGTGATGGGAGGGTTAAAAGTGCCCCGTGTACCATGTGAGATCGTAGGAGAACGAGTGCTTAGTAAAGAAGGGGAAGACTTTACAAAAGAATATAAAAAAGGAGCAGAAATTTCGCTGGCTCTTTGTAAAGAATATAACGTGGATGCGGCTATTTTACAAACCCGTTCTCCAAGTTGTGGTTGCGGGCTTATTTATGATGGGACGTTTACCAACACAAAAATCAAAGGAGACGGAATCACAGCAAGGCTATTAAAAGAAAATGGAATTAATGTGATTAATATTGAAGAGTTTACAGGAGAAGAATATTATTATTCCTATTTGACAGAGATTGGTACCGTTGTAATTTCCGCTACAGAAACAGGAATTAGCGGGCTGACATTTTCAGTAGAAGAGAAAGATAGAAACAATAAAGTAGAAAGAGAAACGGATTTAATAAAAGAGGCTCATAACCAGTTACAGCAATATTTTAGCGGTAAGAGAAAAGAATTTCATCTTCCTCTTGAGCCAAAAGGAACCGAGTTTCAGAGAAAAGATTGGAAGGCATTATGCACCATTCCTTATGGGGAAACGAGAAGTTATAAGCAGATTGCAGCGCAAATTGGGTCAGAAAAAGCCTGTCGAGCTGTTGGAATGGCCAATAATAAAAATCCTATTTCTATTATTGTTCCATGTCACCGTGTCATTGGAAGTAATGGTGATTTAGTTGGTTATGGTGGAGGATTGGAAATTAAAAAAAGGCTGTTAGAACTGGAACAAAAGTTTAAGGACAAGTAAAAGGAAATAGAATTTGTTGCAAAGATTCTTTCTATGCTATAATAAAAAAGATAAGAAATTTCTCCCATAAAAGAAGTGAGATGAGAGTGACATAGTGTGGATATGATCCGCCAGCGTGCGAAATGAGGATAGAGTGTTTCTCATCGTTGGATAGAATAGAAACGAGAAAAGAGAGAATGATCTTATCTTAGAGGACCATATATGGTTTTTAGTATAAGAGGAAAGGATTATAAGATGCAAATTCAAATACCAGAAAATGCAGAAAAGATTATTGATATTTTAATGTCTCATGGATATGAGGCTTATGTTGTAGGAGGTTGTGTTAGAGATTCCATTTTAAATAAAAAACCGATGGATTGGGATATTACAACTTCCGCTTCTCCAATAGAAATAAAAGAACTGTTTCAAAGAACTGTGGATACAGGGATTCAGCATGGAACCGTCACTGTTTTAATGGGAAAAGAGGCCTATGAAGTGACCACGTATCGATTGGATGGAGAATATGAAGATCATAGAAGACCAAAAGAGGTCATTTTCACAAAAAGTTTAGAAGAGGATTTAAAGCGAAGAGATTTTACAATTAACGCTATGGCATACAATGAGAAAGAGGGACTTCAAGATCTGTTTTCAGGGGAAGAAGACCTAGAAAAAGGTGTGATCCGTTGTGTGGGCGTTCCAGAAGAGAGATTTGATGAAGATGCTCTTCGTATTTTAAGGGCGGTTCGTTTTTCCGCGCAATTAAATTTTACCATTGAGGAAGGAACAAAAAATGCCATTCGAACTCGTTATCCTCATTTAAAAGATATCAGTGCAGAAAGAATTCAAGTGGAATTGACGAAGTTATTGACTTCCAATCATCCAGAAAAATTATTGGATGCAAAAGAGTTAGGAATTACAAGTGTTGTTTTACCAGAGTTTGATCGTATGGTCGAAACGGAACAAAACAATCCTCATCATTGTTATAATGTAGGCGTTCATTCTTTAAAAGCGGTAAAATATATTGAAGCAGATCCGATTTTAAGATGGACGATGTTATTGCATGATGTGGCAAAGCCGTTAAAAAAAGAAACAGATGAAAAAGGAATCGATCATTTCCATGGACATGATAAAGAGGGCGTTCTTGTAGCCAAAGCGATTTTAAAAAGAATGAAGTTAGATAATCATACCATTGATACAGCGTGCAAATTAATACAATATCATGATTATCGTTTCCACTATCCGGTTAGTGATAAAGAAGTGCGAAAAATGATGAATAAAATAGGAGTTGAGCTATTTCCTGCTTTATTAAAAGTGCAAAGAGCCGATGCATTGGCACAAAGTGAGTATCGACGTGAAAGAAAAATGCTCGTATTAGATAGTGTAGAAAAGGCTTATGAGGAAGTCATAGAGAAGAAACAATGCGTCACAATGAAAGAACTAGCGGTAAATGGAAGGGATCTTATGTCCGTTGGAATCGAATCTGGTGCTTTTATGGGAACTGTGTTAAAGGAATTATTAGAAATCGTACTCGATGACCCAACACGAAATGAAAAAGAACAATTACTGCAAATCGTAAAAGAACAATATAGAAAGCAATAAGATAGAAAAGAAAAAAGTTGTAGAATAAAAAAGTCATAGAAGTCCCAATTTCCTCATACGATAGAGAGAAACGAGAAGATGTACAAAAAGAGCGATTGTAAGAAGAATTCGTAAGGAGGGGTATTGTGGACGAAAAATTAGCATCTGTTTTAGAACAATTTGATATAGAAGTAAGAAATATGTATCGAAGTCGAGGAGGATTTGTTTGTATCACAGACAGAGGTACGATGATTTTAAAAGAATTTCATTCTAGTGCTGGCAAGCTAAATGATGAATATGAGTTGAAAAAAAATTTAAGAGAGAGAGGATTTTCTCTCATCGATCAACATATACAAAATAAGCAGGGAACTTTTTTTGCGGAAGATCGCTATCATACCGTTTATACGATGAAAGAGTTTTATGAAGGAAAAGAGTGCGATATTCGAAATGGATATGATGGTAAAATGGCTGCAAAAAATTTGGCCAAATTTCATAAAATAGCAAGCCAAGTGGAAATTAGTCAAAGAGCAAAAAGTCAGTACCAAACGCTACCTATGCTTTTAAATAAACGGACAAATGAAATAAGACGAGCAAATAACTATATGACAAAAGCCATTAAAAAAGGTGATTTTGAACATCTTTACATTAAAAGTTATGAGATGTTTTTTGAACAGGCGAAAGAGGCTATGAGCATTTGTGAGCAGCTAGGAGAAGAAAAAGAGAAGCAATGCCTTGGTATTTGTCATGGAGAATATAATCAACATAATGTGATAAAGACCGAACACGGGATCGCTACCATTAACTTGGAACATTTTTGTTATCAAAACCAGTTTTTAGATCTGCATCAGTTTTTAAGAAAAGCACTGGAAAAGACCCAATATGACAAGGAAATTGCAAAGAAGATTTTATCTGGATATAGTCAAGAAAAACCATTAGAAAAAGAAGATTATGAGATTTTATATCTATTGCTTTTATACCCAGATAAATATTTTAAAATAGCCAATCACTACAACGGAAGAAGAAAGGCTTTTATTTCTCCAAAGGATATGGAAAAGCTACAAGATACCATCGAACAAAATAAGAAAAAAGAGCTTTTCCTACATTGGTATCAAAAGGAATTTTCCGTTGGAAACTTTATTTTTTAGCTATATTTTTTAAGTAGAATAAGATATAATAAAAAGGAAGGCGTAAGTAAAACGTGTTACAGAAGGAGGATAAAAAAATGGGCTATATGGACATTTATAATGAATGGCTCTCAAATCCGTATTTTGATGAGGAAACAAAAAAAGAACTTCGTAGTATTGCGGATGATGAGAAAGAGATTAAAGAGCGGTTTTATACAGATTTGGAGTTTGGTACAGCTGGACTTCGGGGGATTATTGGAGCTGGTATTAATCGCATGAATATTTATGTTGTAAGACGTGCCACCCAAGGTCTTGCAAATTATATTATTGCACAAAATGGAAAAGAAAAAGGAGTTGCCATTGCGTTTGATTCTAGACGTATGTCACCAGAATTTGCACAAGAGGCAGCACTGACTTTAGCAGCAAATGGGATTAAAGCATATATTTTTGAATCCCTTCGTCCAACACCAGAGCTTTCCTTTGCCGTAAGAGAACTTGGTTGTATTGCAGGTATTAATATTACTGCTAGCCATAATCCACCAGATTATAATGGTTATAAAGTATATTGGGAAGATGGTGCACAATTTACACCGCCACATGATAAAGGAGTTACAAAGGAAGTATTAGCAATTACCGATCTTTCTACTGTAAAAACAATGAAGAAAGAAGAGGCAATTGAAAAAGGACTTTATGAAGTAATTGGAAAAGAAATTGATGATAAATTTATTGGTCATGTAAAAGCACAAGTTGTGAATCAAGATTGCATTGATAAAATGCAAGATCAGATTAAAATTGTCTATACACCACTTCATGGAACAGGAAACATTCCAGCAAGACGTGCATTACATGAGTTAGGATTTAAGCATGTCTATGTTGTTCCAGAACAAGAGTGGCCAGATGGAGAATTCCCAACAGTAAGTTATCCAAATCCAGAGGCAGAAGAGGCCTTTTCTTTAGGACTTGAATTAGCGAAGAAAATTGATGCGGATTTAGTGCTCGCAACGGATCCGGATGCCGATCGTCTCGGTGTATATGTAAAAGATTCCAAATCAGGGGATTACATTCCTTTAACAGGAAATATGTCAGGAGCTCTTCTTTGCGACTATGTCTTAAGTCAAAAGAAAGCCAATGGACAGATTCCAGCCGATGGTGCTGTTGTAAAATCAATCGTATCTACCAATTTAATTGATGCCGTGGCAAAAGGATATGAAGTAGATTTAATTGAAGTGTTAACCGGTTTTAAATACATAGGACAGCAGATCTTAAAAATGGAGCAAACAGGAAAAGGAACGTACCTCTTTGGAATGGAAGAAAGCTACGGTTGTCTCATTGGAACTTATGCAAGAGATAAAGATGCCATTTCTGCGACAGTAGCTCTTTGTGAAGCGGCTTGTTATTACAAAGCACAAGGAAAAACTCTTTGGGATGCGATGGTTGAAATGTATGAAACCTATGGCTATTACTATGATTCTGTAAAAGCCATCACATTGGCAGGTATTGAAGGAATTGCTAAGATTAAAGAAATTCTTGAAACACTTCGTACAAATACACCAACACAGTTTAGTGGATATGAAGTAGTATCTGCAAGAGATTATCAAGCGGATACGATTAAAAATATGAAAACAGGGGAAGTGACACCAACAGGACTTCCAACGTCAAATGTTCTTTACTATGACTTAAGCGATGATGCATGGTTATGTGTGCGTCCATCTGGTACAGAACCAAAAGTAAAATTCTATTATGGTGTGAAAGGAAGTTCTTTAACGGATGCAAAAGAAAAATCCGATGCATTAGGAGAAGAAGTTCTTGCCATGATCAATAAAATGTTATAATGATAAAAGTATGATAACTGTAAAAACTCTATGAAAAGGAAGAAATTCCTCTTCATAGAGTTTTTTGTGTGATAGGCAAAGTGTACGTTGCTAGAAGTTATCGAAAGTCGCGAGGAGTGTTAGGCACACACTTTGTTCTTAGGTTTATGATTTATAAATTCACAATATTAATTGGATTTCCCTCCATATAGGAAGTAAAGTTATGAAGGACCAGTTCCATAAAATGCTCTAGCGTTTCTTTGGATGCCCAAGCGATATGAGGGGTTATAAGAACATTTGGAGCTTTTCGTAATGGATTATCAGAAGAGATTGGCTCTAATGTAATGGTATCCGTTGCATAACAGCCAAGTTTTCCATGAATTAAAGCGGACTGAACATGGGACTCCACAATAAGACCTCCTCTAGCAGTATTGATTAAGTAAGCCCCATCTTTCATCAAAGAAAGGGTATCTTCATTGATGATCTCTTTTGTTTCAGGTGTGAGAGGACAATGAAGACTAACAAAATCCGAACTTTTTAAAACGGTTTCTAAGTCGGCAAAGTGCAACGTATCCTGTTCCAATTCATGATAAATTGTTCGGTTATAGACAAGAATATTCATGCCAAAGGCAGTGGCTAATTTCGCCACTTTTTGAGCGATTGCTCCAAATCCAATGAGACCTAACGTTTTATTTTTTAAATCAAAGAGTGGATAGTTCCAATAGCAAAGACCTTTCTCTCTTGTCCATTCGCCATTTTTAACAGAATCCGAGTGTGCACCGATATGATGGCAGATTTCTAACATCATAGCAAGGGTAAACTCCGCTACGGAGTCTGTACTATAAGACGGAACATTAGAAACTAAAATATTGTGTTCTTTTGCGGCAATGACATCGACTACATTATAACCCGTTGCAAGAACACCGATATATTTTAAATTGGGACAGTGTTCCATAATCGTTCTTGAAATAAGCGCACGGCAAGTAAAGATACAATCTGCGTCTTGAATCCGTTGCTCGACCTCTTCATTTTTTGTCATTTCATAAATGGTTAATTCTCCATATTGACGGAGAGGTTCAAAGTTTAATATTTCTAGGCTGCCATTGATGCAGGCATCTAATACAACAATTTTCATAAATAAGCTCCTTTTCAAAATAGTTTTCTATAGGTTTAGATAAAGAAAAAATAGAGAACGATAAGACAAAGTTGGCAAAATAAAATCAGTGGTAGTCCTAATGAAAATTTTTTATGTAACGTCTTATGATGAAAAAAACGCATTCCTAAGATAGAGCCAATACTTCCGCCAAATACTCCAATGAGGAGTAATGTTTTTTCTGAAATTCGATATTTTTTATGTTTTGCTTTCCATTTATCAATCCCCATACTACAAAAACCAAGGAACGATAAAATAACAATATAAATCATAAAAACTTTAAATCCGTAGTTAATAAAAATCAAACTCCTTTTTTCTAGAAATGAGAAATCACTTTTTTCTTTTTCATAAAAAGTATGATAAAAATGAAAAATAGGGATTTCATTTTTTTATTTTATCATAAATTTTGGGAGAAAAGTAGAAAACGCTTGAAAAAATAGAGAAACGATAAAAATAAAAAAATAAATACAAAATATGGTATGTACAAAAGTGATAAAATACTATATTATGTATAGATGACGGAAGTGATAGGGTATGTGTTTTGCAAGTCATTACAATAGAAATGCAAAAAAAGTGTATACAAATTTCCAATATATGATAAAATAAGTAATAATTATACCGAGAGTAGAGGAGGAATTTTTGAATGTTTGATTTTGATGAAGTGAAGAATTTTGATCCAGAAATTGCAGAGGCGATGGAAAAGGAATTAACAAGACAAAGACAAAATTTAGAATTAATCGCATCTGAAAACCTTGTTAGCAAAGCGGTTATGGCAGCTATGGGAAGTCCATTGACAAATAAATATGCAGAAGGTTATCCAGGAAAGCGTTATTATGGTGGATGTGAATATGTGGATATTGTAGAGGAATTAGCCATCGAACGTGCAAAGAAATTATTTGGCTGTGATTATGCCAATGTGCAACCCCACTCTGGAGCACAGGCAAATATGGCCGTATTTTTTGCCGTATTAAATGTTGGGGATACTTATATGGGGATGAGCCTTGATCATGGTGGACATTTAACCCATGGAAGCCCAGTGAATATGTCAGGAAAAAACTATCACTGTGTTCCATATGGGGTAAATGAACAAGGGGTCATTGATTATGATGAAGTAGAAAGAATCGCATTAGAATGTAAACCAAAATTAATCGTATGTGGTGCCAGTGCTTATGCGAGAGAAATTGATTTTAAACGTTTTAAAGAGATTGCGGATAAAGTTGGGGCAGTGTTAATGGCAGACATTGCGCATATTGCAGGGCTTGTAGCAACAGGACTTCATAATAATCCATTCCCATATGTGGATATTGTTACAACAACAACCCATAAAACACTCCGTGGACCAAGAGGTGGTATGATTCTTTGTAATCAAGAAATTGCAGATAAATACAATTTCAATAAAGCAATCTTCCCAGGAATCCAAGGCGGTCCATTAATGCATGTAATTGCAGCCAAGGCTGTTTGCTTTAAAGAAGCGTTACAACCAGAGTTTAAAGAGTATATGCAACAAGTGAAGAACAATGCACAGGCTCTTTGCAAAGCATTACAAAAGAGAGGATTTGATATTGTTTCTGGTGGAACAGATAATCATTTAATGCTCGTTGATTTTAAAAACATGAATATGACAGGAAAAGAAGTGGAAAAACTTCTCGATGAAGTGCATATTACGGCAAATAAAAATACAGTGCCAAACGATCCACAGTCTCCATTTGTAACAAGTGGAATTCGTTTAGGAACACCAGCAGTAACATCAAGAGGATTAAAAGAAGAAGATATGGAACAGATTGCAGAAGCAATCAAAGCGGTTGTGATTGAAAAGGATAAAGAAAAAGCACTTTCTATCGTAAAGGGATTGACTGACAAATATCCAATTTATGAATAGGGAATAAGGAAAAAGATGAGAAACGAACAAATTTTGTTTCTCATCTTTTTTATTGTTCCAGTATAGATTTTTTTGTCGATTTCTGCTAGAGTTATGGTGAGATATGCGAAAGTTTTAAGAGAAAAAAGGTAGGAGATAAACAATGAAAAAGTATTTGCGTTTTTTAACCCTATTTTTGTTATGTTTCACCATGACGATGGGGCAGTATGTAACGGCAAAAGCGGCAGGTCTTTCTATTACCTATAGCGGACAGACCTATGATTACACAAATAAACAATTAAGTGTTGTTTGTGGTGGAAAGAAAGTGGACTTAAAAAAAACACCAGGGATTTTAGAAGATGGGTATGGCTTATTGCCATATGATGTATTTCAGAATAGTTCCTTAGGAGTAACAGTAACATACGCTTCTAAGAAAAAGACGATTACATATCAATATGCGAAACAAAAAGTTGTTTTGACATTAAATAGTAATGTCATGAAAGTAAATGGAAAATCACAAAAATTGCCGATTGTGCCTAAGCTAGTGCGATATAATGCGGTAAAGGTAACAAAACCTCTTGTTCCAAGCAGAAATGTAGCAGAAGCACTTGGTCTTGACTATTCTTATGATAGTAAAACAGCAACGATTTCCATGAAGCAAAAGAAGGGAATGAATGTAACAGCACCAGAGGACACAAAATCAGGTTTATCCATTACATATAATGGAAAAACTTATAATTATAATAGAAAACAATTAAGTGTTATCTGTGGTGGAGAGAGTGTAGACTTAAAGAAAAATCCAGGAATTTTAGAAGACGGATATGCGCTTTTACCATATACGGTATTCCAACAAGAAGGGTTGGATGTAAAAGCAACGTATCAACCGAAGAAGAAAACATTGACTTTTCAATATGGAAAGCAAAAAGTGGTTGTAACATTAAATAGCAATACGATGAAAGTGAATAGCAGTACAAAAACACTGCCAGTTACTCCAAAATTAGTGAAGTATAATAATACAGGAGTAACAAAGCCCCTTGTACCAAGTAGAAGTGTTGCAGAAGCATTAGGGCTTGATTATTACTACGATAGCAAAACGGCTACGATTTCCATTGGACAAAAATCTAGTAATCAATCAGGAGCAGAAAATAATTCTAGTGATAAAAACGATCAAAGCTCGGAAACAACTGGAAGAAAAGTGAAATATGATGGAAAAGTAGTAACCATTACAAAACGTGATGTAACAATTAAAACAGAAGGTGTGACCGTAAAAACAGCCATGCCAGGTATCATTCTTAATAATACTTCTATGCTTCCCGCTTATAATACGTTTAATAAAAATAAATATTTAGGTAGTACCTATAAATATGATGCAAAAAAACAGCAAGTGACGATTACGGGAAATGGCAATAAAATTGTATTGACATTAGGAAAGAAAACAGCGCTTTTAAATGGAAAAAGTATTTCATTAGCCGAGCCAGCTTGGTTAATGACGAATTTAGAAAATAATAAAAATTATTGTATGATTCCTGGACAATCCGTAGCGGAAGCCCTTGGATATGTTTATATTTGGGATAATTCAAATGTTGTTTCTATGATAAATAAATCCGATAATTCAAAAGAACCAACAGAGGATGAGACGACAGAAGAACCAACAACCGAAGAACCAACAACCGAAGAGCCAACAACCGAAGAGCCAACAACGGAAGAGCCAACAACGGAACAACCGAGTACAGGAGATCAAAATTCCAGTAAGCCGAGTGATTTAAAGGAATTTGATATTTCAATTCCAAGGCCATCAAGTAAGGTAAAATGGAGCGATTGTGAAGTGGAAGATGATTATCACAATCGAAGATTTATTATCACTCTACCAGCCAATTATAGTAGTTTTTATAATAAAAACAAAATTTCTTATAATACAAGTGGTTTAGTGCAAAGTGTTGTAGTGACAACAGATAGTCAACAAAATACACAGATTATTATTACAACAAAAATCATTCAAGCACTTGCCTATAAGGAAACTGCAGATAGCTGGATGTTAGGAATAAAAGATCCGACGGATATCTATGACAAAGTCATTGTACTTGATGCGGGACATGGTGGAAGTGACACAGGAAGCACTTCTTCTAAGTATGGAGTGATAGAAAAGAATGTTGCTTTGAATATTATTAAAAAGACGCAAAAATACTTTGCAAATGATTCGGATTTAAAAGTGTATTATACGAGGTTAGAAGATTCACAAAATGGAATCACATACGGTGATGGGGTTAGTACGACAACGGTATCCGTAATCAATCGTGCCCAGTTTGCAAATGATATTGCGGCAGATTTATTTATTTCTGTTCATTGTAATTCCGTTGATTATGAATCAGCGAGAGGAACAGAAGTTTTATATTCTAGTAAAAATACAGCTGTGACAGAAAGTGGATTGACCTCAAAGAAATTTGCTGATATTGCATTTCCGTATTTATTAAATGCGGTAGGAAGTACAAAGCGTTCTGTAAAAGATTCTCCAAACTTGATCGTCTGCAAAAGCACAAAGATGCCAGCGATTTTATTAGAAACTGCCTTCTTATCCAATAAGCAAGATGCGGACATTTTAAAAGATGAAAAGAAATTAGACGATATTGCTAAATCTATTTATGATATGGTTCATGCAACCTTTGATCAGTATCCAGCAGAGCGATAAAAAGGATTTTAAAAATAACATTCTGATAGTCCTTTTCAATTCTGATAATGTATGTTATAGTATATGGTAATGAAAACTATGTTATATTATAGTCCATACTAGGAGGGAACTATGAGTTATAAAATTGTTGGTGACAGCTGCTGCGATTACACAACAGTCGAGAATAAAAAAGATACCTTTATCCAAATTCCATTGACATTAGATGTAGATGGATTTCAGATTCGAGATGATGATACATTTGAGCAAATAGAGTTTTTAAAAAGAGTTGAGGTGAGCAAAGAATGTCCACGTTCTGCTTGTCCAGCTCCAGAAGAATATATGAAGGCATATGAACAAGCGGATGATATTTATGTGGTAACGCTATCATCAGAGTTAAGCGGTTCTTATAATAGCGCTGTTTTAGCAAAAAATTTATATGAAGAAGAGCATGGTACAAAAAATATCCATGTATTTAATTCAAAATCCGCATCTTCTGGACAGCTTTTAATCTGTCGTTTTATTGAAACGCTAGTAGAAGCTGGAAATCCATTTGAAGAAGTGGTAGAGCGAGTGGAGAAGTATATTGAAGGACTTCATACTTACTTTGTGTTAGAAACATTAGACTTTTTAAGAAAAAATGGTCGTCTTTCAAGAGTACAGGCCATTTTAGCAGGCGCTTTGAATATAAAACCAGTGATGGGATCCGAAAATGGAACGATTATTAAGTTAACTCAAGTGCGTGGCATGAAAAAAGCTATTAGCAGTATGATCGATTATGCGATTGCAGGCTGCGAAAACAAAGAAGAAAAAGATTTAGTCATTGCTCATTGTAATTGTTATGAAAGAGCGGAAAAAGCAAAAGAAGAAATAGAGAAAAAAGCACAGTTTAAAAGCATTACTATTGTTGATACAAGAGGTGTTAGCAGTTTATATGCAGGTGATGGAGGAATTATTATTGCCTGTTAATGTTTGCTTTTTACAAAGAGAAAGGGTACTTCATGAAGAAAATGAAGTATCCTTTTCCTCTATATGAAGGTATTGGATAAGAACTAAGAATAAGCATTAAGGATAAGTGCTAAACTGGGAAGATAGTATGAAAAGAAGGAGGACAATGAGAGCAATATGGAGATAATAAAAAGACAAAGAAAATTTTATAAAACTAATAAAACAAAAGCGTTGAATTTTCGATTACAAGCACTGGAGCGGTTAGAAAAGGCAGTAAGAAAGCATGAAGGGGAATTGGAAGTTGCTCTTTATCAAGATTTAAAAAAGTCAAAAACAGAGAGCTTTATGACGGAGATTTCCCTTGTGTTATCAGAAATTCGTTATGTGAAAAGACATTTAGAAAAGTGGGATAAAGACGTATGGGTGGGCCCATCTCTTATGCAATTTCCATCAAAAGGAAGAGTTGTGAGAGAGCCTTATGGATGTGTGCTTATTATTGCTCCTTGGAATTATCCAGTCTTATTGACATTACAGCCACTAATCGGTGCGATTGCTGGAGGGAATTGTGCCATTTTAAAACCTTCGGAATACGCACCTCATACATCCAAAGTATTAAAAAAATTGATAAAGAGCATATTTTCGGAACATTATATTTGTGTAATCGAAGGGGATGTGGCGGTAAGTCAGCAGTTATTAAAACAACGCTTTGATTTTATCTTTTATACAGGCGGAGAGAGAGTTGGTAAAATCATATTAAAAGAATCTGCAGAGTATTTAACTCCAACAATTTTGGAGTTGGGTGGAAAGAGTCCTTGTATTGTAACAAAAACTGCTAACATATCTTTAACAGCCAAGCGAATTGTATTTGGAAAATTTTTAAATAGTGGACAAACTTGTGTAGCACCTGACTATGTCCTTGTAGAAGAAGAGGTAAAGGAGGAGTTGGTTGGTAAAATAAAGCAATGTATAAAGAAATTTTATGGAAACGATCCGTTACAGTCAAAGACCTATTCTGCTATCATTAATGTAGGACACTATAATCGTTTGTTAGCCTTATTAAAAGATGCCAATAAAAATCCAGTATGTAATGAAGAAACATTACAAATTGCACCGACCATTATTGAAGATGCAACAGAAGAGATGGCGGTTATGAAAGAAGAGATCTTTGGCCCAATTCTTCCTATTTTATCGGTGAAATCTTTGGAAGAGGCAAAAGAGTTTGTAGAAAAAAGAGAAAAGCCATTGGCGCTTTATCTTTTTACAGGAGATCAAAAGGAAGGGCGAAAACAGATGAAACAACTGTCTTATGGAGGAGGTTGTATCAATGATACCATTCTTCATCTTGCTGGGGAGAGACTACCTTTTGGAGGAGTTGGAAATAGTGGAATGGGAAGTTACCATGGGAAATATAGTTATGAAGCCTTTACTCGTGAAAAAGGAATTTTAGAATCCAGTTCTTGGTTTGATATTCCGCTTAGATATCCTCCTTATACTACGAAAAAAGGAAAAATGTTGAAAAAATTCCTTGACAAGATCTGACTTTTAAAATAAAATAAATCAATAGCTAGACATAGAAAAAGGCAATGAAAAGAAGAGTAGTAAGCGGATACTTTTACAGAGAGTTCCTAAAAGGTGGAAGGGAATAAAGAGAAGTTTATGAAGATGGTCTTAGAGCCTCATGTTTGAAAGAATGAGTAGAACATGACGGGAGCGCCCGTTATAGCGATAGAGTATAATCAGAAATGTATTTTTCATCGTTTTTGACGTACTTCATGAGGCTTTGATGTGTGAACATCAAGCGAAGTTAGGTGGTACCGCGAAGAAGTTGATGACCTTCGTCCTAATATTGACTTACAGTATTAGGATGGAGGTTTTTTTATATGATTAGGAAATTTCATTTCCTATCATATAAAAAAGCACTATGTGCAAACGATACATAGCTCACGTAAGAAGAGGAGTGGTTATTTAATTGTTTAAAATATAGATAGAATGAAGTTATTTATAGTAAAATATAGTCAAGAGGTGATTATCTTGAAACATAATAACTATAAACCGAATGAATTTGCAAAATTAATTAATGTTTCGGTTAGAACTTTGCAATGTTGGGATGTTGGAGGAAAAATAAAAGCATTCAGAATCCCTACAAATAGAAGATATTATACATAGGAACAATACCTGAAATATTAGTCCAAGATATCCTATCAATACTTCATATATTCAGTTGCAGAATATATGGTTTAAGAAAGTACAAAAAGAAGATTCGAGAGGATGAGGAAGTTGAAAAAAGCCTACAAGATAGAACTGAATCCGAGTGAAGAACAAAAAATAAAAATACATCAGACGATTGGTGTAGCAAGATTTGTATATAATTTTTATATCGCTTACAATAAAGAAGTTTATGAAAAAGAAGGAAAATTTGTAAGTGGAATGGGTTTTTCTAAATGGCTGAATAACGAATATATCCCGAATAATCCAAGTATGAAATGGATAAAAGATGTCTCTTCTAAAGCAACGAAACAGGCTATTATGAATGCAGATAAAGCATTTAGAGATTTCTTTAAAGGGACGAAAGGATTCCCTAATTTCAAGAAAAAGAAGAATCAAGATGTCAAAGCATATTT
>DVIZ01000044.1 GCA_018710905.1 Candidatus Scybalomonas excrementigallinarum | reverse complement strand
AACAACATTTATATCAAAGGGGAAGTATCCAATTGTAAATACCATTCCTCAGGTCATATTTATTTTACACTAAAAGATGGAAGTAGTGCCATTAGTTGTGTTATGTTTGCAGGTGCAAGGATGACAGGATTGACATTTCGACTAACGGATGGACAAAGTGTTGTTGCAGGCGGAAATGTAAGTGTATATGAACGAGATGGAAAATATCAGCTCTATGCCAAAGAAATTTTTCTTCATGGAGCTGGTGCTCTTTATGAAGAGTATGAACGTTTAAAGCAGAAACTTTATGAAGAAGGTCTGTTTGATATGGAGAGGAAAAAGCCAATCGAAAAATTCCCCAAAAAAATTGGGATTGTAACGGCATCGACAGGTGCTGCTATTCGCGATATTGAAAGCATTGCGAAGAGAAGAAATCCTTATGTACAATTAGTGCTATACCCTGCAAAAGTGCAAGGAATTGGTGCTAGTGAATCGATTGTACGAGGAATCAAAAGGCTTGATCAAATGAATATGGACACTATCATAATTGGTAGGGGAGGAGGCTCTATTGAGGATCTTTGGGCATTTAACGAAGAGATTGTCGCTAGGGCTATTTTTCGTGCAAAGACACCGATTATATCAGGGACAGGGCATGAAACGGATACAACGATTGCAGATTATGTAGCGGATCTTCGAGCACCAACACCATCTGCG
Organism: Candidatus Scybalomonas excrementigallinarum; assembly: GCA_018710905.1. Lineage (GTDB taxonomy): Bacteria > Bacillota > Clostridia > Lachnospirales > Lachnospiraceae > Scybalomonas > Scybalomonas excrementigallinarum. Next base: position 13,276 of record DVIZ01000044.1, on the reverse strand, counting down.
GCTTGCGAGCTTGCAATTCCAGATATTCGAGGGATATTCGAGCAGTTTCATAGTTATGAAGAGGCGTTAAAATCTCCGATTCTAAGAAAAGTAGAACGATATCGGCATCAATTAGAACGGATGGAATGGAAATTAGAGCAAAATAGTCCAAGCCATCGGTTACAAGAACAAAAGATGCGATTAGCCGATTTGGAACTTCAGTTAGAAGAGAGCATGAAAAGAAAGATCGAGCGGACAAAAAATCGGTTAGCTCTTTATACCGAACGGTTAAATGGGCTATCTCCAACGGCCAAGTTGGCAAGAGGATACGGCTATGTGACAGATCAAGAAGAAAAAACAGTCACTTCTGTTACCGATGTACAAAAGGGAGAGGAGATTAAAGTCACATTGCTTGATGGAACGATACATGCAGTTGTAAAAAATACGACAAGGAAGGAATAAAAGAATGGCAAAGCGTGAATTATCAATAGAGAAGGCGTTTGAAAATTTGGATGGAATTATAGAAAAATTAGAAGATGAAAATACAAAATTATCGGATTCCATCGCTCTTTATTCAAAAGGAGTAAAACTTTTAAACGACTGCAAACAATCTCTTGATCGGATCGAGAAACAAATGATAATTCTCGATGATGATGAGGAGGAGAAGGATGACTTTTAAAGAAACATTAGTTCAAAAAACAAATGAGATAGAAGAAATTATTTATCGTTATCTTCCAGAAGAGAGTGGATTACAAAAAACAGTGATAGAAGCGATGAATTATGCCATAAAAGCAGGTGGAAAAAGATTACGCCCTATGTTGATGGCAGAAACTTATAAAAAGTTTGGCGGAGAAGAGAATATCATTGAACCATTTATGGCAGCTATTGAGATGATTCATACGTATTCTTTAGTCCATGATGATCTTCCAGCCCTTGATAATGATGAATATCGAAGAGGAAGAAAAACGACTCACGTTGTTTTTGGAGAGGATATGGCTATTTTAGCAGGGGATGCTCTGTTAAATTTTGCTTTTGAAACCGCTTCTTTGGCATTTGGCATGAAACCAGAGGATCCAAAAATAGGACGTGCTTTTCAAATATTAGCATCAAAACCTGGAATCTATGGTATGATCGGAGGACAGACAGTCGATGTAGAACAGACAGGAAAAGCGCTGACGTTAGAACAGATTTTATTTATTCATGAGAAAAAAACAGCAGCATTGCTCGAATGTTCTATGATGATTGGGGCGGTTTTAGCTGGTGCCACCTCAAGTGAAATTTATGAAGTAGAACAGGCGGCAAGAGATATTGGATTGGCATTCCAAATTGAAGACGACATTCTTGATTTAACAGGAAATGAAGAAGAATTAGGAAAGCCAATTAACAGTGATGAAAAAAATGGAAAGACAACTTATGTGACATTGAAGGGAATTGACATGGCAAGACAGGATACCGAGTTGTTAACCAAAAGAGCCATTCAAAGATTAGAAATGTTACGAGGAGAAAATCCATTTTTAATGGAGTTATTACAATATCTTGTGGCACGAAGAAAATAGAGAAAATATTTGTGCATAAGAGAATAAAAGTAGAAAAGGAACGATTATGTTAGAGAAAATTAATCAGGTGAATGATATAAAGAATCTTAAGCCAGAAGAGTATTCCCTTTTGGCAAATGAAATCCGTTGCTTTTTGCTCGAGCATATTAGCAAAAATGGAGGACATTTAGGCTCTAATTTAGGAGCTGTCGAATTAACTATGGCACTTCATCTGGCTCTTGATCTTCCAAAGGATAAAATTGTATTTGATGTAGGACATCAGTCTTATACCCATAAAATTTTAACAGGACGAAAAGAAGGATTTAAAAATCTACGACAATTTGGTGGTGGTAGTGGCTTTCCTCGCCCAAATGAAGATGAAACCGATGTGGTGATTGGAGGACATAGTTCGACCTCTATTTCTTCTGCATTAGGTCTTGCTATGGCAAGAGAAATAAAAGGGACGGATGAAACAATCGTAGCCGTAATTGGCGATGGTGCACTTTCTGGTGGAATGGCTTATGAAGCGTTAAATAACGTTGGACGGTTAAAAAAGAATTTTATTATTATTTTAAATGACAATAATATGTCGATTTCCGAAAATGTTGGGAATATGTCCCGTTATTTAAATCAACTTCGTGTGCGTCACAGTTATCAAGAACTAAAAGGGAATGTGAAAAAAGCGATTATGAGCATCCCAAAAATTGGTCCAGATATTACAGAAAAAGTGAAACGATATAAAAATGGAATTAAGCAGATGGTGATTCCAGGAATGTGGTTTGAAGAGATGGGACTCACTTATATCGGTCCGATTGATGGACATAATATTGAGTTGATGAAAGAAACCATATTGTCTGCAAAAGAAATCGATGGGCCGATTTTAATTCATGTGATAACAAAAAAAGGGTGCGGATATTTGCCGGCAGAGCGATATCCAGAGAGATTTCATGGAGTTAGTCCATTTGAACTAGAAACGGGTAAGGCGAAGAAGAAAAAAGAAAAAGCGGATTATACCGACGTTTTTGCCAACCGATTAGTGAAGTTAGGGAAAACACATGAAAACCTTGTGGCAGTTTGTGCTGCTATGCCATCGGGAACTGGCTTGAATCGATTCCAAGCGGAATATCCAGAACGCTTTTTTGATGTAGGAATTGCAGAAGAGCATGCCGTTACTTTTTCCGCAGGGTTAGCTACAGCGGGAATGAAGCCGGTAGTTGCTGTTTATTCTACGTTTTTACAAAGAGCGTATGATCAGATTATCCATGATATTTGTATTCAAAAGCTACCAGTGGTATTAGCCGTCGATCGATCAGGAATTGTTGGAGCAGATGGAGAAACTCATCAGGGAATTTTTGACACTTCTTATTTGACTTCGATACCGAATATGACAGTGATGGCACCAAAGAATCGCTATGAATTAAGTCAGATGCTTGATTTTGCCATTGATTATGATGGGCCAATTGCTTTAAAATATCCAAGAGGAACTGCTTATACAGGACTAAAGGAATATCAAGCGCCGATTGTTTTAGGAAAAAGTGAAGAGATTGCAATTGGAGATGGCTCTGTTGCTATTTTTGCCGTTGGAAGTATGGTAGAAGAAGCGGTAAAAAGTGTTGAGCTTTTAAAAGAAGAGGGAATGATAGCAAGTCTTATTAATGTTCGATTTGTCAGTCCTATTGATGAAGAATGCATCATAAAACAAGCAAAAGCACATAGACTCATTGTCACAATGGAAGAGACAGTAGAGCAGGGAAGTTTTGGGCAAAAAATGGCTACTCTATTGATGAAAGAAGGAATACAAAGAGAGTTTTTAAACTTTGCAATTAAAGATGAATTTGTCCCTCATGGAGCTTCGCCAATTTTGAAGCAACAATTGGGACTTGATGGAGCATCGATGGCAAAAGAGATTGCCAAAAGAAAAAATGCAATGAGGTAAAAGAAATGGAAAAGAAACAAAAGGCAAAAGAGCGTTTGGATCTCTTAATGATGGAGCAAGGGCTTGCCACTTCAAGAGAAAAAGCAAAGGCGATCATTATGTCAGGAATTGTCTATGTAGATGGACAAAAAGAAGATAAAGCAGGTTCTATGATAAAGAGAACAGCAAAAATTGAAGTGCGTGGAACGACTTTAAAATATGTTAGCCGTGGTGGTTTAAAATTAGAAAAAGCCATGGAATGTTTTGGCGTTACATTACAGGATAAAGTTTGTATGGACGTTGGCTCTTCAACGGGCGGGTTTACCGATTGTATGTTACAAAATGGCGCTGTTAAAGTGTACTCTGTTGATGTAGGGCATGGACAGTTGGATTGGAAACTTCGAAACGATGAACGAGTTGTCTGTATGGAAAAAACAAATATTCGTTATGTTACATTAGAAGATGAGAGAATAGAAGGGCCTATTGATTTTGCATCCATTGATGTTTCTTTTATTTCCCTTACAAAAGTGTTGCCAGCCGTTCGCAATCTTTTAAAAGAAAATGGAGAGATTGTTAGTTTAATTAAGCCACAGTTTGAAGCTGGGCGAGAACAAGTTGGAAAAAAAGGAGTTGTTCGTGACCAAAAAGTGCATCTTCAAGTGATAGAGATGGTGACAGAATTTGCCATCTCTATCGGATTTGAATTGTTACATTTAGATTTTTCACCAATCAAAGGGCCAGAAGGTAATATTGAATATTTATTACATATGCGCAAACTAGGGGAAGGTGAAAAGGTGGAAGAAATTCCATTTGATCGAGAAAAAGTCGTAACAGAATCCCATCAGACATTATAAAGGTGGAGGAGGAATAGAATGAGGAAGTTTTTGATTGTTACGAACCGAACAAAAGATACCGATCTCTCGGTTACAAGAAAGATAGAGCGATATTTAACAGCACGAGGTGGAAGCTGTAAAATTTATGATAAGCCAGAAGAGATGCCAGAAGAATTTTTAGAAGAAGGATTAGAATGTGCCATCGTTCTTGGAGGAGATGGCACGATCCTTCAGGCGATCACACCGCTTGTTTATTTTCAAATTCCAATTCTCGGTGTTAATATGGGAACAGTCGGTTTTTTAGCTGGGGTTGAGCTTGATGATTTAGAAGAGGCTATGGAAGCCTTATTAAAGGATGAGTATGAATACGATGAACGTATGATGTTAGAAAGCACTGTATATCGGAATGATAAAGTTATTTTTAAAGCTGCAGGAGTCAATGATATTGCCATTAGCAGAAGTGGATTTTCCAGAATTATTCGTTTTAAAATATGGGCAAATGGTGAATTAGTGGATTCTTATGGAGCAGATGGAGTCGTTCTTGCAACGCCAACAGGTTCTACAGGATATAATTTATCGGCAGGAGGGCCAGTTGTAAGTCCGCGTTCCGATGTTTATATTATTACACCAATTTCTCCGCATTCTTTGACAAGTAGAAGCATTGTTGTATCTGGGGAAGAGAAAGTCGTATTAGAAGTGGAACGCATTGGACAAAATCATATGGAAGAGGCTTTTATTACGGTGGATGGACAGCACGGAACGCGTTTAAAAGGAAAAGATCGGATCGAAATTCGACGAGCTGATGTGAAGACACGTTTATTAAAAGTCGGAAAAACAGGATTTTATGAGGTATTAAGAAGTAAAATGGGAGGCAGAAAATTAGGAAAGGAAGTATAGGATGAAGTCAAAACGACAAGAGAAAATTATAGAAATTATTGAAAGTCAAGATATTGAAACACAAGATGAATTAGCAGAAAAATTACAACAGGCAGGATTTCCAACAACGCAGGCGACCATTTCAAGAGATATTCGTGAAATGAAATTGACAAAGATTTCAGCTCCTGGTGGAAAACAAAAGTATATTGCCTTAAAAACAAAAGATTATCATACTACAGAAAAATACAAGCGTGTGTTAGCGGATGGTATTTTATCATTAGAAGCTGCACAAAATTTAATTGTCATTAAAACGGTTGTTGGAATGGCAATGGCAGTTGCAGCAGCCATCGATAATTTGCATATTAGTGGAATTATGGGATGTATCGCTGGAGATGATACGATTTTCTGTGTGGCAAAAGATAATGATATGGCAAAAGAGGTAATGAAAAACATTAAAAAGTTGGCAATTCATCAAAACGCAATCAGATAGGGAGGCAATTAGCGCATGCTTTTGAATCTGCACGTGAAAAATCTTGCTTTAATTGATGAAATTGAAGTGGATTTTATGGAGCACTTGAACATTATGACTGGAGAAACAGGAGCAGGTAAATCGATTATTATTGGTTCTATTAATGCAGCATTAGGTGGAAAATTATCAAAAGATGCCGTTCGGGATGAATCAAAAGATGCTTTAATCGAATTATTATTTCAAATTGATTCTCCAAAAATTCGAGATATTTTAGAAGAAAATGGAATTTCTGTAATGGAAGATGGGCAGCTTTTAATCAGCCGCAAGCTTTCTCATGGACGAAGTATTAGCCGTATTAATGGAGAAACTGTTTCTCTAAGCCAATTAAAAGAGCTGGGAGCTTATTTAATTGATATCCATGGACAACATGAACATCAGTCGTTGCTTCATAAAAACTATCATCTTCTTGTGCTAGATCGGTTTGCAGGAAAAGAGATTCTACCATTAAAAGAAAGAGTAAAACTTGCCTACGATGAATGGCAGGACTTAAAAAGAGAATGGGAAGAGAGCACAGTTGATGAGGAGCAAAGACAAAGAGAAATTAATTTTTTGGAATATGAAAAAACAGAGATTGAAGAGGCGAAGCTAAAGCCAAAAGAAGATGAAGAATTGCAAATCCAATATAAAAAGATGGCAGGTGCAAGAGAGATTACAGAACTTTTATCCACTTCTTATTTGATGACTGGATACGGACAAGAAGGAGCAGGAGATTTAATAGGAAGAAGTCTTCAAAAAATTGCACAAGCTATGTCTTTGGATAAAGATTTAGCCCCTCTTTATGAGCAGATTAGTGAAATCGATAATCTTTTAAATGATTTTAATAGAGAAGTATCCGATACGATGGGTGATTTTAATTTTGATGAAGAGAGTCTTTTAGAGGTGGAGAAACGCCTTGATTTAATCAATGGATTTAAAGTAAAATATGGGAATTCCATAGAAAAAATCCAAGAATATTTGGAAACGATTTCTGAAAAATTAGAAAAACTTTATCATTATGAAGAATATAGGAATAATCTTCATAAAAAATTGGAACAATCAAAAGAAAGACTAGAAAAAGAAGCAGAAGAACTATCAAAGGTTCGAAAAAAATATGCCAAACAATTGATTCCAAAAATAAAATATGCATTATTAGAGCTTAATTTTTTAGATGTAGAATTTGATATGCAATTCGAAACCTTAAAAGAAGTAAGGGAAAATGGAAGAGACGATGCATGTTTTGTTATTTCCACAAACCCCGGAGAACCGATGAGACCGATTCATGCAGTGGCTTCTGGCGGTGAGCTCAGTCGTATTATGCTGGCCATTAAATCGGTGTTAGCCGATGAAGATGAAATTGAAACTTTGATTTTTGATGAAATTGATGTAGGAATCAGTGGAAGAACTGCTCAAAAAGTATCCGAACGCTTAGCTGTGATTGCCAAAAAACATCAAGTACTTTGTATCACTCATTTATCACAAATTGCAGCTATGGCGGATTCTCATTACAAAATTGAGAAATCCGTTCATAAAAACAAAACGACAACAAGTATTCAGCTATTGTCAGAAGAAGATTCTATTATGGAACTGGCAAGAATTACTGGTGGAGCAATTATCACAGAACAAGTAATAAAAAGTGCTCGTGAAATGAAGGAATTGGCAAAAAGGACAAATGTTAACTGAGTGATAAGATTAAGACCGTCATATAATAAAGTGCGAAGAAGTAAAAAGCTTTTTCGCATTTTTTTTCACTGTTTATAGGAAATTATATTCCCTATCAGTTAAAAATCATTATAGGGAAACGATGTACAGCTGGCATCGTTACCTTGTACTAAGAAAGGAAGTGGCGGTTTGGAACAACGAAAAAAGCAATATCGGCATTTTTTATTTGGACTTCTTGGCTTAAATCTTCTTTTGATTGTTCTTTGTATGGGAGAGCTTTATTCTGGGAAACTGCCAAGAAACATACGAGTTATGGCAGGGCAAGAATCGGTCGTATCAGAAGAAATGAGCAAAAAGTGGGCCAATAAAAAAGTGATACCAGGAGGAACACCAGTTGGTATTTATATTGAAACAGAAGGTGCTCTTGTTCTTGGAACAGAAGCAGTGGAGGCAACGGATGGATTACTGTATGAACCAGCAAGAAATATTATAAAAGCAGGCGATTATATTAAGAAAGTCAATGGAATTGCTATTCACAGTAAGGAAGAATTGACCGAAGAGGTAAAAAAACAAGGAAATTCGCCGATTGTATTGGAAGTGTTAAGAAAGAATAAAATGCTCTCAGTAAAAGTAGAGCCGGTAAAAGAGAAAGAATCAAAGGAATGGCAATTGGGAATCTGGGTTCGAGATAATTCCCAAGGAATTGGTACTCTTACTTACATTAGTGAGAATCAGTTTGCTGCCTTAGGACATGGGATTCATGACATTGATACCGGTGATAAAATGGATATTGATCGTGGCTATATTTTCGGCTCCAAAATTCTTTCGATTAAAAAAGGAGAAAAAGGAAAACCAGGAGAAATGGTTGGTGTTGTTTGCTATGATTTTGAAAAACCATATGGTACAATAAAGAAAAATACGGATTATGGAATTTGTGGAGAAGTGAGTGAAGAATTATTAAATCAAGTAGAAAATGAGCCAGTGGAGATAGGATGGAAAAAAGAAGTGCATAAAGGAAAAGCCTATCTTCGTTCTGCCATCAGTGGAACATTAGAAGATTATGAAGTAGAAATAAAAAGTGTAGATGCTTCTAATAAAAATCTAGCAAAAGGGATGGTGATTCAGATCACAGATAAACGATTATTGAAGCTAACAAATGGAATCGTACAAGGAATGAGTGGAACGCCTATTTTACAAGATGGTAAGTTAATTGGGGCAGTTACCCATGTATTTGTACAAGATTCTGCGCAAGGATATGGAACATTCATAGAAAATATGCTAAAAGAGTCGAATGGTTAGATAAAAGAAAGGAAAAAGTGAAAATACTGTCTTTTGCTAAATTATTTTTAGATAAAAATAGGATAATTGAAGAAATTTTTCGATCATTATTCATTGCTAATCTTTGTTAAATCATCTTATAATACGAGTAAAAGACGAAATATTACAGGAGGATATAAGATGAGTCAAATAACAATTGCAATCGCTGATGATAATGTGAGAATGGTGGAATCTTTTCGAAAGGAGTTGTCAAATCAGAGCGATATGGAGGTAATCGGTGTCGCAGGAGATGGTTTGACAGCCCTTTCTATTGTAAAAGAGAAAAGACCAGATTTTCTTTTGTTAGATATCGTGATGCCAAAGCTTGATGGACTAGGAGTATTAGAAGAGCTTAAGATGGAGGAGATAAAGACAAAAGTAATTGTTTTGACTGCATCTGGACAGGATTCTATTATTGAAGAGGCCTTTCGGTTGGGTGCTTCTTATTACATACGAAAACCGAGTGAAATGGAATTTGTCGTAAAAAAAATTCGACAATTGACAAAAAGACCTTTTCCAAAGAATGAGCAATATATAAAAAGTTCAGAATCAGAAAAAGGCGGAGATTTAGAGATTGTTGTTACCAATATGATACATGAAATCGGAGTACCAGCACATATTAAAGGATATCAATATTTACGAGATTCTATCATGATGGCGGTAGAAGATATGGATATTTTAAATTCCATTACAAAACAACTGTATCCATCCATCGCAAAGTTACATAGTACAACGCCAAGCCGTGTGGAACGTGCGATTCGCCATGCGATAGAAGTCGCATGGAGCCGAGGAAAAATGGATACCATTGATGAATTATTTGGATACACAGTGAGTGCAGGAAAAGGAAAGCCAACGAATTCAGAATTTATTGCTTTGATTGCAGATAAAATACGTTTAGAGAAGAAAATGAAAGTTAGTTAAGAGAAAAAGTGAAAATAATATTAAAAATAATTGCTAGTTTTTAGGAAAAAAGATAGAAAGATATCGTTATATAGATATCGTTAAGGAATTATATAAAAAATGAGATATATTGACAAAATTGTAAGAAAATTCTATAATTTATCTGTTGCAGAGCGAAAGGAGAGAGAAAAAAATGATACTGTGTGAAAAAAATATTAAGGTGGTAATTGCGGATAGTTGTAATGAGACGAGGAGAAACTTAGCGGGGCTCATAGAAAACTGTATGGACATGGATTTGGTTGGACAGACGGGAAATGGACAAATTGCCTGTCAATATATTTTAGACAAAAAACCAGATGTTGTGTTAGTGGATGTTGTATTGCCAGAGATCGATGGACTGGGTGTTATCGAGAAGGTAAAAGCAGAATGGAATTTTGTAGAAAAGAAGCCAGCGTTTATTGTTATTGGTTCTATTAGTTCGGATCATATGGTCGAATGTGCGTTTCAAGCGGGGGCAGATTATTATATCATGAAGCCATTCCATGATCGCTCCGTGTTATCGAGAATTCGACAAGTGATTCAATATGGGGATACGAACTTTAAAGTGCTTCATAATGATACAAAGGAAGAAAAACAAAAAGTATTGGCGTATGATTTAGAAACAGATGTTACTGATATCATTCGAGAGATTGGAATTCCAGCTCATATTAAAGGATATCAATATATTCGAGAGGGAATTATCATGGCAGTGGATGATATCAATATGCTAAATTATATTACCAAGTTACTTTATCCAACGATTGCTAAAAAATATAAGACAACATCAAGCAGTGTAGAGCGCGCGATTCGGCATGCGATTGAAGTGGCATGGAGTCGAGGGAAAATAGAAGTATTAGAAAATATGTTTGGATACACAATTAGTGCAGGAAAAGGAAAACCAACCAACTCAGAGTTTATTGCACTGATTGCGGATAAATTAAGACTTCAATATAAGATGCGAGCTTAAACGATTTCCACTCCAATTTGATTGATTAGACTGACAAAAGTGAAAGATATCGTATATGCAACCATAAAAAAACTAGGAAAAAGACTGAAAATATGCTATAATGAAAGCAATAAATCAAGCACGATCAGTGTTTGATTGCTATGGGTGTAAGATACGAAGAGAAGTCAGGAGGATTGGATGATGAGAAATATATTATTTATTGCTTCAGAATGTGTACCATTTATTAAAACAGGTGGTCTTGCTGATGTTGTTGGAACATTGCCAAAAAGTTTTGATAAAAGTAAATATGATGTCCGAGTGATAATTCCAAATTATTTATGTATTCCATGGAAATATCGGGAAAAAATGACAGATGTTACATACTTTAGTATGAGCATTTCATGGCGTCAACAATATGTAGGAATTAAACAACTACAAATGGATGGTGTTACTTTCTATTTTATTGATAATGAATATTATTTTGGCGGAAGTACACCATATGGTGATATGTATAATGATATTGAGAAGTTTGCCTTTTTTAGTAAGGCAGCATTATCCATTTTGCCAGTAGTAGGATTTAAACCGGATATTATTCATTGTCATGATTGGCAGGCTGGATTAGTGCCTGCATATCTTCATACGTTATTTAGTAGCAATCCATTTTATTATAATATGAAGACAATTATGACAATTCATAATTTACGTTTCCAAGGTGTTTGTGAAATTAAAAAAATGATTGATGTATCAGGAATTCCAGAGTATGCATTTGCACCAGATAAGATGGAGGCGTATGGGGATGCCAATATGTTAAAAGGTGGACTTGTATATGCGGATCGTATTACAACCGTAAGTGAGACGTATGCAAGAGAAATTCAGATGCCATTTTATGGGGAAAATTTAGATGGTCTTTTAAGAGCAAGAAATAATGTATTAAGTGGAATTGTCAATGGAATTGATTATAATGAATATAATCCAGAGACCGATGAGAAGATTTTTGCTCGTTATAGTAAAAAGAACTTCCGAACAGAGAAGAAAAAGAACAAACGGGAATTACAAAAAGAGTTAGGACTTCCTATCGACGACAATAAATTTATGATTGGTATTATTTCTCGTTTAACCGATCAAAAGGGGCTTGACTTAATTGATTGTGTTATGAATCAGATTTGTGATGATAATACACAATTTGTAGCGTTAGGAACAGGAGATTCTCGCTATGAAGATATGTTACGATTTTATGAGTGGACAAAGAAAGATCGAGTATCTTCTAGCATTTGTTATTCTGACGAACGCTCTCATAAAATTTATGCAGGATGTGATGCATTTTTAATGCCATCAGCATTTGAGCCATGCGGGCTTAGCCAATTAATGGCTTTGCGCTATGGTACATTGCCAATTGTAAGAGAAACAGGGGGATTACGCGATACGGTAGAGCCGTATAATGAATTTGAAGGAACGGGAACAGGATTTTGTTTTACAAATTATAATGCACATGAAATGTTGGGATGCATTAATTTTGCGCGCCATATATTCTTTGATGATAGGGAAGCATGGGATAAGATGGTAGAACGTGCGATGAGTGTGGATTTTTCATGGCAAAAATCCGCAAAACAATATGAGAGTCTTTATGATTCTATTATTGCGGAGAAGGATTGGCAAGAAGGGAAATAAGTAGAATAAAAGATTAGGGTTAAAAAGAAAAAAGAAATCATCATAAAAATGCTGTAGGATATAAAAATAAATCCTACAGCATTTTTCCGTTATCGTTTCTTATCTTCTATCTTTCATCATAATCATATCGCCATAAATTGGAGTTGCTAAACCAAATCCACCAGATACATCTACGATTTGTCCTGTTGTATAGGAAGAGTCATCAGAAGCAAAGTATAATACTGTATTTGCAATGTTTTCTGGAGTTCCCATACGTTTAATTGGTGTATGTTTTAAGAAAAATTCTTTGAAGTTTTCAGATAAACTTTGGTTAACGGCATCGGTTGCTGTCATTCCAGGAAGAACGGCGTTGCAACGAATGTTGTCACGAGCTGTTTGCACAGCAATTAATTTTGTTAAATAGTTAATGGAAGCCTTGCTTGTTCCATAAGCGATCTGAGAAATATCTGGAACAATACCACCGATAGAAGAGATATTAATAATACTTCCACCTCCGTTTTTGGCCATATGTGGAATGACTGCTTGAGAAGCAAGAAATACGCTAGCAAGGTTTGCGTCAATAGTATTGATAAACTCTTCGTATTCTGTATTTTTAATATCTAAATCTTTTTTTGGGTTAGAAGTTCCGAAGTTATTCACTAAAACATCAATACGGCCTTCTTTTTCGATGACTTCATCTACCATAGTTTTATAAGTTTCTTTTTTATAGGCATCGTTGTATACATAAGATACATGATATCCCTTCGCATTTAAAGCATCGGCTTTTTCCTTTGCAAGTTCTAAGTTACGAACTGCCATGTAAACATGAGCACCTTCTTTGGCACAAGCTTCTACGATAGCAGCGCCAATACCTCTTGTGGATGCAGTTACTAAAACAACTTTATTTTCTAATCTCATAAAAAAACCTCCGTTCGTTTCAAATCTATTTTATTTGTATGAATAGCATTTGCTATAAGAATTATCTATTCTTAATTATAATAGAATATGGTATGATAACAATAACCATTTTGATTATAATTTATATAGTCAGATTGAAATAAAGGAGCACCAAAAATGAAAATGTTAACGTATCATTTAGAAGAACGAGGAGAAAAAAATTTA
>DVIZ01000043.1 GCA_018710905.1 Candidatus Scybalomonas excrementigallinarum | reverse complement strand
CTGTTATTAGAAATATTTTTTATTTCCCCATAGGCCACTTCTTTTTAGAGTCATATACTCTTCATAAGCCATCTCTAAAATCTGCTTTTCATTAGAAAATTTTAGAAGATGATATGCCTCATGATACTTGTAATAACCGCTATCTATAAAATATTCTTCTCTTTGGGGTTTACTGTAATAGCTATCCGCCATCATTAAATACCAGTGAACATTTTTATTTACAATATCATTCATTGTATTAAAACTATATTGACTTTTCCCAATGTATTTAATAATGGAGGCTGATACACCGGTTTCTTCTTTTACCTCTCTTAAGGCTGTTTCTTTGTATTCTTCGCCCACTTCTACTGTACCTTTAGGCAATACCCAACCTTCGTACTTGTTCTTATAATTTTTATACAAAAGTAAAATTTTCCCTCGGAATATAACCACACCACCACAGCTTGTTGCCTCTATCATTGCACTCCCTCCTGGTCAAAGCCCTTTGGACTTTGGTGTGTAATTAATAAATAGTATACCTCTTTTCTAAATTCATTTCAACTATTTATCAAACAATATCCTATCTTCTTACTATTTTCCTGAAAAATAGGCGTCGAATATTTTACTAGCAGCCGGCACTGCATAGGTACTTCCTGCACCGACATTTTCAATAATCACACAAACTGCAATTTCTGGATTATCAGCAGGTGCAAATCCTGTAAACCAAGCATGGGCTGGCTCTCCTTCTTTAAATTCTGCTGAACCCGTTTTTCCAGCTACCGTATAACTTCTTCCGCTTAAATAGGAGGCAGTTCCCTCTTCTACAACTTGCTTCATCATAGCTGTTAATTCTTCGGCTTCTCCTGCTGTCATAAGAGCGCCATATGCTTTTCCTGTAAACTTACGAACACTTCCGCCCGTATAGTTTTCAATCTGATCGACTAAATATGGTTTCATCAATACTCCACCATTGGCAATCGCAGAAGTAATCATAACATTATGCAAAGGAGACATCAATGTTTTTCCCTGTCCTATAGCAGTTTGAGGAACTTCTTCGTCATCTGACTTTCCATTTAAAACAAAACTACTTTTACTATATGGAAATGAAACAGGAAGTGCCTTGTTAAATAACAACTCCTCACATAAATCAGCCCATTTTTTCTTATTCAGACTTGTTCCAATATTGGCAAACGAAGTATTACAAGAGTTTGCAAACGATTCATAGAAATCTTCTTCTCCATGTCGGTGCTTATTATAACATTCAATTGAGACACTATGAAATACGCTTTCTCCTTCACAATTGTAATGATAATCTTTATAATTTGTATTTTCTCGCATATATTCTAATGCTGTTATAATTTTATAGGTAGAACCTGGTGGATATAATCCTTGGGTTGCTCGATTTAAAAGACGTGAGTTTTCTTGTTCCGCCTCACTATTAATATATGCCCAATCATCACTAAGTGTATTTGGATCAAAATCTGGTCTAGAAACCATTGCTAATATTTTTCCAGTGCTAGGTTCCATAACAATGGCAGCACCTTTTCGATCCCCAATGGCATCATAAGCCGCTTTTTGCAAACGGCTATTCAATGTAGTCACAACCGTATCCCCTTGACTTTTTTCATTTCTCAATGTGTGATACAGTCGTTCAAAGAAATTGGCATTGGAAGTCAATAAATTATAATTTTGTGCAGACTCTAACCCATATTTTCCTTTTATCGTATAGCCTACAACATGGGCATATTGACGACCTTGTGGATAAACTCTTTTTTCCGTTCCATCTTCTGCTACTTCTGTCTTAGCAAGCACTTCTCCATCGCTTGTTTCAATATTTCCACGAATCACTGATTTTGCAAATAATTCTTGTCGTTCATTTCTGGAATTCGTAATAATATTTTTACTATCGGCTCCTACAAAATAGCCGATATATCCCATCAAAACAAGAAATAAACCAGCAAATAAATAGGCAACTTTTAAAATTTGACGATTGATTCCTGCTTGATCTCTCGGATCTTTTTCTACTGGTTTTGAAGTTTCTTCCTCTATGACTTCTTCTTCATTGCCATTTTCCTTTTGTTTTTTCCATAAAATTCTTTTTCTTTTTTCTGATCGTTGCTCCGTATCCGATAAAAATTCATCTTGTTCTTGCAATTCTTGTTGTTTTTTCTCTTTTTCTTCTGCTTCTAAAATTTGACGAATTTTTAGAATATCCTCTTTTGTTAACTGATCATTTTTCTCATTATCTCTTCCTTGTTCTTCTTGTAAAAAATGGCTTTCCGCATAGCTCCTAGCCTCTTCTTCTGTTCTTTTCTTCGCAGAGTTTTCTGTCTTATCTTCTAACCGTCCTCTCCTCCTATTCTTCCCAATCATATTCCTTGGTTCTTCTTTCTTTTTTCTTTTGAACGGTCCTTCCATTAACTGCCTCCTCACTATGTGCTTTTATATATAATCCTTGAATAATATTAAATATAATAACGGAGCTTGCAATTGAACTTCCACCATAACTAACAAAAGGAAGTGTTACCCCTGTGGAAGGTATAAATTTTGTTACACCACCAACGGTCAAAAACACTTGAAAAATATAGCAAACTCCAAATCCAAGTGCTAATAGTTTATAGAACATAACGCGATTTTGCATGGCAATATCTACAAATAAGACAAAACAGCTTACACATACTAAAATTAAACATAAGGCAAAAATTGTACCCAATTCTTCTGCAATTGCCGAAAAAACAAAGTCCGATACAACAACTGGTATTTTATATGGCATTCCTTCGCCTAATCCTAGTCCAAGCCATCCTCCTGTTCCAATGGCAAATAATGACTGGGCAATTTGCATCCCACCTCCATCAATAATCGACCATGGATCTAACCAAGCATTCACACGGGTTTGCACATGGCTAAATAATTTAAATGCGATAAAAGCGGCAACGCTACCAGATAAAATTCCTGCAAAAAAATAGATTTTTTTCCCTGTAGCTACAAAAAGCATCACAAGATAAATAATGAAAAATAAAAGGGCGCCTCCTAAATCTTTCTCTAACACAAGTACAATGACATAGAGAGCTGCAACTGCTGTTGTAATTGCAATATTTTTGAATTCCATGGATCTTGCTAACATGGAAGCTACAAAAAAGATAAATAATATTTTTACAAATTCCGATGGTTGAAGTGCAATTCCCGCAATATTAATCCAATTGACTGCCCCATTTTTTCTTGTACCGATAACGAATACACTGGATAAAAATAAAAGTCCAAATACTCCATAGAAAATACGATATTTACTAAAACCTTTTACCGTTCCAATCACATGAGGAATAAAAGAAAAGGCAACGATACAGACAGAGACGATCAAATACTGTTTTACTGCTAAGTCAAAATTCAATCTTGTAAGCATTGTAAAACCGAGGGTTAATAAAAAACACATATTATTTGTAATTAACCGAGAACCTTCTTTATAAACTTTTCCATAAAGTAGCTGTACTGCACCGATAAAAATAACTTGCGCCAAATAAAACCACAACACTTTTAATGTTTCTGCATGTAAAAATAACACGAGATAACAAAAAAAATGAAAAACGTATAGATGACGGAGCTGCCGATTGAGTAACAACTGCTGTCTATTTGCATTAGAGGGACGAAAAAGCGTAAAACAAGACAATGTATATACTGCACCCATAATAATAATAATGTATTTTGAAAGTACTGTAATAATTGTAACCATACGCTTCTCCTATTCTATTCCTCGTTTCCAGTGTCCTCTAATAAAGTCTTTTTCTTCTATTTGAACTTCTTTGTTATGTCTCCAAATAGCAATGATCTCTTTCAATCGTTTTTCTATCTGCTCTTTTGTTTCATCGACAAATTGAAGTCTCAATCTTTTCACATTCAGTTCTTCTATCTGCTCTTTCTTATCATATAAACAAAGTGGTTTATCACTATAAATGGTATTATAACAATATTTGCATTGATTTATTACAAAGAATTCACTCTGCTTTCGATCGATGAGCACAACTGGCTTGGATTCTCCAATACAACCTTTTGTCTGTTTCCATTGACATTGTGCAGATACCATAAGAGGCAATCTCCCATATACCACTAACTCTGCTTGTTGATAGTTCATCTGTTTCAGTTCATTATAATTTAATTCAATTGGAAGTACTGTTGTTACTTTTTCCCCAAAAGAATTTTCTTTATAGAATTGTTCTGCTTCATGGTTATACTGATAAATCGTGTGATCAAGCACCCATTCTTTTTCCCTTCCAAAAAATTCATCGTTTTTGTTCTTTCTCTCTTGATATCCATCCAGTAATCGAATATACTCTTCCAAATTTCGAATCACATATCCATCAAACGCATCTGAAAAAATCGTTTCTTGTTCTTTCTCCCATTCTCTTTGTGCTTCTAATCGGAAAATTTGAGGCAATGCTAAATAACATTTCTTTCCCGCTCTATGAATTTTCTTTGCCATTTCTACTGCTTGTTTCATCGTAATTGATACTAATTCTAAAGAAACAATTCCAACTTCTTCATAAGCAAGCACGGTATCTAACTGTTCCTCTTTTAAAATAGAAACAGTAATTTCTTTTTCCTTATTTTCCTTTTCATTCTCTACTTTCTTGACTTCTATTTGATTTTCCTGATTTTTAGGAAGCGCTTTCTTTTCTCTTCGATAACTCTTCGCTTTTTCTTCTTCCCACTTTTGAATTCCTTGTCTTCTTAATTCTTTTACCGCTTGTACTGGTAAGAAAATGTTTCCTCCTACTTTGACATTTAACTCTTCAAAGTAATATTCGGTTCCACCTGTTTTGTTTAGCAGTCCCTTTAATTTTTCTGCATCCATTGGCTGTTTTTGGGCACTTTGGACAATCTCACCTTCTACTGTAACAGAAATATCTTGTGAAAAGATCGTTAACTTTGCCCTTTTTCCCTCTTGGAAATCTCCTTCACCGAAAAGTCCAATCCGATTTTGTTCTTCGTTCCATTCTTTTTTCATTTCTTCAATGAGATATTTATTTTTCATTCGATAAATCGGCTGTCCTACTCGAAGTTTCTTTAAATTATTAGCATTTAACGAAACCATCTCACCTTTTTTACTATTAAGAGGTGATGTCAGTTCACAAAGGGCTACCTCACCTTGTCGTACTTCTAATACATCCTTTTGGTGAAGTTCTTCTTCCGCTACAAAGAAAATTTGATTTCCTTTTATTTTTGAAATTTTCCCAAGGAAGAGGCCTTGATGATTTGGTCTTTTCATTGACATCATATCTTTTCCATTATGTTTTGTATAATAGCCATCGGTGAAACCACCGCGATTATAAAGCTCCATTAATTGTTTATAATCTTTTTCTTCCACATGAAATGGCTTCTTTGGATCCGCAAAATATTGATCCACATATTTTCGATACATTCCTGTCACTGCTGCCACATATTCTGGCTTTTTCATTCGACCTTCTATTTTAAAGGAATCAATTCCTGCTTGTACCATCTGTGGAATTTCATCAATAGCACAGAGATCTTTTGGACTTAAACGATAAGTCTCATCTTTTTTACCAATTGCATTTCCTTTTTCATCTTTTAAATCATAAGGAAGTCTACATGGCTGTGCACACCGTCCTCGATTTCCACTTCTTCCACCGATCATACTACTTAATAGACATTGTCCAGAATAACAATAGCAAAGAGCTCCATGTACAAAAGATTCAATTTCCAATCCACAAGCCTTTTTTATTGCTCGAATTTCTTTCAAAGATAACTCTCTTGCTGGAACAATCCTCGTCACTCCACACTTCTTTAGAAATCTCGCCGTTTCGGTACTCGTCACAGTCATCTGTGTACTAGCATGAAGTGGAAGTTCTGGAAAATGTTCATGCAAAAATCGAAGCACTCCCATATCTTGAACAATGACCGCATCCAATCCTTGTTCATAAAAAGGAAGGATATAATCATAAAGCTGTTCTTCTAGCTCATGATTTTTTAGTAACGTATTCACCGTTAAATAAATATGTTTTCCATGATAATGAACATAATCAATGGCTTCTTTTAATTTTTCAGTTGTAAGATTTCCAGCAAACGCCCTAGCTCCGAATGCAGGACCTCCTAGGTACACTGCGTCTGCACCATTTGCAATGGCTGCTAAAAGGCTTTCATAAGAACCTGCTGGAGATAAAATTTCAGGTTTTTTCATGTTATTTTCTTCCTATTTTCTTTTTATTGCTTATTTCTTTTCTATCTTATTTGTATTTCACTTGGATGGATTTCTCAGTTTTTCTTTTTGTCATACTCTTTCTTTCGCTGACTTTCCAAGCGCTTTAACGATTTTATTTGGAGCTTCAAATCACTTTCTGACTTTTTCACAGTTTGAAGTTGATTTTTTAACTCTCCTTCTGATTTGTGGGCCGTACGAAGCTGCTCTTTTAATTCATGTTCGGAACGTTTTGTTATTTCTAACTGTCCTTTTACTTGTACCATTTCCACTTTCAAACTTTCTAGTTGTTCTCTTAATTTTCCATCGGATTTTGCAAAATCTTCTAATTGTTGTTTTAAAGTGCTTTCTGCTTTTAAATAAGCATCTACTTGCTCAATTTTATCCTCTAGTTGTGTCACTTGTTTTTTCAGCTCTCGTTCCTTTATTTGTTGTTCTTCTAATTGCTGTTTTAAAGAAGAAATGAGCTGTTTTTCTTTTTCTGATTGTTGTTCCAAAGAAGCACGTCTTTGCTCTTCTTTTTCTAACTGGAGTATAAGGTTTTCCTTTTCTTCTTCCGAATGTTTTACAACTTCTTCCAAATCTATATTTGCCTTCTTATAATCCTCTAATTTTCG
This sequence comes from Candidatus Scybalomonas excrementigallinarum, assembly GCA_018710905.1. Lineage (GTDB taxonomy): Bacteria > Bacillota > Clostridia > Lachnospirales > Lachnospiraceae > Scybalomonas > Scybalomonas excrementigallinarum. Next base: position 13,085 of record DVIZ01000043.1, on the reverse strand, counting down.
TTTCAAACTAGTTTCCAATTTTCTATAATCATCTAATTGGCTCTTTCCTTCTCTTTCTTGTTTTTGACTCTGCTCTAATTTCGCCTTTAAGGATTGTTCTTCTTTCTTACTATCCTCTAATTGTCTCTTTAGACTTTCTTCACTTACTCGGTATCCTTCTAGCTGTGCTCTTAAACTACGCTCTAGTCGTTTGAAACTATCAAACTGTCTTTGAAGATTTTCCCCTTCTTTTTGAAGAGCAATCGCTTTCTCATTCCATACATTTTTTTCCTGTTCAGAACGCTGTAACTGTTCTTTTAAACGTTCCTCTTCTTCTCTTAGATTATCCAACTGCTGCATAAATTTCTCTTCTTTTTCTTTTGCGGCTTGTTTTACCGTATCTAATTGGATTGTCAAGAATTGTTCTGACTCTGTTGTATGTTTTAATTCTTCCTTTAATGTATTTTCTGCTTTTTGTTGCTCTTTTACTTGTCGTTCTAATTCACTTTCGTTCTTTTTAACAAGTTCTAACTCTTCTTTTAAATGAAGTTCTGATGTTTCTAATGTTGTAATACGATCTTTTAAAACTTCATTTGTTTCTCTATTTTTATCTAATTGATTTTTTAAATCTTCTTCTGAATTTTGGTGATGTTTCAACGTCTGTTGCAAGTTAGCATTGGAATTTTTCAATTCTTCTTGTTCTTTCATAAGAACACTTTGCTCTTGTTTTGCTACTTGTAAATTTTGCTGTAATTGTAATACTATAGTATTCTTACTCTGCACTTCTTCTTTTAAACGCACTTCCTCTTTCTTCACAGAGTCCAACTGGTTATTTAAAGTAGATTCTTTTTCTTTGCTAACATTCAATTGTTTTCTTAATTCTTCTTGTACTTCTTGGCTTTTCTTTAATTCACTCTTGATAGAATCTTCTTTTTCCTTTGCCTTTTCTAATTGCCCTTTCATTTCGTTTTGAACTACTTGATCCGTTTTTCTCTTTTCTTGCAGTTCTTTTATTTCATTATGGGCTTTTTTAAGCTCTTCTTCTAAATTGCGTTCCCTATCTTTCATTTCTTTTAAAGTATCTTGATAGCTTTTCTCTGCAATTTCATACTCTTTTAACTGTTGTTTTAATTTCGTTTCTGCTTGCACTTTTAATTCTATCTGAGACTTTAATGTGTGTTCATTCTCTTTACTTGCTTCTAATTTTTCTTTTAATGTATATTCATTTTCTTTACTTACTTCTAAGTCTTTCTTTAATGCACTCTCATTTTCTTTCTCTACAGCTAATTGTTCTTTTAAAGTGCTTTCGGCTTGTCGGCTAATCTCTAATTGCTTTTTCAGACTATTTTCTAATTTCTTACTTGTCTCTAACTGTTCTTTCAAGCTCTCTTCCGCCTTTTTCCCTGTCCCGATTTGGTTTTTTAATTCTGTTTCGGTCTTTTTACTCGCCTCTAACTGACTTTTTAAACTCTCTTCCGCTTTTTTTCCTGCTTCGATTTGAGATTTTAACTCTGTTTCCGTCTTTTGTCTCACCTCTAACTGACTTTTTAAACTCTCTTCTGCCTTTTTTCCTGCTTCGATTTGAGATTTTAACTCTGTCTCGGTCTTTTGGCTTATCTCTAGCTGGCTTTTTAAACTCTCTTCTGCCTTTTTCCCTGCTTCGATTTGGGTTTTTAACTCTGTTTCCGTCTTTTGGCTCGCCTCTAACTGACTTTTTAAACTCTCTTCCGCTCTTTTTCCTGCTTCGATTTGGGTTTTTAACTCTGTTTCCGTCTTTTGGCTCGCCTCTAGCTGGCTTTTTAAACTTTCTTCCACCTTTTTCCCTGCTTCGATTTGGGATTTTAACTCGGTCTCGGTCTTTTTGCTTGTCTCTAATTGATTCTTTAATTTTCCTTCGGCATCTTTTAAAACACGAACTTGCTCTTTAAAATAAGATTCTGATTTTCGAATCGTATCAACTTGTAATTTTAAGCTGTTTTCTGCTTTTTTTGAATCTTCCAATTTTATGCGCAACTCTTGTTCCGTTTTCTTTAATGTCTGAACTTCCTCTTCCAAACTTTCCTTTTTCTTCACGACATCTGACAGTTGTTGTTGTAAACTAGATTCTGATTTCTGAGCCGTATTCACTTGATTTTTTAATGTAATTTCTGATTTCTTTAGTGTCTCTAACTGCTCTTTTAAAGAAAGTTCTATCTTTTTAGCAACGCCTAGCTGAGAACGAAAATCATTTTCGGATTTTTTCACTTGTTCTAATTGAGCCTTATATTCTCCCTCAGATTTTTTTAACAATCCTAATTGCGATTTTAAATCGTTTTCCGTCTTTTGAGCAGTATTTAACTGCTCTTTATATTGTTGCTCTCTTTTTAAAGAAGCATCCAAATTTCCTTTATACTCTTGCTCCGCCTTTTTCGCATTTGTTAACTGAGCTTCTATTTCTTTTTCTCTTTTTTGTACTTGTTGTAACTGCTGATAGGCTTCCACTTCTTTTTGTTTGGAAACATTCATTTTATCTTGAAGCTCTGCTTCTTTTTTCTTCGCATTTTCTAATTGAAGTTGCTTTTGAATAAAATCATGTTTAATATCATATAGCTTCTTCTCGTTGGAAGCTAATTCTTTTTCTTTTTCTTCTAATTCTCTCGTCGCTTTAAAATAATCATCGGATATATTTAATGATAATAAAAGTTCTTGATATTCTCTCGTCTGTTTTCGATAAACATCTGTATTTTTTAATGCTTCAATTTTTTCATTTAAGTAAGAAGCAACTCGTTGCATGTAATCACTGCTTTCATCTCCTGCTACCGTAATTACTTGTCCATTAATCACTACTTGTACATTATTCTTTTCCGCCATATGCTGCCTCCATTCCAAAATGTTCATATGCTTCAAGAGAAGCAACTCTTCCTCTTGGTGTTCTTAAAATAAGTCCATTTTGTATTAAATATGGTTCATATACATCTTCAATTGTTCCAGAATCTTCTCCAATTGCTGCTGCAATCGTATCCAGCCCAACAGGACCACCGTGGAATTTTTCTATCATTGTAAGTAAAATCCCTCGATCAATATGATCAAGTCCTAAGGAATCCACCTCTAATGCATTCAAAGCATCTTTCGCCACTTCATATGTAATGATACCATCATATTTTACCTCTGCAAAGTCTCTCACTCGACGCAATAAACGATTGGCAAGCCTTGGTGTTCCTCTTGATCTACGAGCAATCTCTAACGCTCCTGCTTCTTCAATTTCTACATTCATAACACCCGCAGAACGGATTACAATTGTTGTGAGTTCCTCCACTTTATAAAATTCCAAGCGATTGACAACTCCAAATCGATCCCGTAAAGGAGCGGTTAACATCCCCGCTCTCGTTGTAGCTCCTACAAGAGTAAATCGTGGCAAATCAAGGCGAATGGAGCGAGCTGTAGGCCCTTTTCCAATCATAATATCAATTGCAAAATCTTCCATAGCTGGATAAAGCACTTCTTCTACTTGACGATTTAATCGATGAATTTCGTCAATAAACAGTACATCTCCTTCTGCTAATCCATTTAAAATTGCGGCAATTTCCCCTGGTTTTTCAATTGCTGGACCAGAAGTAATTTTTAAATTCACGTCCATTTCATTGGCAATAATTCCTGCAAGAGTCGTTTTTCCAAGTCCTGGCGGGCCATAAAGCAAAACATGATCAAGCGATTCTTTTCTCTGTTTTGCAGCATCGATGAATACTTGCAAATTATTTTTTACTTTTTCCTGTCCTATATATTCTGCTAACTTTTGAGGTCTTAAACTGCCCTCAACTGTAATATCCTCTTGGATCAGTTCTGTTGTGATAATCCTTTTTTCCATGTTGTCACCTTTTCTTAATTTACATTAATTTTTTAAGAGCTAATTTTAAGAGACTTTCTGTATCCATAGCTTCACTGCCTTCAATAGAAGAAATAGCTCTTAACGCTTCTGCGTTGGAATATCCTAAACTCACCAATGCGAGTGTTGCTTCCGTCTTACTATCTTCTGTCTTTTCTTCTTCCATTGGCTCCTCTTCCCATTTTAATGCATCTTCTAATTTCATTTTGTCTTTCAACTCTATAATTAAGCGCTCTGCACTTTTCTTTCCAATTCCAGGAGCTTTTGAGATTGTTTTCACATCTTGGCTCAATACCGCAAATCGTAATTCATTTACGGATAACGTAGATAAAATTGCAAGAGCTGCTTTTGGTCCAATTCCATTGATTCCAATCAGTAATTGAAATGTCTGCAATTCCTCTTTATCTGCAAATCCAAATAAAGAAAGAGCATCCTCTCTCACATATAAATACGTATAGATTTTCATTTGACTTCCACGTTTTGGAAGCCCCATTAACAGGCGACCTGTCGTCTTTATATCATAACCGATTCCATTATTTTCTATAATAATGCCATCTTCCATTGTATCTTCTAATGTTCCTTTTATGTATGAAATCATCTTGTTTCCTCCGTTCGAACATACTTACGAAAATTATATCATAAACCCATGTTGATTTCTAGGTTATAAAGCAGATTCGTTTTTCTTTTCCTTCCTAAAGTAACACAAAATCTGAGTGCCCTATTTTTCTTGATAAATGCTCGTTTTTAAATCTCTTCTTTTCTTCTGATTGTGAATGTATTATACTATAACTGTAAAATTTATTTTGGAGGATACCTATGCTAGAAATTAAAACACCATGTCCGATTTCCATGCCCTCCTCTTTTCATGAGGAGCATTTATTTTTTGATATTGAAACAACGGGATTAAACGCCAAAGGTTCTATCCTTTATTTAATTGGTATTGGAAAAAAAGAAAATGGAAGTTGGAACTTCATTCAACTCTTTAATGAAGACGGTAAATCAGAAAAAGAACTTATTTTACGTTTTTTTGAGTTACTTCCAAAAAATGCAACTTTAATTCATTATAACGGTACAACCTTTGATCTTCCTTACTTAAAAACGAGATGCCAACAATTGTCCCTCTCCTTTTCCCCTTTAGAAACACTTTCTCATGAAGATTACTATTCTTACTTTCGACCTTTTAAAACTCTCTTATCACTTCCTAATGGGAAACAGCATACATTAGAAAAATTGACAGGATTTCAGCGACAAGATACACTCTCTGGGAAAAAGTTAATCGAACAATATTTTCTCTATTTAAAATTACAAACAAAACAACAAGAACAGCTACTTTTGCTACATAACTTTGATGACTTATGTGGTTTAATGTCCCTATCCTCCCTCGCCCATCTAAAAGAGCGATTTCCTCTTTCTAAAGAACAATTAGAAAAAGCTACCATCACTTGCGAATCTTCTATGATATCATATTCGCTCCCTCTTTCCATTGCTTTTCCTAATGACCAAGTCATTCATTTGCCATTTGAAAAAGAATTTTCCCCTTTTCTTCTAAAAAAAAGGAAAAAGCCTACAACTACCTTATCCCTTTCTCCTACGAAAGAATCGCAGACATTGCAAGAACAACTCCCTTTTTCAGTTTTAGAAAATACATTACCGATCAATAAAAAACTTTCCCTTCTCATTCAAAATAAGGAAGCAAAGTTTTGTTGTCCTATTTTTAAAGGTACTTTAAAATTTTTCTATCCAAACTATAAAGATTACTTCTATTTACCATTAGAAGATACTGCTATTCATAAAAGTGTTGCTTCTTTTGTAGATAAAGACCATAAGAAAAAAGCAACTGCTGACACTTGCTATACAAAAAAAGATGGAGTCTTTCTTCCTATTTTTGGATCGATTTCCGCTTTTATGGAACACTCCATTCCTATTTTTTATGAAAGTTATTATCATAAACAAGGCTGGATTTCATACGATTCTTCTTTTTCTCTTCAAATGCAACAACTTTGGATTGAAAATTTATTGGAATATTTTCAAATCCTTCGTTGAAAAAAAGATAAAAGTAGTGCTTTTTTTATGTTATAGGATAACTCGCTTTGCGAGGAATTTCCTATAACATAAAAAAACAGCTCATAAAGAGCTGTTTTTTTCTACTTAAAAAGAAAATTATTCTTCTGTAGTTTCTTCTTCTTTTTCACTATCTAATGCTTTTACACTTAAGCTGATTTTTTTGTCATCTTGTTTGAAGTCTACAACTTTTGCTGTCACTTCTTGTCCAACTGTTAATACATCAGATGGTTTTTCTACGTGATCTTTAGAGATCTGAGATACATGAAGTAATGCATCTACTCCTGGTTCTAATTCTACGAATGCACCAAAATCAGTCATTCTAGCTACTTTACCAGTTACTACATTACCTACAGCATATTTTTCATCTGCATGTAACCATGGATTTTGATCTTCAAATTTTAAGCTTAAAGCGATCTTATCTCCATCGATAGATTTGATAAGAACTTTTACAGTATCGCCAACTTTGAATACTTTTTTAGGATTTTCAACACGTCCCCAAGACATTTCAGAGATGTGAAGGAGACCATCAGCTCCACCTAAATCGATAAATGCACCAAAATCAGTTACATTTTTCACTGTACCTTCTACTGTATCGCCAGCGTTGATTCTAGCGAATAATTCTTTTTGTTTTTCTGCTTTTTCAGCAACTAATAATTGTTTTCTATCACCGATAATTCTTCTCTTACGAGGGTTGAATTCGCTGATAACGAATTGGATTTCCTGACCAGCATATTTTTCTAAATTCTTTTCATAAGTATCAGATACTAAGCTAGCTGGAATAAATACTCTAGCTTCTTCAACAACAACGCTTAAACCACCGTCTAATACCTGTGCAACTTTTGCTGTTAACACTTCTTTATTGTTGAATGCTTCTTCTAATCTCTTATTTCCTTTTTCAGCTGCAAGTCTCTTATATGTTAACAGAACCTGACCTTCACCATCGTTAACTTTTAAAACTTTCGCTTCCATTGTGTCACCAACTTTAACTTCATTTCTTAAGTCAACATTTGGTGTGTTTGAATATTCACTTCTAGTGATGATTCCGTCTGCTTTGTAACCAATATTTAAAATGATTTCATCTTCTTTGACATCAATAATTGTACCCTCTACAATTTCACCATTTCTAATTGTTACTAAACTTTCCTCTAACATTTGTTCAAAACTCATTTCAGACATGCCCTTATGAACCTCCTTAATTATATTATTTGGGGTAGAAGCCCCTGCCGTAATACCTACGCTATTAATGGATTCATTGAACATTTTAAAATCCAAGTCATCAAGTGTCTGTATATAGTAAGTATTCGCACATTCTCTTTTACTTATTTCATAAAGCTTCTGAGTATTCGAACTGCTTCTGCCTCCAATGACAATCATAGCATCCACTTCTTTTGAAATAGCTCTTGCTTCTGTCTGTCGTTCTTCTGTAGCATTACAGATCGTATTAAAAACATTTATATCATAACCCTTTTTTGAAATAATTTCAACTAGATCTTGAAATTTCTTGTAATTAAATGTCGTCTGAGATACAATACAAACATTTTTTCCTTTTGGCACTACTAAATTTTCTGCTTCTTCCACCGTTTCTACGACAATCGGTGTCGTTTGACACCAACCTTTAATTCCTTCTACTTCTGGGTGTTTATCGCTACCAATAATGACGATTTGATTGTCTTCGCCGCTCTTTTCCCAGACAATTTTATGAATTTTTTTTACAAAAGGACAAGTGGCATCGATTATCTGTAGTCCCTTTTGTTCAATAAAATCATAGATGCTTTTTTCAACACCATGAGATCTAATGATAATCGTTCCCTCTTTTATGTTATTTAATTCATCCATTGATTCAATAACACCAACTCCTTTTTTCTTTAAATCCTCAACAACTGCTTCATTATGAATAATTGGTCCATAAGTATAAACATTCTTTTTGCCCGCTTGGTCATATACTTTTTCCACAGCTCGTTCAACTCCGAAACAAAAACCTGCTGTTTGTGCTACTCTAATTTCCATTCTCTATTATCCTATCTAAATTTTATGCTTTTATGCTTCTATATTGTGCAATAATAGCATCGGTCACTTCTTCAATTGTCATAGCAGAAGAATCAATGAGAACAGCATCTTTTGCTTGTCTTAAAGGAGAAATTTCTCGATGCATATCTGCATAATCTCTTTTTATAATATCTTCCTCAATGGCATCGATATCACATATTTCACCTTTTGCAACTAATTCTTCATAACGTCTTCTTGCACGCTCTTTTGAAGAAGCCGTCAGATAAATTTTCACTTGTGCATTTGGAAGCACACAAGTTCCAATATCTCTACCATCCATAACAACGCTATTTTTCTTCGCAATTTCTTGTTGTATTTCTAACAAACGAGAACGAATTGCAGGATTTACTGCAATAACAGAAGCCGCTTTTCCGACTTTCTCCTCTCGAATGTATTGATTTACATTTTCATCATTTAAAAATACTTGTTGCTCTCCGCCTTCAAAACGAAGTTCCACTGTTATTTTTCCACTCTCATCTTTTAACAGCTCACTATTTTCTAAATCGATATGATTTCTTAAAAAATAAAGGGCCATGGCACGAAACATAGCTCCTGTATCCACATAAAGAAACCCTAATTGTTTCGCCACTCTTTTTGCAATCGTACTTTTTCCAGCTCCTGCCGGCCCATCTATGGCAATATTAATCATAATTTTTCCTCCTTAACAATGGCTTCCTGCTGCATAACCAGTAGACCATGCAATCTGAAGATTATATCCGCCAGTAAGCGCATCTAGATCTAGGACTTCTCCAGCAAAATAAAGACCTTTTATTTTTTTCGATTCCATTGTCGATGGATTAATTTCTTTTACAGCCACTCCACCTTTTGTCACAATGGCCTCTTTGAAACTTCGAAAACCATTCATATGAAGAGTAAAATGCTTTAATTCATGGATTAAATTTCTTCTCTCTTCTTTTGTGATCACATTGACTTTCTTTTGTGGATCAATTTGACTTCTTTCAATGATAATCGGTATCATTTTGGCTGGAAGCAACTTATCAAGGCAGTTTTTAAACTGTCTTCCACGATATGCTTCAAAATCACGCAATAATCTTGCATCTAACTGCTCTTCTGAAAGAGCTGGCTTTAAATCGATTTCAACAATGGTTTCTTCTTTTGAAGGTTTTGCTGGAAAATGGGAGCTTGCGCTTAATACAACCGGCCCGCTGATCCCAAAATGAGTAAATAAAAGTTCTCCAAAATCTTCATAGAGCACTTTTTTTCCACGTTTTACTAAAAATCCAATATTTCGAAGGGAAAGCCCTTGCATTTTCTTACAATCTTCTTCCTTCATATTCATTGGAACTAAAGCAGGTGCTAAATCAGTCACAGTATGTCCTACCTGTTTTGCAAAATCATATCCATCTCCTGTGGAACCAGTCTGTGGATAAGAAATGCCACCAGTTGCTATTACGACCGATTGTGCAAACAAACTTTTTCCATTTGTCAATTTAACGCCTGTTATTTCTTGCTTCTCTGCATCAAATAAAAGTTCTTTCACTTCTTTATGAAATTCCACTTCCACATGAAGGCGATGGAGTTCCTTTGATAACACAGAAATAACATCGCTTGATTTATCCGATGTTGGAAAAACACGATTTCCACGCTCCACTTTTACTGGACAGCCAAGACTTTCTAAAAAGTCCATCATATCGTAGTTAGTAAATCCATAAAAAGAACTATATAAAAATCTTTTGTTTGTTATCACTTGGTTTAAAATTTCTTCCATATCCGATGCATTTGTCACATTACATCTACCTTTTCCAGTAATAAATAATTTTTTTCCAAGTTTTTCATTTTTCTCAAGAAGAATCACACTTCTTCCTCTTCTTGCAGAGGTAATCGCAGCGATCATACCAGCCGCTCCGCCTCCAATTACTATGACATCAGCCATGTGGATATCCTTCCTTTTTTTGCATAGATTCTACGGTATCGTATACATCATATTCTTCCCAAAGTCGTTCTAAATCAGAAAGTCTTGTATACACATCATCCCGTTTCTTTAAGCAGCTTCCAACAACAAGCGCATTAATTAAACTAAGGGGTGCTACTAAAGAATCGACAATTCCAATCACATCACTTTTTGCAATTAAATTACAAGTGCCATAAAGTGTCAATGGAGATTGCATACTATCGGTAATAGCAATTGTTTTCGCTCCTTGTTTTTTCGCATAAGCCAGTGTTTCCACTGCTCTTTTTGAATATCTTGGAAAACTAATTCCAATAAATACATCTTCTTTTTCAATACGATAAATTTGTTCTAACGTATCAAGCATACCACCTGAATCCACAACACGAATGTTATCAAAAATCATATTGAAATAATGCCCAAGAATTCCTGCAAGAAAGCCTGAGCTTCTCACTCCTAAAATATAGATATGTTTTGCCTTCAAAATCATATCCAGTGCCTTATTAAATTCTTCTTCGTTGCAATTATCTAACGTGTCTTTTAACTTCTTACCATCAAATTGTAAAATAGAAGGAAGGAGGTTGTTCTCATCAACCTGTTCTAAAACACTTTCCATTCTCTGAATGGAATTTGACTGGGTTCTTACAACAACTTTTATCGCCTGTTGAAGTTCTGGATACCCATCGTATCCAAGCTGATAAGCGAATCTGACAACAGTAGATTCACTTACAGAAGCCTCTTTTCCAAGCTTTGATGCCGTTAAAAATGCTGCTCTATCATAATTATCTATAATGTAAGCTGCAAGACGCTTCTGTCCTTTGCTAAACTCAGATTGTTTCACCTGAATCCGCTGTAATAAATCAAGATTTTCTAGCTTGCTATCCATATTGAGTTCACACACTCCTCTTTCATAATCAATAGGTTTATTATAGTGAATTATAAGCACTTTTGCAACTCTTTTATCCTAATTATTCATCTTGTTTCCGTTCAAACGTGCCTTTAATCCCCATTTCCTCTCTATATTTTGCCACAGTTCGACGAGAAATTTTAATATCCTTTTCGGAAAGTAAGGTTACAAGTTTTTGATCACTATAAGGTTTTGCTTTATTTTCGCCATCAATCAACTGTTTTAACACCTTTTTAATGTCCATAGCTGTGACGCTTCCGTCTTCTGATTTTGCATTTACGGAAGCAGAAAATAATGTTTTTATGAGAACAGTACCATTGGGATATTGAAGATATTTTCCTTTAATCCCACGACTAATTGTCGATGTGTGCATCTCAATTTTATCCGCAATGTCTGACATCGTCATTGGCTTTAAAGTACCTTTTCCTTCAAAATACTCTTTTTGCCATTCCAAAATTGCTTTTGAAATTTGAAGCATTGTATTCCGTCGTTGTTCTACGCTATTCATCAAAAAACGAACTCTCTCTAACTTTTTCCTAAAATACTGATAAAGCTGTTCATCCTTTGCCTCTTTCATCATACGCATATAATAATCACTAATTTTATAATCACCAATCCAATGATCGTTTAAAGAAATTTCCCATTCTTCATCTTTATACGTAAAAATAATGTCTGGAACAATAAATTCCGTTTTACCAAAATCAAAACCAGCCAATGGTCTTGGATTCAACTTTGCAATTCGCGCGATATATTGTCTTACTTGGCTTGTAGAAAGTTTCATTTCTCTTGAAATATTACTAAGACGTCCGTTTGCAATATCATTTAGATAATGCTCTACGATATGTAGTAAAATCGGTTCTTCTTCTCCTTCTTGTTTTAATTGCCATAAAAGACAATCTTTTAAATCTTTGGAGAAAATGCCAAAAGGCTCTAATTCTTTTAGTTTTAAAAGACAATCATTTGCTTCTTCTAAAGAAATTCCATTCATTTTCACAACTTCTTCCATTGGAGTTGTAAAATAACCATTATGATCAAGACAAGCAATCATAAAACGAATTGCTTTCATCTGTCTATTTGTAAAATCAAGGGGATTTAATTGACTGAGTAAATATTCTTCTAACGGATCTCCTTCATACACAGGAATATCTCTTCTTATCGTACCTTCATCGGAATACTCATTTTCTTCATAATCTCTTGCTACTCCTTGGCTTTCATACCATTGATGAAACTCCACTTGCTCCATAGCACCTTCTTTGCTACCTGTAAACTCGAGCATTGGATTTTCCATATACTCTCCTTGTAAAAAGTCATTGAGTTCCACGTTATCCATGGAAAGAATCGCCAAAGATTGAATTTGAGTTTGTGATAATAATTGTTTTTGCTCTAATGTATTGCGATAACCGATATCCATATGGTTCCACCTCATTATTTTCTTCTTCTCATTTTGTATTTTCTCGAATCATCAGATTTTTATATTATAGCAAATATCATGCCAAAAGTCCACCAAAGATCTATTTTTTACATGCTGTGTATATTTTGTCCTGTTTTTTCATACAGTAATAGAAAAAACCATAAAAAAGGATACGAAATACTATGTTATTATGGACAAATAAAAACATCAAGTTATCAAATAGGATCTTAAAACGTGGATGTATCTTTCTCTTTGCCTTCCTCATTGTCTTTTTCCCATCCACTTCTATCTTAGCTCAAACGGAAACGACTAAGACGACCTCTCTCCCCTTTTCACTAAAAGAAAGCGAGCTTCATGCCAAATCGGCTCTTTTAATGGATGCTTCTAATGGGCGGGTACTCTATGAAAAAGATGGTTATAAGCAACTTCCTATGGCCAGTACAACGAAAATTATGACTTGTATTTACACGTTAGAACACGGAAATCTTGATGATACTGTTACAATTTCAAAAAATGCTGCAAACCAACCTCGTGTGCGTCTTGGAATGAGAGAAGGCGAACAATTTAAACTAAGAGATTTACTCTATGCCCTTATGCTAGAATCTTATAACGATTGTGCGGTTGCTATTGCAGAACATCTAGGAGGCAGTGTAGAACAATTTTGTTATGACATGTCCAATAAAGCGAGAGATCTTGGAGCTTACTATACGAATTTTGAAACTCCAAATGGTCTCGACAGCCAAAATCATTATACAACATCCTATGATCTCGCCCTTATCACAAAATATGCCATTGACAATGAACAATTTTGCTCCATTATCAATACGAGAAGTCACACTTTTACCGAACTAACAAAAGGCACTTCTCATTCCGTTTATAATAAAGACGCCTTTCTTGATCAATATGA
>DVIZ01000042.1 GCA_018710905.1 Candidatus Scybalomonas excrementigallinarum | reverse complement strand
TGTTTGTATGTCTATAATTATTTTCCATACTATAAGTATAACATATAATGTATACAAAACAAAGAAAAACATACACAAAAAAAATTAAAATAAATAGTGTTTTCATCCCACCCCTAGAGGAATGGGCTTTTCGCACTTAAATTGTAAATATTATTTATATGAAATTGTACAGATTTTAATGGAACAGTTTGAAATCTGCATGAACGCCCTTGGCAGTCCTTCTAGCGAAGGAATTATGGATAATATTTTACATTACATTAACCATAATTATACCGATAATTTAAAGCTAGAAACAATTGCTCCGCTTTTTGGCTATAACAGCGCTTACTTAGGAAAAATTTTCACAAAGCAAGTGGGAGAAAGCCCTGCCGAATACCGAAAACATTTATTATAATTTATTTTAGTACATAACAAGAAAGCTATTAGAACAAAATGTTCTTACATGACTCATTGCTTTCGCATAAATCTAAAAATAGCAATTATGAGAAAGATGTTTCCTTATAGAAAAAGACTGTTCTCATAATTGCTATTTTATTCTGTATCTTTTTTATTTATCTTCCTTTAAAAATGTCTTAACCAATCTTCTACTAATGAAATCCAACTTTGACATTCCTCTTGAACACCATAGCCGTTTGGAATACTCGTTTCTTCATTAGCAAGTCCTAGTCCATGACCTCCAATTGGATAAATGTGCATCTCCACTGGGATATCATGGTCATGAAGAGCTTGAAAGAACAATAAAGAGTTTTCAACAGGAACACAATCATCGGTTGCTGTATGCCATAAAAATGTCTTTGGTGTCTCTTTTGACACTTGTTTTTCTAATGCCATCTCCTCTTTTAACTCTTCATATCGCTCCCCTAATAAATGCTTGATAGAACTATGATGGGCCTTGTCTCCAGAAGTAATGACAGGATAACATAAAATCATTCCATTAGGACGAAGCATTTCTTGTTCCACAGAAAGCTCTTTTGCTAAAAATGGCCGATTCCAAAAAACTCCGAAACTTCCTGCTAAATGTCCTCCTGCGGAAAACCCAAGTAAAATAATCTTATTATTATCAATATGATACTTGTTTGCATGTTCTCTTAAATATTTAACCGTTTCCCCTACTTGTAATAAAGCCTCTGGATATACCGCTGGATACACACTATATCTTAAAACAACCGCATGATATCCCATAGCTAAAAAACGCATGGCAATAGGCTCTGCCTCTCGATCTGACGTCATTTCATATCCCCCACCTGGACAAATAACAATAACTGGTCGTTTTTTCTCTGGATGCATTTCATTTGAGTTATCCAAAAAGTAAGTGTAAAGCGTTGCTTTATATTCAGAATCCTCTCTTTGAATTTCTATTTTTTCATGTATCATTCCTCTTCTCCTTTATTCCATTTTATTTTTTCATGAGAAAATGTAAAATTATAACATTTTTTATTATACCACACTTTAAAAGTCGTTCCCACTTCTCCATAAAAACAAACTTTGGTAAGCCTTCCATCTTTCCATGCAAAATCCATCTTAATGTTCCCCTTTGCACAAAGTCCTTTTACTTCTCCATTCGGTAATTGTTTTGGAAGTGCTGGCAACAGTATAATCTCTGTCTCCATCGTTCCATCTTCTTTTACATGGGCATAGTCATCTTCTAATAAAAGTAAAATCCCCGTGGCATTTCCTTGATTTCCATCGATCTGAAATGGATATCTGCAATGCTCTAAGTCGGGAAGCTCTGGCTCTTCCACCGTCTCATCACAGTGATACGCTAAGTTAAATAAATTTTTTCCTGTAGCATATTGAAACATTTTTTTCACACAATCATAGGCTTCCTCAGGCTCTCGTAATCGTGCCCATAGACACATACGATAGGCAATGGCCCATCCAACGGTACTTTTTCCTCTTACTTTTAAAGATTTTTTTGCAGCTTCTGCCAATTCTTTTGTATGCTCTGGCGTAATCATCTGCCCCGGATAAGCTCCCCAAAGGTGAGATAGATGTCGATGATGGATCATGGCTTCTTTGTATTCTCTTCCCCATTCCATAATTCTTCCATCGCTTCCAACCTGAATCGGCGCTAGCTGTTTTTGAATCGTTTTTAACTCTTCTACAAAATCGCTATCATTTTGCAACACATATTGTGCTTCCATACAACTTGTTACAAGGCTTGCGATCAACTCCCGATCATAGGCAGGCCCTTCACATAGAGAACAAACTCTCCCTTCTTCATCAAGAAAAGAATTTTCTGGTGAAGAAGAAGGAGAAGTCACAAGCCACCCATGTTCTTTTTCTTTTATTAACATATCCATATAAAAGCACATTGCTTCTTTCATAATCGGATATGCCCATGCCAAATATTCTCTATCCTTTGTATACAAATAATGTTCCCATAGATGATGACATTGCCATGCAGGACTTCCTGTTGTAGAACCCCAAGAAGCGTCTTCACATGGAGAGGTAAATCCCCACGGATTTGTACAAGTATGAGCAAGCCACCCTCTCGCATTATAATAGGCTTTTGCGGTCTTTTTTCCTGAATTCGCTAGCTGTTCTGTTAATTTTAAGTAAGGAAGATGAGAAGGGGATAGATTTCCTTTTTCCGCCAACCAATAGATCATCTGTTGTGCATTTAAATGCCAATCTCCATTCCAAGGCGTTTGAATTTCATCCGCCCAAATTCCTTGTAGATTTGCTGGAAGATCGCCTTCTCTTGAACAACTATAAAGCAAATATCTTCCATACATCACATAAAAAGCGATTAACTCCTCATCTGGCTCTCCTTGTAAAAATCGTTTGATCCGCTCCTGCGTTGGCATTTCTTTTAACTCTTCTCTCGTTCCAAAGGACAGACTCATTCCATGGTAGCAACGTTTCATATCTTCTTCATGCTGTCTTTTTACTTCTTCCCATGGAGCAAGCAGCGCCTTTTGATTGTCCTCAATTGCCTTTGCTTGTTCGTCTATTGCTTCTCGATCCATAAAACCACTCATATTCGTACGAGCGGTAATAACAATCCACGCCTCATCTGCATCTTTAATAAAAATCCGCTGATCCTTTGTATAAACTTCTCCCCCATTTGTTTTTGCGCCGACTGCACAAGCATATTTGACTCCTTTTTTTGTTCCATACCCATCTTCTAATTGTCCACATAATAAAAGCGTGTGATCATTCAAACATTCTGTTTGAAAACATTCATCTCGATCAATTCCAACGCCAACATGCACCTTGCCTTTTTCAGAAGCAGTTAAATGAATATAAATTGCCTCCTGCTCCTTTGATACAAAATAAGAGCGTTGAAACTTAATTCCAAATGTCTCAAAAGAAACCGTAGCCTCTCCTGTTTCGATGTTTAAACTTCTCTTATAATCTTTGACACAGTCACAACTCTCCCGTCCAAAAGAAAGGGCTTGAAAATAGGACAAATGAAGCCTTCCTAACACTTGATAGCATCCAAAAGGCACGGTTGAGCCATGGGCATAATTACTTCCTTTTCCAAGACAAGTAAAGTGCTTCGAAAACACTTGTTCCGCTTCATAGTTTTTCCCTTGTGACAAAAGCTCTCGGATTTTCGGTAATGCTTCTTTGGCATCTTCCCGATCCGTCTCTTCCTCACTACCAGACCACATAGAACTTTCATTTAAGACGATTTGCTCTCTCATAATTTCCCCATAGATCATAGCTCCTAATCGCCCGTTTCCAATCGGCAAGGCTTCCGTAAATTCTCTTGCTGAATTTTTAAATAATAAGTCCACAAAAATTACCTCCACTCAAATCCAATCTCATCAAGAAAAGCCTTTGCTATGATCATATGACCTTGCACATTTGGATGAACGTGATCATTGCTTAATGTATAAGCAGGAAGACTTTCCATAAACGCATCCATTCTCGCTTGCACCTCGATATAAGGAAGCTCATATTTTTTGGCTAACTCTTTTGTAATATCGGCATAACGCTCCACCATTTTTCTCATCGGATAATCCCTTGTTTCAATCATCATAAATGCACCAATCAAATACATCTGTTTTACAACTGGTTTTGTTTTTTGGATCAACTCTTCATAAGTATTGCGAAACATTTCTTCATCCACTTTTTCCATCGGTTGCATAACCGCATCAAAATGGCGCCATACATCATTAATTCCTATCATAATGGATACATAATCGGGTTTTAAATCAAGAACGTCTTGTTGCCATCTTCGTTGTAAATCAACTACCGTATTCCCACTAATCCCTTTATTATAAACAGCAATCTGATACTCTGGTGCGAGCCCTGTTAAACACGCATTGACTAAATTCACATATCCATTTCCAAAGGAACCCCATCCTGCTGGAATGGCATCATACAAACGATCACAGTCCGTCACCGAATCCCCTATCATTAAAAGTTTGCTTCCTTTTTCTAACTTCATCGTTTTCTCTCCTTTTTCTATCTCTTCTATTGGACTTCTATGCCTTAGTTCTTCTTAGAAAACTAGAACTTATTACCTAAAACTTTACCGCTTTCTATCAGCCTTCTAATATCATAACTTCTTTCGCAGGAATCGTAACAACTTCTCCCTTTGTATAGGTTCTTCCTGTTAAAAGATCTACTTTTGCCTTTGGCATAACAAAAGTTCCTTCTGTATCGTTATGATTTAAAACAAATAAATAATGCTCATCCCCTTTGATTCGTTCCGTAGCTTCGATACCAACACCTTCCACTTCTAGCACTGGTTGAATGCCTTTTTCCTCTAAACGCTCTTTTAAAAACGTTTGATAAAAGTCTTCACTTGATCTCGTTCCTACATAGTATGCCTTGCCTTTTCCATATTCATTGACCGTTAAAACAGGAGTATTCGCATAGAAATCTTTTTCATAGGTTGCCAACGCTTTTGCCCCTTCTAAATGCATAATGTCACATAATAATTTTGCCTCGTATTCTTTTCCTTCATATGTAAAAGCGTTTGTAGTTCCTGCTGGAAGAGCATCGATTTCCTCTACCCAAATGCCTAAAATATCTCTTAAATGCCCTGGATATCCGCCGGTAATAACAAGATCATGTTCGTCTACAATTCCACTAAAGAATGTCGTAATAAACGTTCCACCATTTTTTACATACTCTCGAATCTTTTCATCATAACTTCCCTTTGTCATATAGAGAATTGGCGCAATGACCACTTCATATTTTGATAAATCATCGTTCACCCCAATGAGATCTACGGAATAATTTTGCTCTTCCAATGCACGATAATAGCCAAAAACTTCATCTAAATATTTTAAATCACAGCTTGGACCAGCAGAATACTCTAGTGCCCACCAGTTATCCCAATCCACAACAACCGCTACCTTGGAATCCATGGTAGAACCAAGCGTTTTAGAACCTAATTGCTTTAATTCTTCCCCTAATTTTGCAATTTCACGAAAGACTCTCGTATTTTCATTTCCAACATGATCGATAACTGCACCATGATATTTTTCACAAGCACCAATACTTCTTCTCATCTGGAAAAACATAATCGCATCCGCGCCATGAGCCATCGCTTGATAACTCCAAAGTCGCATAACGTTTGGTCTTTTTAACGCATTATAGGCAAGCCAGTTGGTAACACTTGGTGTCTGCTCCATCAGTACAAATGGCTGACCGCCTTTAATCCCACGCATCAGATCATGGTTCATGGCGATTCTCGCATAAGGATCTTCATTGGCTGGATAGTTATCCCATGAAATAAAATCCATCTCGTTTGCCCACATCTGATAATCCAATGGTTTATAAAATCCCATAAGATTTGTTGTAATTTTTGCATCAGGAATCACTGATTTAATCGCCTCATACTCCGCTTTAAAACAGTGAAGCATCCCCTCAGAATTAAATCTTCGATAATCAAGAGAGATTCCTTGAAACGTTGTTCTATTTTCTGCAAAATGTTCACTTAATAAATTTGGAAGCACAATTTCATCCCATTCATAAAACGTATGTCCCCAAAAGGCCGTATTCCAAGCGCGGTTTAATTCTTCAATCGTCTTATATTTATCCTTTAACCAAACACGGAATGCCTTTTCACAGTTTTCACAGTAACATTCTCCACCATATTCATTGGAAACATGCCACGCAACAATACATTTTCTATCTTTATAACGCTCTGCTAATTTTTTAGCCAAGAGTACGGAATACTTCTGGTATGTTGGGCTGTTTTGACAAGAGTTATGACGGCTTCCAAATTTACGTTTCATACCGTTAAATTCTGTCCGTAAAATATCTGGATATTTTTTGGCCATCCAAGCGGGATGAGCTGCTGTTGATGTAGCCATGCACACTTTTAGTCCATTTTTTTCAACTAAATCCATAATTTTATCTAATTTTTCAAAACAATAGGTATGCTCATCTGGCTGTAAACTCGCCCAAGAAAATACATTCAATGTAACAATATCAATTCCCGCTAGAGCAAAGAGTCTCATATCTTCTTCCCAGACATCTTCACTCCATTGCTCTGGGTTATAATCTCCACCATATAATACTTTTTCTATTCTTTCATCATAAATCATTTTTGCTGTCTCCCTTCTTGTTCCATTCCTTATTTTTAAGTCTTAGGTTTCTTTCATACTACCATTGTTTTTTCGTTATGAATACCAGTCAAATTCGATATGAATTACTATCATTTTTGGAGTTCTTATAGAGAAGTAAAAGATAGGAATGTGGCTTATAAGATTTTAAAGATTGCAAGAGATTTACAAAATAATGTTCTAGTGGAGAACAAAGTGTGCGCCCAACACTCCTCGCGACTTTCGATAACTTCTAGCAACGTACCCTTTGCCGCGCGGTCGCAGTTTACGAAGTAAAATTTTTCCATATCGCATCATTTATTGATGTAATTGATTGAAAGAGTTAAACAATTGCTTCTAAAACACTCGTTTTTCCACTACCATTTCTTCCGGTAATAATCAGATGCTTAAGCTCATTTTTTGATAATGGAATTGTTATATTATTTAAATGACGAACTTTTTTTATTTTTAATTCTGATATATAAAATTGTTCCATATTCACGCTCCCTACTTTGATAGTTTATTTTATAAGTCTCTTTCCATTTTTAACGAACAACTTTTATACGAAAGACAGGCTATTACATTCAGTATTCTCTCTTTGTATACTTCCTATAACAGCCATCTTTCTATTCTTTTTATATCAATATTATATTTTTACCTTCTACCTCATAAATTGGAGATATACTTTCTTTAATCGGTTGATTCGTATAAATTAACTTTGTCAATTGATACGTATTTACATTTTCTTTTAAACCAATGGGCAATTCTTCTTCATAACGAAATAGTAATTCTTCCATTTCCTCTTCTTCACAATCTGACTCTAATTCTATATTATTTTTTGGCATAAGACTATGAATCGTTATGCCTTCTTCTCTTATTTGGACTCCTTCAAGGCTAATGGGATTTAAAATATCTGCTGGGTGATCATTCTTTCCTAGATAAGGAATATAAATACATTTTCTCTTTAAAATAAAATCAGCTAATTGCTCACTCGCTTCGTCAATAACTGCAAAATAAATATCCCATTCCGGATTTTCAATCCACTGTTCCTTTACAATGAGATTCCCTCCTTGTTCAAAGGAAGCATAACCCACAGAATTGTTAAATACTTGAATCTTCTTTGGAAAAATACCATATTTATTTTTTGGAATAATTGCTAACTTTAAATCCTTTAACTTCTCATAAAATTCTGGATATGATTTTCCCTTTTGGGACTCGTAACCTTGATATCCCAAAATTGCTCCAAACATTCCTAACAAAGCAACCTTATGAATCTGGTTATATGTAAAATAAATATAAGAATTCACATCTGGCTTTTTAAAAAATGCATGTTCTCCTTTTAATGTGAATTTTACAAACCTCATATTTTACACCTCTTTCTGTGTAAAGATATGATAACATTTCACTCCCTCAATATCGGTTTCAATTTCTGTTGTAGATGGATTGTAATAAATTTCCACTTTTTCAATCTGTTCTTTCATTTCATTTAATAAACTTCCACAGAGAACGGAAATCTTATTTTTATCTTCTCCTTTTTCAAATCGAATCATACTTGTTAAATTTGGTAAATAACAGTCCGGTGCTGTTTCTACAAAAAGACCAAATTCATTTTCACATCCTTCTTTTGCATTGGTCGCATAAGAAGTAGCTGCCACTAAAGATGTTTTCTTAAAAGTTTCATAATCTTCTTCTGTATATCCTTCCGTTACCCCTAATTCCACATATTCTTTATAAGCAAGAGGATTCACTGAAAATGGATAAAAATAATGAGCCTCATCACTTACAATCTTTGTTCCAAGTGTGGAATTTTTGGCTTCCTGTCCTTCTGCATCTTCTTTTGTTTTGCTTTTTTCTTTTGCTAAAGGATCTCGAAATGGAGATAAAATCTGCTGCTCTAATACCTCAGAATCTTCATAGTAATTCATTCCTTGTCCAAACTGAACTGCTCCAGTAATAGAAATATTATTTTTTTCTTCCGCAAAAGTTGCTCCAAAATTTTTTACATCAATGGCTTGAAACAAGTTTTTCAATACATCTTTTGAATTTTTACTCTGCTTTAGATCTGACACCCCAAATAATCCTTCATATCTTTCTTTTAATGTTTTTGGAATCAGCATAACACCATTTTTATCATCTTCCTCAAACTTCAAAGATTTTATATAAAGTACCTTTTCACCTTTTTGTTCCCATAACTTTTTCATTGGATATTTAAATGCTTTATCACTTCCAAAAATTCTACCTTCACTTGTGCTCTTTGGACAACCTGTAAAATCTGCATTCCAATTCGCCATAACAGCTGAAATACCTAAAATCCCATATACTCTTTTATTCATCATTTTCTTTTCCTCCTTCTCCATTTTCATCTTCTACTTTTTCATAAAACAAATTACTATCTGCAAAACCTGATAAAAGCCAAACAATATCAACAGTATCACAATTTACTAATGCTTGCTGAACTTTTGAAAATGCTCTTTGAAAACGCTGATTTCCTCTC
Source organism: Candidatus Scybalomonas excrementigallinarum (assembly GCA_018710905.1). Taxonomy (GTDB): domain Bacteria; phylum Bacillota; class Clostridia; order Lachnospirales; family Lachnospiraceae; genus Scybalomonas; species Scybalomonas excrementigallinarum. The sequence goes on along the minus strand of DVIZ01000042.1, from coordinate 4,622 downwards.
AAACCTGATTCAATGCGATAATTATATTTTTTATAAAGTCTACTAATTTTTTCTGCCAATTGTCTACCCGTTTTTACATTTAAAAATGTATTTACTTGAGATGCAGGAATTGACTTTGCCTTACTTTTTGATATTAAATATCCGATTGCTTGTCCAGCAGCATAATAACATTCCTCGTTTTCTTCAAATTTCCAATCTTGTTTATCATCACTTTTGTCATTAATCTTTTGACGAACACTCTCACGAACACTTGTCATATTATTTACCTCCTTTATCTCCCAATAATTCAACAATGCCCAATATAAATTAATCTGTTCTTGTAATTTTTCCTTCTTCCTTGTATCTATTAAACTTTGCAAAAAAGTATGTTTTATCAGACGCAACATGACTGGCTTCATAAGACCTATCATACTAACTTGTTGATTTGTATATAAATAAAGAAAAAGTCTATCCCTAGCTTCTAATATACTTTGCTTTAAAATAAAATCTTTAACATTAATATCTTTAAATTTTGTAAAATAATTATAACTTAACTTCCCATCGAAAAATATAAAATGGATTTTTTCTTCTATTTTATCTATTGTATATTCGTATTTTATATTAGGTTCCTCATCTTTTTTCAACCCAAAATATTTTTTATAGACAAATGGCTCCTTCAAATTTCTATTGAAATTTACAACTTGCTCTACTTTGTGAATTTCTACCTCTTTTCCTTTTTGAATTCGTAGAAAACATCCATTTTTAATAATATCTGGAAATTCTCCACTACGATATCCAGTGATTTTATTTTCCTCAAAATCAATATAGACATTACACTTCCCAATAGAAGCTAATCCCATTAAATAATCAAAAAACTGGGAACGAAGCAAAGCTTCTTCTTGTGAAATCAGACATGGTACTTTTTCATTTCGACTCAAATGTCCTAAAAAAGGTTTCTTACCATTCATGTTTAAGTTATCATTTGGAAGTCCCCATATCTCTCCATCCACTTCTACATTGAAATCATTGCTATTAAAAATATTAGGCAGTAGATACCGTTTTCCTTCTTTCTCATACAATTGTTTCGTAGCATTTTTATCTTCTAATATAAAAAATAGCTTTAAATAATCTTTCTTATCCGCATACTCAAGTTCTGAAAGATCGAAGTTCAATACCCACTCTTTTATTTCTAATAAAATTTCTCGATCTAACTCTCCAATTAATTCTACTGTTTTATCAAAGATTTTTCTTGCATTTCCTTTTTTATACTTTAATGTTGGATCTTCTAATATTTTATAATAACCTTCTATAATATCTTTTGTAATCTTTCCATCTTTTAAAGCATCTTTTTTCACAAAAAATGATAAATAATTATTGGAATGAATTTGTTTTTTAGGATCAATTGGTTTATTCATTTCTAGCAACTTACTATTATAATCTAGAAATTTAATAAACTCGTATCGTTCATCCATTACTCCTATGATTTCTTTATTCTTTTTATTGTAGCAAATCTCTAAAGGATCATCCAGTTCAAACGTATGCTCTGCTTTTCTTGTAATCAAATAATAAGTTCCATCTTTAGGAACATATTGATCAAGGATTAACGTTTCCCCATTTGGTTGTTGTAACTGATTTTTAAATACATCAATACATTCTTGTAACATTCTTTACTTTTATACCTCCTATCTATATAAGTTATATTTTAATATTGTACTTCAATAAAAATACTCTTTACGAATTTCTCATTTCCTTCGGTGGATAACTTAAACTCCTGCCAACATAATCTGTTCTTGTTATCTTCACATAGAGCATCCTATTATCTTTCTTCTTTAAAGATAACGATATCCCATAAAGGATGCACCACGACTGTTAAGATCCCCCAATCCTGTTGCCAACATCATATATGCAATATCCTGTGCTTGCTCATTATTGGAAATAAAAAGTTCTAACTTATCACCTGGCAATGTAATATTTTTATACGGAAATGGAATCACTCCTTGATTTTTAAAAACAAGACTATCCCAAATTGGTAGACTTTCATCAGGTTCCTTTCCTGTGAAGTTACGATATTTCTTCCATAAATTTTTCTTTAATTGCTCTTCATATTCTTCAATTGACAAACACTCTTTCCAATAGCAATGTTCTTGTGTTTTTACAATCACTGGCGTTATCGTATACAACTTTTCAAAGAGTCCTTTTCGAATCATACGAATCTCAGCTACTAGCCCCTTCATCTCTTTTGTAGAATGATTGGAAAGATTCTCTAACAAATACTCTACTAACTTTTGATCCAATGTTCGAATTCTAAAGGCATACACTTGATGCTTTTTATATAAGCCATCTTTTTCCATTGGATAAAGTAAATCTGTTGTGTAACCTTTTAGTTTGTTCTCTCCATGAAACTCTTTGTAGGTAATATCTTTTATCAATATACTATCTACAAAATACGGAATACTTGTACTGGCTCGCTTTGCTGTCAACTCTTCAAATAGGAAGACTTTTGTTATAATCTCATAGACGATGAGTTTTTTATTTTGCATTCTGCTACCTCCTTATAGTTTTTCTTACCTTCTATCTTTATCATTTGTAGTATAGCATCATTATACATATTCTTCCTATATTTGTCAATTATCAATTTAATATTTTTGTATATTTATTTTATATTCGAATCAATATTGATTATTGAATCACTCTACGACATATGATACAATATAAATAACTCAAACTCTCTTTTCAAAAGAATTGGATTTTTTAATAATAACAATTTTGTTTTGAAATATTTATTATTTTTGTATTTCAAATTTTTATTAATCATAACAGATGTTGTTTTTACAAAGAAAGCAAACAAGAGTTGATCATGTTTGCTTTCTTTTATGTCCACCTATAAAATTAAATCTTCTGCATTACTTTCTCTCTTTCCAAGTATTTCTTCCCCAAATACATTATCATTCATTAATTTAATAATACAGATAAAGTCCTCTTCCTTATTAATAATTTTATTTAATTCTGTCTTCATCTGAATTAACTTTGATGGTGTCATTTCTCCTCGAAAGACAGAATACTGAAAATGAGTCAGATATTTCTTACATATTTTAAATACTTTTTGGACTCGTTTTTCATTGACATCATAAAACACAAAGGCATAATTATAATTTACTTTCTTCATTAGATTCCTTCCTTAATCGAAAATGGCTGAAATTCTTCATTTTCTAATATACATTTAATTAATTTATAGCAATCTAATTTAATAGCAGTTCTATAACTCACTTTCCGTTTTAATTTTTTATGCTGAAATGTACTTTCTACTCTTTTTTCAAAAGCATCAATAAATATATTTCTTCCCTCTTCATTTAAAAGACAATAATTCACTTTTTTATCAAAATGCTTTTCCACCTGTATCCTTTTATTATTTACCAGATCAAATATTGTTCTTTCCACTAGGATTGGTTTAAACACCTCGCTTAAATCTAAACTTAATGAAAATCTTCTCTCTGCTGGCTCATGTAAAAAACTAATCCTCTGATCTAAATGCGTTTGATAAATCGTTGAAACTGTTTTGGTATATAATAAAGTATTTCCAAAAGATATCATTGCGTTCATTGGATTATCTGGTGGACGTTTTACACGTTTATTCATTACAAAATCTTCTGGCAAAAAGTATTGAAAACTGTTGTAAAATCGACTCCAAACTTCTCCTTCATAGGACATTAACTCTGGTATATCTTTTGCTTCATCAACTCTTTCAGCAAAATAAGATTTAATCCAATCAATTGTTTCCTTTACCTCTTTCTTGTCATGTTTATAGTAGTGATATAAAACTTCTGCTATATTTTTCCCAATTCCCATTACAATAGCTTTTGCAATGTCGAGTCTTTTTTCTTCAAAAGCTTTCACTTGTTTTACTAATAATTTCCCACTTTGATACTTTTCCCTTGGATAAAAGGTGCCACTATATCCGCCATAGTAATTGAAAAAATGAAGAATAATATTCTTTTGACTCAAAAAATCCAATAATTTAGAATTAATAGAAATTTCATTTAAACAATATAATTCTTTAATATTTTCAACTGCTATATAAATATTTTTTCCCTCTTTTCTAAAACATAGAGAATTATCCTTTCTACTCAGCTCCCCCATAGAGGCTAAATATTTTGTACTTCCCATACTTAATACCTACTCCTTTCCTATATTCTACAAATAATAATCATCTAAAATTTAAGAATATTTCATCGTTCTTGTTACAAAATACATATTAAATTTCTAATAATCCCCTAATAAATTTTCCAATACACTCTTTTTATCTTCTTATTAGATATAACAATATTCATAATAAGCACATTTTTTACATTTTGGCTTATTTAAAACCGGTGGCACTCTTTCTTTCAAGAGTAATTGCTTAATTTCCTCTTCATATTGATATAATTGCTTTTCTATCTCATCGTCTAACTCTAGAATCACTGTTTTTTTATCTTTTCTATTTTTTTCAATAAACTCCAGTTTTCCTTTCCTATCAATCCCTTTTTCTTTTAACACTTTCAAATAAAAAAGTAATTGCCATTTTGCTGCTTCTGGATCCGCATCTGATTTTTTAACTTCTGTAAGATATTCTTTTGTCAATTTATCAATTTTTATGTTTTCAATCG
>DVIZ01000041.1 GCA_018710905.1 Candidatus Scybalomonas excrementigallinarum | reverse complement strand
CTCGTTAAATTTTTAATTATTATTATAACAATTGCAATATTTCAAAAATGTGGTAAAGTATTATTTAGATAATTCTTGCATACAAAATACAATGTATGGCAATCATATAATTATATACTCAAGGAGGAAACAATAATGAATAAAATGGCAGGATTCAGCGTTATGATCGAAAAGCTGAAAAAAAGTCCAAAAACAATCGTTTTTACAGAAGGTACGGATCCTAGAATCTTAGAAGCTGCTTCTCGTTTATTAGCTTCTAATTTCTTAACACCAATCTTAGTTGGAAATAAAGAAGAAGTTGAAAAAGCTGCAGAAGAATATGGTTTCAATATTCGTGGTGGACAAATAATCGATCCACAAAACTTTGATAGAATCGATGAAATGGTTGACCTTTATTGCGAACTTCGTAAAAGCAAAGGTGTGACACCTGAAGACGCTCGTAAAGCATTAAGCCAAGGAAATAACTTCGGTACTATGCTCGTGAAAATGGGTATCGCAGATTCTTTACTCGGTGGTGCTACTTATTCTACAGCAGATACTGTTCGTCCAGCACTTCAGTTAATCAAAACAAGACCAGGCTCTAGCGTTGTATCTTCTTGCTTTATTTTAGTTCGTCCATCTGCTACAGGTGATAACGAAGTATTAGCAATGGGTGATTGCGCAATCAATATTAAACCAACAGAAGATCAGCTTGTTGAAATTGCTTACGCCTCTGCTGAATGTGGTAAAATTTTTGGTATCGACCCTAAAGTTGCTTTCTTAAGCTACTCTACTCTTGGATCAGGAAAAGGGGAAGACGTGGATAAAATGCGCAATGCTGCTGCAAAAGCAAAAGCTGCTTATCCAGAATTACCAATTGAAGGAGAAATCCAATTTGACGCTGCCGTTTCTCCACGTGTTGCAAAAACAAAATGCCCAGATAGCGCAGTTGCTGGACATGCAAACGTATTTATTTTCCCAGATATCAATGCCGGTAACATCGGTTACAAAATCGCTCAACGTCTTGGTAACTTTGAAGCATATGGTCCTATTCTTTTAGGTCTTAATGCTCCAATCAATGACTTATCTCGCGGTTGTAACGCAGAAGAAGTTTACTCTATGGCTATTATTACAGCAGCTTTAGTAGAAGACTAATTATCATTTATTGAACTGAAACTTTCCTTAATGTGATAAAAGAGGAGGTAGCAAAACTTTTGTTCTTGCCACCTCCTCTTCTTTATATGGTAGAAACGATTCTTACCGTTTTTCTTTTTTTATTTTTCTTATGACTTCCAGCACTTGTTCCACTTCTTCTTTTGTATTTTCATATCCAAAAGAAAACCGGATCGTTCCTCTTGGGAAACTTCCAAGCGTCTTATGCGCATTTGGGGCACAATGCATTCCCACTCTTGTCATAATCCCATATTCACTATCTAACAAAAAGGCAAGCTCTGCTTCATCCATCCAATCGCATTGAAGAGAAACAACAGGCACACGATTGTCAAGCCCTTCATGCCCTATCACTCGTATCCCATCTATTTGCTTTATCCCATCCAAAAACTGTTTTGTCAATTTTAATTCCTTTTTTTGAATCTCCTGGATTCCAACATGATTTAAATATTGAAGAGAAGCATTTAACCCAAAAATAGCAGGTAAATTTAACGTTCCAGCCTCAAATTTATCCGGAAGAATTTCTGGTGTTTCCTCCGAATCAGATGCGCTTCCCGTTCCTCCTGTAATCAAAGGCTCTACTTCTTTTGCTATTTTGTCGCTGATTAAAAACCCTCCAATTCCTTGTGGTGCTAATAATCCTTTATGTCCTGTAAAGGCTAAGATATCTATCTTCATCTCTTTCATAGAAATAGGAAAGACACCTGCCTCTTGTGCGGAGTCTACAATAAAAGTTAACCCATACCGCTCACACAACTCTCCTATTTTTTTTAATGGCATTCTCGTTCCACATACATTGGAGGCTGATGTTAAAATAATCGCTTTTGTATGATTCTTGATTAGAGTTTCCACTTCTTCTACGATTAAATCTCCTTGTTTTGTACAGGGGATTCTCGAAAACGAAACCCCTTGTTTTTGTAACTGAGCTAACGGTCTCATAACCGCATTATGCTCCATGGCACTTACTAATACATGATCTCCTCTTTTTAAATACCCTTTTAAAATCATGTTAAGAGCATATGTAATATTTTGCGTAAAAACAACATTTTCACATGGCGAAAACTCAAAAAGACGACAAAGTTTTTCTCTCGTATCATAGACAACACTGGCCGTACTATAAGCAGATTGATAACCCCCTCGATTCACATTTGTTCCATAGTTTTTCATATAATCCGTTACCGCTTCTATTACACTCTCTGGCTTTGGAAAAGAAGTGGCAGCAGAATCAAAATATAACTTTTTCATACAGCATTCTCCATTTTTCTATTTTCTCTCTTTATTATAACATAAAAGAACAAAGTGTCCATTGCACCCGATTTGGAACTTTTTGTTGCTTTTTTGCAATGGACACTTTGTAAAATTTCCTTTGTTTTTATGACTGTAAATACTGCTTCATATTTTTTAATGCCGTCTTCTCTAAACGGCTGACTTGTGCTTGGGAAATGCTGATTTCATCTGCTACCTCAGTCTGAGTTCTTCCCTCAAAAAAACGTAACCTTATAATTTCATTTTCCCTTCTAGAAAGACGCTTCATAGCTTCTTTTAAAGCGATATCCTCGATCCAGTTTTCTTCTCCACTTTTTTTATCCCTTACTTGATCCATGAGATATAAAGTATCTCCACCTTCTTGATATACAGGCTCATATAACGACATTGGGCTCGCAATTGCATCCAATGCACGAATGACTTCCTCTTTCTTCATCTCGATCTGTTCCGCTACTTCTTCTATCGTCGGTTCACGATTTAATTGCTTTGTTAGGCTTTCTTTTGCATAAATTGCCTTATAAGCAATATCCCTTAAAGAACGGCTCACTCGAATACTATTATTATCCCTTAAATAACGTCTGACTTCTCCAATAATCATCGGACAAGCATACGTCGAAAACTGTACATCTAATTCATCATTAAAATTATCAATTGCCTTCATTAAACCAATACAACCTACTTGGAATAGATCATCAAAGTTTTCATTGCTATTGGAAAACCGCTGAATAATGCTAAGTACTAAGCGTAAATTCCCTTGGATATAGCGTTCTCTCGCTCTTTTATTTCCCTTTTTGATTTGCTTCATCAATTCCTGTTTTTCTTCTTTCTTTAAAAGAGGGAGTTCAGTTGTATTCACACCGCAAATTTCCACTTTATTCAGAGCCATAATCGATTTCTCCTTTTGTATTAGTAGTGTCTACTTTTAATGATTCACTATTTCTAAGTAAACTATACATACCTTATTTTGGAAGAAATCATTGACAAGAATGCAGGTTAATACTATCCTTATAATTATCAGAATATATTTTGACAAAACAGAAAGGATTTTACTTATGGAACAATCAAATGAGCAAAGACTTGGGACACTTCCGATTCCTAAACTCATGATAAGCCTTGCTATCCCTTCTGTCATTGCCCAAATTATTAATGTTCTTTATAACATCGTAGATCGCATTTATATTGGGCATATGGCAGATGTAGGTGATATCGCTTTAACAGGAGTTGGTGTTACTTTCCCGATTATTATGCTGATTTCTGCCTTCAGTTATTTTGTCGGTTCAGGAGGTGCGCCTCTTGCTTCTATTCAGTTAGGCCGTCAAAATAAAGAAAAAGCAGAACAAATTCTTGGAAACGGTACAAGCCTTTTAATCTTATTTTCTATTGTACTAACACTATTTTTCTTTTTTTTTAAAACTCCTCTTTTATATTTATTTGGAGCAAGTAATAGCACAATCATTTATGCGAATGACTATTTAGATATTTATTTGCTTGGAACGATTTTTGTACAACTTTCTTTAGGGTTAAACTTATTTATTAGCTCTCAAGGACAGGCCAAGACCGCTATGCTCTCTGTGCTTATCGGTGCTGTTACCAACATTGTACTCGACCCTATTTTTATTTTTGGGTTGCATATGGGCGTCCGTGGTGCTGCAATTGCTACCATAATTTCTCAAGCATTCAGTGCCATTTGGGTTGTTTCTTTTTTAACCTCAAAACGTTCTGCCATTCGAATTCGCCTTCGTTATCTAAAGCCAGACTTTGAAATTATAAAACATATCGCATCTTTAGGAATTTCTCCTTTTATTATGCAAAGCACCGAAAGTCTTATTAATATTGTATTGAATCATAGTTTACAGCTTTATGGTGGCGATATTTATGTTGGTTCTATGACAATTATTCAAAGTGTTATGCAATTGATTGTAGTCCCAATTCAAGGATTTACGCAAGGGGTGCAACCGATTATTAGCTACAATTTTGGAGCCAGTCAGTTTGATCGGGTGAAAAAAACCTTTTTTTATACGGTGATTACTACCTTTTTATTGACAACACTCTCTTGTATTTTAACGACGAAATTCCCAACATTTTTTGCCCGCTTCTTTACGGATAAAGAGTCTCTCATCTTTATCGTAGGAGAAGTTATGCCAATCTTTATGTCTGGTATTTTTATGTTTGGAATTCAAATGGGTTGTCAAACCGCTTTTATGGGACTTGGACAAGCAAAAATTTCTCTTTTCTTAGCACTTCTTCGAAAAGTAATTTTACTAGTCCCTCTTGCGATTCTTTTACCACTTATTTACGGAACCGTCACTTCCATTTATTATGCAGAACCAATCTCTGACATTCTTTCTGCAACAATCGCTGGCATTTTATTTTTTGTTACGCGAAAGAAAATTTTAAGTCCACAAGCCCTTGAAAGACTAAGCTGACATCTTAATATCTAAAAGAGAAAGGAACTACTTATGAACTATCAAATTCGCAATGCTACATTAGAAGATTTAGATGCTATCACAGCCGTTGAGGCCACTTGTTTTCCAGCTGCTGAAGCCGCAGATAAAAATAGTTTCAAACTTCGACTGCAAACTTTCCCAGAAAGTTTTTTTCTTGCCGAAACAATGGACGGTGAAATCATAGGCTTTATCAACGGATGTATGACCAATGAATCCGTTTTAAAAGATGAACTCTACTACAATGTTTCTCTGCATAATCCAGATGGAGATTATCAAACTATTTTCGGACTTGATGTTCTTCCTGCCTATCGAAGACAAGGGATTGCCGCAGCCTTAATGAATCATCTCATTGAGATTTCCAAAAAGCGCGGAAAAAAAGGGATGATTCTCACCTGTAAAGATCACTTAATTCATTACTATGAAACATTTGGATACAAACATCAAGGAGTATCCAGTTCCACCCATGGTGGAGCTATTTGGAACGATATGCTACTGCATTTTCAGTAAGAATACTTAGAACTTTTTAAGAAGCGGAGTATCGTTCGCACGTAGTGCTTTTTTATGTTATAGGATGACTCGCCTTGCGAGGAATCCTACAACATAAAAAAGGATTTCGGAAGCTAATATCGCTCCCGAAATCCTTTTTCTTGTTGCTCTATCTTAATTTCTCTTTTCTCACAATGTTTTACTCGAATAAACCAATTACTTTTTTGGATTTCTTCAAAAAACTGTTCTAAGGCACCTTCTTCTCCTTGTGCCTCTAGCTCCACGGAACCATCTTCACAATTTCTAACCCAACCTGTCACATCCTTTTCCTTTGCAATCATCGTTGTTCGATAACGATATCCAACGCCTTGTACCCGTCCAGTAACTTTTGCATAATATCGTTTTTTCCCCATAAGATCACTTCCTTTTCTTTCGTGCTCTTTTTCTTTTATTATACGGTTGTTTCTCTTCTCTTACAAGCCCCTTCTCTCTAATCCATTTTCACAATTTCTTTTTTTAATCTTCGAATAATTTTTTTCTCCAATCTTGAAATATAGGACTGAGAAATTCCTAACATATCGGCCACTTCCTTTTGTGTTTTTTCTTCTCCATCTTTTGTATTCAATCCAAAGCGCAGTTCAATAATCAGCTTTTCCCGATCCGTTAAGATCTCCATAGCAGTACGCAGTAATTTCCGATCCACCTCGTCTTCAATATCCCGATAAATAATATCTTCATCCGTTCCTAAAATATCCGATAATAACAGCTCATTTCCATCCCAGTCCACATTTAATGGCTCATCAATAGAGACTTCTAAACGAGTTTTATTATTTCTTCTTAAATACATTAAAATTTCATTTTCAATACATCGAGAAGCATAGGTAGCCAATTTAATATTTTTATTTGGATTAAATGTATTAATGGCTTTAATTAAACCAATTGTTCCAATGGAAATTAAATCTTCTACTCCAATTCCTGTATTATCAAATTTCTTTGCTATGTACACAACTAAACGTAAATTTCTTTCAATTAAAAGTGCTTTCACTGCTACATCATTGTTTTCTAATCGCAATAAGGCTTCTGCTTCTTCCTCCGCTTCTAAAGGCGGAGGTAAAATATCCGAACCTCCAATATAATGCACCTCATTTTTTTGTGGAAATAACATCTCTTTTACACTTTCCACCACTTTGAACTTAATATCATTAACTCCTGCATACTTTAACATCATGGTTTCGTCCTCCTATTTTTGGTTTATTCTCATTTAAAAAGTTCTGTGTGTAGCAACAAAAAATATTCTTTTGATGGTGATAGTTGTTGATTGGTAATTGCCACAATCACCTCTTTTTTCTCCACATTCCCATCCTTTGCCACAAGAATACTATCACATACAACCGCTGGCATCTCTCCTGCTTTTTTTCCTACCGATGAAAAAGGGATCATTAACACATCTTCTGGCTTTCCTTCCATCCCTTTTCCTTGAAAATATCCTTCCATCCAATCTTTTATATCTTCCCGTAATACTCCATAGAGTACGAGAAATTCCCCGACAAGCACTCCCTTTTGACTTTTTGGTTCTTTCAAACGGTTTCCTGTATCCAACAATCCAACGGTATGCACTACTTTTTCACCAAGTTGTATTGTAACTGGATAGAGAAACTGTTGTTCTTCTCGCACCATTTTTCCAGTTCCTCCAAGAACCAAAAGCAATAAAAATGTTCCACCCCCTATCATAAGAAAACTCTTCCAATAGAGATTACGAATCGAAGGTGTTTTTAAAAATAACCATATGTAATAACTGATTTCTGTCTTTTCCACAATCCAAACGATCATCCCTCCTACTGTGGCCGTCATAAAATAAAGACAGAATAATCGCTTCACATACCCTCTTATCCCTGTAAATCCATAGGCAATCCCAACTAAAATTCCACTGATAATAAGAGAGCTTGCTATCTGCTGTATTCCATTCGAAAACGGGGCAATCACAAAAAATAAACACGCAAGTAAGGCTCCTATCAAACTTGCTAGTACTCGCCTCTTTGGACTCCCATAAAATCCAAAGACAACAGATAATAACGTAAGGATCAGAAAATCCATTGTTCCATTGATGAAAAACAGTACATCGAGATATACCCTCATTCCTGTTCCTCCTTTTTCTGAACTTCCCTCATTATATAAAATATTCCAAAAAATCCATGTCAAAACATGACATTGAAATCCTCTAATGTTCCTTATTTATCTCCTTCTTCTTCCAATACTTTCCTTTTTTCTATTCGATCATGATGCAATCGACACCGTTTTCTTCTTTTTTTACTTTCTCGAAAAGACAATTGACTGATATGATAGAATCCAGTAAAATATATAATTAATGGTCCTTTTTAGGCGATGTAAAATATACTTTATAAATTCTGCTCGTCTTATCACACTGGACAATACAATATATGGAGGAATTATATGAAGACTGGAATTGTAAAACCTAGAACTTTATCTGGTTTTATGGAACTGCTTCCAAAAGAACAGCTCATTTTTAACCAGATCCGTGATACATTATCTGCGGTTTATCGCCAATACGGCTTCTTGCCATTGGACACACCTGTGCTTGAACACTCTGAAATTCTTTTAACAAAATCAGGTGGAGAAACAGAAAAACAGATTTATCGTTTTTCAAAAGGGGATACGGATCTTACGATGCGTTTTGACTTAACGGTCCCTCTTGCAAAATATGTTGCAAAAAATTATAGCGCTTTAACCTTCCCATTCCGCAGATATCAAATCGGAAAAGTATATCGTGGAGAACGCGCACAAAAAGGACGCTTTAGAGAATTTTATCAATCCGATATTGATATCATTGGTGATGGCAGTTTAGCCCTTATGAATGATGCAGAAATCCCTAGTATTATCTATGATATCTTCAATCGTTTAGGTCTTAAAGATTTCACAATTCGCATTAACAATCGTAAAGTATTAACTGGATTTTTTGCTATGCTAGGTCTTGATAACAATGCAGAAGGCATTATGCGTATTGTAGATAAATTAGAAAAAATCGGGGAAGAAGCGGTTGAAAAAGAATTAAAAGAATTAGGCGTATCAGAAGAACATTGTAAAAAAATTCTACATTTTATCAACTTTAAAGGAACAAACGAAGAAACCATCGCTTTTTTAAATAGTTTAAAAGCGGATAATGAAATCTTTGATTTAGGTGTAGAGGAATTAGACTTTGTTCGCACTGCTATTGGTTCCTACGGTGTTCCTGAAGAAAATTTCCACATTGATTTAACAATCGCCCGTGGACTTGATTATTATACAGGAACTGTTTATGAAACTTCTTTCAATAAACACCCAGAGATTGGAAGTATTTGTTCTGGCGGCCGTTATGAAAACTTAGCAGGCTATTACACAGAGAAACAGCTTCCAGGAGTAGGAATTTCCATCGGTCTTACAAGACTCTTCTATATTTTAAATGAGAAAGAATATTTAAGAACCGATACAAGCGCTCCTTCTGACGTTCTCGTGATTCCAATGACCGATGACGTGACTCCTTCTATTCAAATCTCAAATGAGCTTAGAAATGCGAATATCAATACACAGATTTATTTTGAGAAAAAGAAATTTAAAGCAAAAATTGGATATGCAGATAAGTTATCCATTCCTTTTGCAATTTTCTTAGGAGAAGATGAATTGGCACAGCAAAAAGTGGCTTTAAAAAATCTTACAACAGGAGAACAACAAGTGATCTCGTTAGAAGAAGCCATTACAACAATCAAGCAATCCCTTTCTGAAAAAGGAAATACAACTATTATTGATACAGAATTAACTTCTCGTTAGTCAATACGGAATATAATCAATAAGGCGCATTGACTACGTAATACTCTTTATGTGATAGGATAACTCGCTTTGCGAGGAATTTCCTATCACATAAAAAATGGAGTTATAAGAAAAAACTCTTTCTTATAACTCCATTTTTTTATCTTCTTTTCTTTAAGAATGTTGGAATACTAATCGTTGTATTATTGTTTCCATTATTAGGATTTTGAGGTTGTCCATTTTGTCCCTGTGGCATTTGATTTTGTCCTTGAGGGTTTTGTGGAAACATTGGCTGTACATTTGGCATTCCAGTAGTTCCAAAATTATTTTGTCTAGGCACTCCAGCGGCACCTGTATTTTGTATTCCTTGATTTTGATAAGAATTTTGTTGCTGATATCCTACATTATTATTTGAGAATTGGTTCGGAACTTGTTGCTGTGTTGCTTGTCCAGCTTGATAGCTCTGTGACTGTACTGGTGTCTGTGTCTGCACGGATTGTACTGTCTGTCTTGTCTGAGAATTAAGCCCTGAACTAACATCTCTTAATCCTGTTGCAATAATCGTAATGCTCACTTCATCTTCCATCATATGACTACCATCAACAGTACCAAAAATAATGTTAACATCGTCTCCAGCAATTTCAGATAAATAAGCAACAGCTTCTGATGTCTCAACAATTCCAATTTCACCTGAGAAGTTAATAATAATATCACTTGCTCCTGAAACAGTTGTCTCAAGCAATGGACTTTCCATTGCACGTTTAATAGCCTCAACAGCTTTACTTTCTCCTGAAGCAGTACCAATACCAATATGAGCGATTCCTTTATCTCTCATAACTGTTTGAATATCGGCAAAGTCAAGGTTAATAAGACCTGGTTTATAAATAAGGTCTGTAATACCTTGCACACCTTGTTGAAGAACTTCGTCTGCTTTTTTCAGTGCTTCTGGAATACTTGTTCTCTTATCACAAATTTGAAGTAATTTATCATTTGGAATAATAATTAATGTATCAACACTTTCTTTTAACTTTTCAATTCCTGATTTGGCATTGTTCATACGAGGTTTTCCTTCAAACATAAAAGGTTTCGTAACAACACCGACTGTTAAAATACCAAGACTCTTTGCCATTTCAGCGATTAAAGGAGCAGCACCAGTACCAGTACCTCCACCCATTCCACAGGTGACAAAAATCATATCGGCATCTTTAATAAGTTCTGTAATTTCTTCTCTGTTTTCTTCGACAGCACTAGCGCCAATCTCTGGCTTTGCTCCAGCACCCAGTCCTTTTGTGAGCTTTTCACCAATTTGAATCTTTGTAGGTGCTTTACATAATGCTAAAGCCTGTTTATCAGTATTAACACCAATTAAATCCACACCTTCTATATTCTCATCGATCATTCGATTTACCGCATTATTTCCAGCTCCACCCACACCAATTACTAGAATTTTAGCTGGCATGCTCTCTGCATTTGACTTTATTTCAAGCAAAGTTCTTCCTCCTTTTACTCCCTATTTTCGCATTTTATTTTTTAATCCGCAAATATGGATTGATTTCTAAACTATGTATACACTCTTATACTATAATATATTTTTTTTGGCAAATAATCAAGTGGCATAATCTACTTTTTTACTTTTTTCAACCGTCTTCTTCCGCTTTCATTTGTTTTTTATTGACCTTTTTCTCTTTTTTCGGTATAAATGTGACAGTTTTACTGCCTTGTGTAAATTCTTCCATATGAAGAGTCCCTTTCATTCCTTTCGCCTCTTCTAAAATTCCTGGAAGATTCATCATCTTATCTTCTAAATTTTCATTCTTTCCAAGCTGAATGATAATATCATCTTTATAAAGAATCAACTCATCTGCAATACTAAAGCGAATCCGATCAATGTTCAATCCGTTTTCTCGAATTAATTGTGTCACTTGTAATATTTGTTCAAATTTCTTCTTATCTTTCACTGGAAGCTTTTCATGAAGAACAAACTTATTAAATGTAAGTCCTTCTACACATGGAACGTCTGTAAAACGTTCCTCAGAGCTTTCAAGAATATATCCATCTTTATCAAAGTAAATATAGCGTCCCATATCTTCTACACAGCCCGCTACTGCCATTTCATAGACATCCACGCCGATTTCTTTTGCACTGATATAAGTAACGTCAATTTTATCAATAAATGGAACTCCTTTGATCGGTCGAATTCGATTCATAAGACAAATAATCAAACTGTTATCAAAATACGCATTTCTCTCAAGCATTGTTCGGATCTCTTTATCTGTATAGCGCGTATTGCCATCAATCGTCACTTTCTCTATATGAAACTGTGTTAAAATCACATAGACTCCTGCTACTATCAGAAGAAAAAAGAACAGGAGTAAGTATTTCCATTTTAAAATTTTCTTTTTTCTCTTTTTTACTTGCTCTTTTTTTCCCATGACTTTTGTTCTACTTTCTTCTTATCGTCTTGACATTTTAATCTGCCTTGAAATACTTAAAACAATTCCCATTTCTGCTAACAAGAATGTAAGCGAAGTTCCTCCATAACTAATAAATGGAAGCGGAATCCCTGTATTTGGAATGGTGTTAGTAACAACCGCAATATTAATTAAAATCTGGATTCCTACTTGTGCCATAACACCAACACAAATTAACGCCCCATAAAGATCCGGTGCATTATTGGCAATAATCATAATTCTCCACAGTAACATAATAAACATTGCAATAATACAGATAGCTCCAAACAATCCTAACTCTTCACAAATAATTGAAAAAATCATATCATTATGAGACTCTGGAATAAATCCCATCTTTTGCATACTCTGACCGAGCCCTTTTCCAAAAAATCCGCCAGAACCAACGGCATATAATGATTGCATGATCTGCCAACCATTATCACTATTTTCAGGATCGAGCCATGCGGTAATACGAGCTCCACGGTAGGAAGCCCCTAATAAAACAATGACACCTAAAGCTACACCAGCCACTCCTAAAATAATAAATGGCTTATATTTCGGACTGGCTACAAAAAGCATTAAAAATGTAATTCCCATAATGATAATCGAAGTACTCATATTGGCAACCGCAATCAAAGCAAAAATTGGAAGGGTATAAATCCAGATCACAATAATCCCTTTTAAAGTTCTTACCGCTTTTACATGCTTCGTAATCATATAAGCAAGAAACAAAATCAAAAATAACTTTGATATTTCCGATGGCTGAAATTGCATCGGTCCAATCTGAATCCATCGCTTCGAACCATGACTCGAATTAGGCAGCAACAATACAATGGCTTGTAATAGAAAGGCCACTATATAAAAGAGTTTTGTAAATTTTATATAAAAATGATAATTGATATAAGAAATAACAAACAGTCCAATCATACCAATTACGGCCCACATCGCCTGTCGCTTTAAATAAAAGGCTGGATCCCCCATATTTAAATTAGCCACATAAGAACTACTGCTATAAATCATAATAAGTCCAAAACAAACAAGAAATATAACAATAAATAGCATTGGAAAATCAAAATAATTACCTTTTGTAAATAGTTGTCGCAAGTAAAATTGAATCCCACGCCTTTTTTTTCGTCTTGCAGGAGTTTTTGCACTCATCTATCTACTTCACTCCTTTAAATTTCTTACATATTCTTTAAACATTCTACCACGTTCTTCATAATTTTTAAACATTCCCCAACTTGCACAAGCGGGAGAAAGAAGAACGGCTTCCCCTTCTTTTGCTTCCTTTGCACAATGGTTTACTGCTTCTAACAAACTATCTACGAACACAATATCTGTAAATCCATATTTCTTTGCCGTATCCGCAATAACTGTGGCTGTCTGCCCCAGTAACACAAGCTGTTTTACTTTTCCATTAAACGCCTGAATCCATTCATCAAATGGCACTCCTTTATCATAACCACCGCCAATCAAATATGTCTTTTTATTCATTGCTTGGATTCCTTTGATCGCGGCATCTGGATTGGTTCCTTTTGAATCATTATAATAATCAACGCCACCAACCGTATCCACATACTCAATTCGATGTTCCACTGCACGAAACGCCTTAACAGAGTTTACCACAGAAGAAAGAGGCACTCCAAACCAAACAGACATGGCAACTGCTGCCATCACATTTTCCACATTATGCATACCGAGTAGATTTAATTCATCGATTTTGCAAACAACTTCTTCTTTTTGTTCTTTTTTTATGTAAATGGTATCTCCTCTTAAGAAAACACCTTCCTCTGGCTCCGTTATATGACTAAAGAAAATTGGCTTTGCTGTTATTTTCTCTGCCATTGCTCTCGTTGCCTCATCATCATAGTTTAGAACACAGTATTCATTGGCTGTTTGATTTTTTGTAATGCTCATTTTTACGTTTGCATAATTTTCCATTGTCTTATGGCGATCTAAATGATCGGGCGTTACATTTAAAATAGCACTGATCGTTGGTCGAAACTCTTTTATTGTCTCCAATTGAAAACTGCTAATTTCCGCTACAATCACACTTTCTTTTGTCGTCTCTTCTACAATACTCGTATAAGGAGTTCCAATATTTCCAACAACAAAGGTACTCTCATAATAATCTTCCATAATTTTTCCGACTAAAGCGGTTGTTGTTGTCTTCCCATTGGTTCCTGTAATTGCAAGTACCCTTCCTTGTCCTGCCTGCCACGCTAATTCAATTTCACTCCAAATTGGAATCTTTTCTTCTCTTACTATCTCAGTAAAAGGAGCATCATAAGGAATCCCTGGGCTGATCACCATCGCTTCTACTCCGTTTAAATGTTCCTTTTTTAAACTTCCAAGAACAAAAGTAATTTTATTTCTCTCTTCGAACTGATCCAGTACTTTCTCTTGATCCAATGATTCATTTCCGTCATATAATACAACATCAGCTCCTTTTTTGAGCAACAATTTTGTTGCTCCTATCCCACTAATTCCTGTTCCAGCCACAAGAAATTTCTTTTGTGTAAATTCCATTCTTTTTTCCTCCTTATAATCCAAGCAACCCTATAAAACACATAATAGCTGTTATAATCGAAAAAATCGCTACGACTTTTGTCTCAGGCCACCCACTCAATTCAAAATGATGGTGTATTGGCGCCATCTTAAAAACACGTTTTTTCGTCATTCGATAAGAAAAAACTTGTATGATAACCGATAATACTTCCACTAAGTAAATGCACGCAACAATCGCTAAAAATAACGGCATGCGCAACATATAAGCGGTAGAGACAACAAAACCTCCAAGTGCTAAGGAACCAGTATCCCCCATGAAAACTCTTGCTGGATACACATTATATACTAAAAATCCTAGAAGGCTTCCAACTCCTGCACAAGTAATCGGTTCTATATTTGAGTCCATCCCAATCGCAACTACAGTAAAAAATACTGCAATTAATACTGTAACACTTGATGCCAATCCGTCAAGTCCATCTGTAAAATTTGCTCCATTTACAGTTCCAAGCACAATAAAAAATAAGATTGGAATAAACAGAGAACCTGTCTCTAATAATTTTCCTCCGCTAAAGGGAAGGATCATTGCAGTTCCTATTTCGGTATTGTTTTGTAAATAATAGGCGAAAATTGCAGTTACAATTATCTGACCAAACATTTTTTGCCATGCTCTAAGTCCTAAGGAACGTTTCATCACCACTTTTAAATAGTCATCAAGAAACCCAATAAACCCAAATCCAAGTGTTACAAACAAAATTGGCACAATTTCTTCATATTCTTTCATATAAAAGAAAGAAGTCACTACAATACCAGCTAAAATAATCAAGCCTCCCATTGTAGGAGTGCCTGATTTTTTCAAATGAGACTCTGGCCCATCATCTCGAACAAACTGCCCAAATTTTAATTTTTTTAAAAATGGAATCACAACAGGTCCCAATAGTACATTGATAAAAAATGCAATTAGAATTGGTAATAGTATCTCATATCTCATCTTCTTGCCCACCTTTTTCATATTGGCTCTGCCGTTTACAGTATTTCCCGTTTCGTCTTCTTTTATTGTACAATCTCTTCTGTCGAAACTTCTGCTGTATACTCTTGTTTAATGCCAAGATACGGCAAAATATTTTCAAATACCTCTTTTATCACTGGTGCTGCGATGGTTCCTCCATAATAAGTTCCCACTGGCTCATCAATCATAATAAGCGCAATCACCTTCGGATCGTTTGCTGGTGCAAATCCAAGAAAGCTTGATATATACTTTCCACTTCTCCTTGGAAGTTTTTCGCTAGTAGCTGTTTTTCCTCCTATACGAAACCCTTCTATTTTCGCATTTTTTCCAGAACCTTCACTGACAACCGCCTCTAAAAGTTCCTTCATCGTATCCGACGTATCTTTTAAAATCACTTGTTCTTTCACTTCATAAGAAAGCTTTTCCACAAGCTGCCCTTCCCTTGTTCTTACTTCCATTCCAAAATGAGGTGTCACCAAATTACCTCCATTAATGACAGCACTCGCTGCCCGTAACAATTGCAACGGTGTAATTTGAAATGACTGACCAAAAGACATGGTGGCAAGTTCCACTGCCTTCACATTTTCTTTTTTATGCATAATAGAAGTCGCCTCTCCTGGAACATCAATCCCTGTTTTTTCAAATAATCCAAGTTTTTTGTAATTTTTGTACATGGCATCCACACCAACTCTTGCACCAACATCCATGAACACAGGGTTACAAGAGTTCATAATCCCTTGTTTAAATGTTTCTTGTCCATGCCCTCCTGCTTTATGGCATCGAATCTTTCTATCTTCTACAATGCGAAACCCTGGGCAAGAAAAGGTATCGTTTAAAGATACTACTTTTTCTTCTAAGCCCGCCGCCGCTGTTACAATTTTAAAAGTAGAACCAGGTTCATACGTATTATTCACAGAGTTATTTCGCCACATCTGATTCAATAACTCTTGTTTCTCCTCATTTGTTGTGGCTGTTCCCATCTCTGGAATTAAAGTATATGGTTCATTTAAATTAAATTCTGGTACATTGACCATTGCATAAATTTCTCCATTTTGTGGATTCATTACAATGGCGGATACTTGTTTTGCAGAATGAGATTTCATCGCTTTTTTCGCAGCTTGTTCTACATATTTTTGGATATTCAAATCAAGAGAAGTGATTAAACTATTTCCTGGAATGGATTCTTCTCGATCTTCTGCCGCATTTTCCACCTCAACTCCCCTTGCATCGGTAAGTGTTAATATCTTCCCTGGTGTTCCAGATAAATATTTATCATACTTTACCTCTAATCCAATAATCCCTTGGTTATCACTTCCAGTAAAACCAAGCACTTTGGATGCTAATGTGTCATAGGGATAATATCGTTTATAATCTTCATCGACCATGACACCTGCTAATTTATAGGAACGAATATTGTCCGCTGTCTCTTTTGGAACATTGCTTTTAATTTTCTCACGAAGAGAAACTTTTTCCACACGCTTTCTTACTACTTCTTCTGATAATCCTAACTCTTTTGTCAATACTTCAATTACCTTTTCTGGCTCTTTTAATTGACTGTGGATAACAGAAATGGTACAAACAGCTTTATTCCCAGCAAGAACAACTCCGTTTCTATCATAAATAATTCCTCTTTCCGCCTTTACGGAACGCTCTCTTTGATGTAATTCTAACGCAAGTTTTTGGTAGTGATCCGCCTCTTTTACCATTAAATAACCGAGTCTTACAGATAGACCAACTCCACACAGTGCAAAGATACAACCAACGAGAACAATTTTTCGTTTTTGAAACGTCTTTTTTTGATACATAAAAACATAGCCCCATGAAAATATTACTATATCTTATTAGTATTTTCATGAGGTTATGAATGTATTTCTCTTCTATTACTTAGAAGTTTCTGTCTTCTTCGTAGTTCCTGTTTGTGGAATGTTCATGTAAGTCACAAGTTCTTCCATAATTTCTTTACTTAAAGTAACGGCATAACCACTCTGATCTTGTCTTTCGAGTTTTGGTTCATCAATTGTTACATAAATCATAAGCTCTGGTTTTTCTACTGGAACAAAAGAGATAAAGGAAATTAAATATTTCTGATTGCCACGAGGTAATTTTTCGGCTGTCCCTGTTTTTCCACCAATTTTATATCCTTCGATTTTAGCTTTTTGTCCTAATCCTCTTTCCACTGTTTGATAAAGGGATTCTTTTAACCAATCGCTTGTTTCTTTTGATACTGTCTGTTTTACAAGAACTTTTTCTACATTTTTAACAACACCACCATCTTCATTCACAATCTGCTTTACAAGATGTGGTTGATAATAGTAGCCACCATTGATCAAAGAACAAAATGCGCTTCCAAGCTGAATCATCGTTACGTTAATATTTTGTCCAAAACTATTCGTTGCTAAATCCGTGCTTCCCATATTTTCCGCACTGATTAAAAGCCCTGCCTCTTCTCCTGGAAGATCCACACCTGTTTTCTTTCCAAAACCAAAGTCGTTTTCATAACGAGTAAACACTTCTTTTCCATTGGCATCATTAATTTCCATTAAGGCTACGTTGCAAGATTGTTCTAAAGCACCGCTTAATGTAATA
The DNA here is from genome assembly GCA_018710905.1 of Candidatus Scybalomonas excrementigallinarum. GTDB lineage: Bacteria > Bacillota > Clostridia > Lachnospirales > Lachnospiraceae > Scybalomonas > Scybalomonas excrementigallinarum. The sequence goes on along the minus strand of DVIZ01000041.1, from coordinate 61,142 downwards.
AGCCCTTCTCCACCAGAAGCATAGCTATGGCATTTAATTGGCTTTGGCCAGCCTTCTTTTTGAAGATATCCTGGGCAATAATAGGTTTCATTTCCTGTCAAAGTATGCTCTTCTAGTCCTGCTGCAATGGTAAATGGCTTGAAGGTAGAACCTGGTTCATAAATTTTAGATACAAGCTTATTGCTCCATATTTTATTGTACGCATCCACTTGCTCTTGTTCTGTCATCTTTTTAATCTCGGATTTTGTATATTCTCTTTCAAGGAGTTCTGGATCTCTTGGATTATTTAAATCATAGGTAGAATCACTTGCCATAGCAAGTACTTCTCCATTGTTTGGATCCATCACTAGCACATTGACACCTTCTGATGCACCGATTTCCTTCATAAACTCTTGAATTTTATTTTCTACAATTCTTTGCACATTGATGTCAATGGTTGTCACTAAATTATCCCCATTTTGTGCGGAACGAACGGTGCGTTCTAGTTGTGTATCACCATTAATATACCCATATTCTCGTCCATTAATACCATTTAATGTACTATTATATTGTTGCTCTAATCCGCCAAAGCCTGCATTTCCACTGTTGGCAAATCCGATAATATTACTAGCAAGTTCATTATTAGGATAGCTTCTCTTATACTCTTCCTCAAAGTATACCCCTTTAATTCTATCCCCTTGCTTGATCGTCTGCTCTTCTCCGTCAGCAGTCTGTATGACTAAATCCTGTTCTAAAAACTCTTGAAACGGCTTTACTTTGTCATAATCAATCCGTTTTAATAGTTTTTGGTAATAAGATTTCGGATTCTCTTCAATAATCTTATTTAACTCGTCTTCCTTCAGACCAAAAAACTGAGCCAAAGCAGATACCGTTGATTTTTGATAAACATTTTTTTCTAGCCCTTTTGCAAGACCTTTATTCCTTTGTTCATCGGCATCAATAATATTCTTTGGCTCAATAATTAAATTATATACTTTTACGCTTGTAGCAAGTGGAGTTCCGTTTCGATCGGTTATCTCACCTCTTGCATAGGGAATCGTTGTACTTCGGTAATTTTGTTGTGAAAGCACTTGTTTTTCATACCGTTTTCCATCTTTCACATTAAACTTCATCAACCGAAATCCTACAAATCCAAATCCCAAAAGTATAAATCCAAACACAACGATAAGTTTAAAACGCATTTTATTTGTAAAAACTCGTTTTCTTATTCTATTTGCCATTTTCTCACCTAGCCTTTATTCTTTTGGTATATCTTGATACTGTTTCACATAATCTTTACTAGCACTATCATAATAAATAATTTGATCATCTCCCGCATAGACCATACCAAGCTTTTCTGTGGCTATTTTATAAATGCGATCAAGGTCCATCATACTTTGAAGACGTTCCTTTGTAGCATTGTTTTCATCTTTTAGGTCGTTTAACTGTTGTTCTAGAGAAGCGATGTTATGACTTTGGGCAACGTTTCTACTTTGGGCAGAGATATAGTAGACACAAATTGCCAATGTCGCAAGAACTGATACAGCCAAAATCATTGTATAGACCTTACCAAACGCTAATGCTCTTTCCTGATTTCTACGAATTCTTCTATTTGTTTTTCTTTTTCTTTCAACTTCTGTATTTCTTCTTACAGGTTGTTGTCTTGCTGGTTTCGTCGTTCTAACGGCATTACCATCGTAATACTCATGCTGTTTCTCTCCCATTGTTTCTTCCCCTTTTGCTAATTAAATCTCACTTCACTTTTTCCTTTCAAACACTCTTAACTTAGAGCTCTTTGCTCTCTTATTCTCTTCGATTTCTTCCTCGGTTGGAATAATTGGCTTTCTTGTTATAACTCGTCCTTTTGATACATTGCCACACATACAAACTGGGAATGACGTCGGACAAGTACATGGATTTTCATTTTTCTTGAAACTACTTTTTACAATACGATCTTCTAAAGAATGGAACGTAATAATGCAAAGCCTTCCTTCATCGTTTAATAAATCAATCATTTGGTCAAGGCTTTGTTTTAATACTTCAAGTTCTTTATTTAATTCAATTCGAATCGCTTGATACGTTCTTTTGGCAGGATGTCCTCCTACAGCTCGAACTTTTGCTGGAATCGCAGCTCTTATAATATCATTCAGTTGCCCTGCTGTTTCGATTGGAGCGATTTGTCTTTGCCTTACAATATGTTTTGCAATATTTTTAGCAAACTTGTCCTCTCCATAGTCACGAATAATGCGATAAAGCTCTTGCTCACTATATTCATTGACAATATCCTTTGCCGTCATCGCTTGCCTTTGATCCATTCTCATGTCAAGAGGTGCATCCTCTTCTCGATATGTAAAACCTCTTTCCGCATTATCAAGCTGATAAGAAGATACGCCAAGATCCAATAAAATCCCATCCACATGTTCTATGCCAAGTTCTTTTAAAACATTTGGCATATTCACATAATTACTTCTCACAATTGTTACTTTATCACCAAACGGTTTGAGTCTTTCTCTTCCTGTTTCTATGGCTGCCTCATCTTGATCGATTCCGATGAATCTCCCCTTCTCTGACAGTCTCTCACAGACATGGAATGCATGGCCCGCTCCCCCTAATGTGCCATCTACATAGATGCCATCTGGTTTAATATTCAATTGAGCGATGGTTTCCTCTAATAAAACCGACTTATGCTTAAATTCCATTTTTTTCTCCTGTTCTCATATTTACAGTCTTTTTTGGGTTCTCCCCCATGACATGATAAAAGATAGCCACCAAAACTTTTTTATAATCGCAGCTAATATTTTTAAAGTTCTTTTCAATATAAACTTTCCCAATTTTTACTGTATTTTTATTGTATTATATAATTTCATAGATTGCAATAGAAAATTCATAAAGAAAAAGCGTAAAAAACGTTTGATTTACGCCATTTTAGACCTTATCTTTTCGTTTTTTACGCCTCGTTTTCCATATGGAGTACAGACCAAGTGTTCTCCCACAATATATTGTTGTATTCTTTGTTCTCTTCCACTATACAAAGTATTTTTAAAATTTTTATAAACACTACAAATTTTTTACAAATTTCTCTTTTTTTCTACAGAAACTTTCTTTTCCCATTTCTCTTTATCACTTTCGGAAAGATAGCCCTGTTTTCCTCATTCTTATTCTTTTTACAACAATCACACTAATTCCAATAATTGCCAAAACTCCAGCTAACACTTGAGATACTGGAATACTAGTGCTACCAAGCAATAACTGATCGGTTCTCATTCCTTCAATCCAACAACGCCCCAATCCATAGCCTGCTAAATAGACACAGAGCAATTCTCCATCAAACTTCTTTTTCTTTCTCCAAAAAAAGAAAATTAGGAGAAGAACAGCCAAATTCCAAAGCCCTTCATATAAAAAAGTAGGCTGAACTTGAATATAATCAATTCCTCCGATTGTTACCGCCTTTTGTAAAAGCTCTGGAGTAGTATAACTAGCATCCGCTATCGGAATTTGCATCGCGAAAAGCCCATCCGTATAACCACCAAACGCTTCTCGATTAAAGAAGTTTCCCCATCTTCCCATAATTTGTCCTATCAATAATCCCATAACCATAGTATCCGCCATTAAGAAAAAGGATTTTCTTCTTATTTTACAAAAAATAATTAGCACAAGAACCGCTGCAATTACCCCACCATAAATAGCAAGTCCTCCTTGTCGAACGGCAAAAATGCTTAAAAGATTATCTTTATAATCTTCCCATGAAAAAATAACATAATAAAGCCTTGCTCCGATAATCGCTGGAATAACCATCCACAACATATAATCTAAATAGTCCTCTGGATTTTGTTCCGTTCTTTTAGCTTCATGCATTGCCATAGCAAGCCCTGCTAAAAAACCGAGTGCAATGATAATTCCATAAAAATGAATGGAAAATCCTAAAATTGTAATTTCTTTTCCGACATGTTCCAATACAATGTTTAAGTTTGGAAATCGAATAGTTCCTATTAACTGATTCATAATTTTTTCCTCCTTCTTTTCATTTTAGCAAAGACACCTTAAAATTTCCACTGAATTTTTTCCCTCCATTATTTTCCCTCTCTTTTCTTTCAAAAATATGCTATGATAAAGAAAATGAACGAAATGAGGGAACAAAAAAAGAAATGAGGTTTTTTTATTATGGGTAGAACAAATGATCTAGGACGAGATCCTATCGTGTCACTCGTCATTCGACTGGCAATTCCAACAATGATCGCTCAATTTGTCAACGTGCTTTATGCCATTGTCGACCGAATGTACATTGGAAATATTCCACAAATTGGAGATACCGCCTTAGCAGGTGTTGGGGTATGCAGCCCTATTATTACACTGCTCACTTCCTTTGGTACTTTAGTAGGAATCGGTGGTTCTGTTCTCGTCTCTATGAGGCTTGGAGAAAAAAATCAAAAAAAAGCGGAAGAAATTCTTGCCAACTGTTTTTTGATGTTGGTTATTCTTTCGGTTATTTTAACGCTCCTTTTCCTTTTATTGAAAGGAAAATTGCTCATTTGGTTCGGTGCTAGTTCGACCACCTTTCCTTATGCCAATACGTATTTAACAATTTATACTGCAGGTACTTTTTTTGCCTTAATGGCACTTGGGATGAATTATTTCATTATTTGTCAAGGCTATTCCACTATCGGTATGCTAACTGTATTAATCGGCGCGATTCTAAACATTATTTTAGACTCTGTTTTTATTTTTGTTTTTCAACTAGGAGTTGCTGGTGCCGCTCTTGCAACTGTTATCTCCCAATTCGCGTCCTGTCTTTTTGTTATTTGCTTTTTATTTAGCAAAAAACCAAAGGTTCGAATCACATTCTCTGGATATTCCTTTTTTATTATAAAGAGAGTGCTTATGATTGGTTTTTCTCCCTTTGTTATTCTCGCTACCGATAGCGTTTTAATTATTGCACTCAATACGGTGCTTCAGCACTATGGCGGTTCCGATGGAGACATGCTCATTGCTGCAGCTACAATTGTACAAAGCTATATGACATTGATCACTGCTCCAATGCTTGGAATTACTGGTGGTTCCCAACCACTTTTAAGCTATAATTACGGGGCGAAAGAAGAAAAACGGGTGACAAAAGGAATTCAAACAGTTGTTGTTTTTTGCTTAATTTTCACAACCATTATGTTCTTTATTTCCCGTTTCCTTCCTCAGTACTTTGTCAGACTATTCACTTCGGATCCAAGTTATATGGAGTTATCCATCTGGGGAATTAAAGTATTTACATTGAGTGTGATTCCATTAAGCTTTCAATATGCATTTGTAGATACTTTTACAGCTTTAAGTGCAACAAAAGTTGCTCTTTGTCTTTCTTTGGCAAGAAAAGCTTTGTATCTCATGTTAACAATCCTATTGCCAATTCTCTTCGTGGCTCGCTCTGCCTTTTATGCCGAACCGCTTTCAGATTTTATCGCTTCGATTACTTCGACCCTTGTATTCTTTTTATTTTATAAAAAGCACATGGAACGGCGCTTGGCAGGAATTTCTTAGAAAGGAACAAAATTCTTCCTTTCTAAGAGAATGTGTGCTAGAATATAGAATGGTTTATGGATACTTGAACTTTTTCCTTTTTCTTTTGTACTGTCTCTTTATGACAACACAGTGCTAGAAAAGAAAAAGAATGATAGAACTTATGAGAAAGAAAGGATTACAATTATGAAATTAGGTATTGTTGGATTACCAAATGTCGGTAAAAGTACATTATTCAATTCTTTAACAAAAGCAGGAGCAGAATCTGCAAACTATCCATTCTGTACAATCGATCCAAACGTTGGCGTTGTAACCGTTCCAGACGAAAGATTACAAGTGCTTGGAAAAATGTATAACACAAAGAAAATCGTTCCAGCGTTTATTGAATTCGTTGATATTGCTGGACTTGTAAAAGGTGCTTCTAAAGGAGAAGGACTTGGAAACCAATTTTTAGCAAACATCCGTGAAGTAGATGCGATTGTTCATGTAGTTCGTTGTTTTGAAGATAGCAATATTGTCCATGTAGATGGAAGCATTAGCCCTCTTCGTGATATTGAAACAATTAACTTTGAATTAATTTTCTCTGATATCGAAATTTTAGATCGCCGTATTGCAAAATCAAGCAAAGGGGCAAAAAATGACAAAAACCTTGCAAAAGAAGTTGAACTATTAAATCGCATTAAAACACATCTTGAAGAAGGGAAACTTGCGAAAACATTTGAGCTTGATAACGAAGATGAAGAAGAAATTTTCAATTCTTGCAATCTCCTAACTGCAAAACCAGTCATCTTTGCTGCAAACGTAAACGAAGATAGTATGGCCGATGACGGGGCTACTAACGAATTTGTTGCACAAGTAAGAGAATATGCAAAACAGTTTAACTGCGAAGTGTTCACAGTTTGTGCTCAGATGGAACAAGAAATTTCTGAATTAGATGAAGACGAAAGAAAAGAATTCCTTGAAGATCTTGGATTGACAGAATCTGGTCTTGATAAATTAATCCGTGCAAGCTACTCTCTTCTTGGACTTTTAAGCTATTTAACAGCAGGAGAACAAGAAGTTCGCGCTTGGACAATTACAAAAGGAACAAAAGCACCTCAAGCTGCTGGTAAAATTCACTCTGATTTCGAACGTGGCTTTATCCGTGCTGACGTTGTAAACTACAATGACTTAGTGGAAAACGGTTCTATGGCTGCTGCCCGTGAAAAAGGTCTCGTTCGCTCCGAAGGAAAAGAGTACGTTATGCAGGATGGAGACGTTGTATTATTCAAATTCAATGTATAATTCTCTTTTCGAGCCAATGAAACACAGGGCTATTCGTTTTACACTGTGTAATAAAAAAGAAACAAGAGATGTTGTTCTCTTGTTTCTTTTTTTACTCTTCTTTCTTTTGCTTTGGAATCCTTGTTATAATTTTGGTTCCAACCCCCAACTGACTTTCAATCGTTAGATGATATTGTTGCCCATAGTATAATTTAATTCGCTCATTGACATTGCGAAGTCCATAGCCCTTTGACTGCTGTGTCAAAATTGTATCAATAATTTTTTGTTCCATTCCGATTCCATTATCTTCCACCACAATCAAAATATCGTCTCCATCGCTTTTTGCTGTCACAATTAACTTCCCTCTTCCATCGATTTTTAAATCAATTCCATGGTCGATGGCATTTTCCACCATAGGCTGTAAAATTAAATTTAAAACGATATAATCTTCCAATCCTTCCTCTACTTGAATCTCGGTATCAAATTCATAATCATGCATAATTAACTGAATTTGTAAGTAAGATTTCATGTTTTCAATTTCATCTTTTAAAGATAAAATATTATTCCCTTTATTTAAAGCTGTTCGATAAAAAGAGGACATGGCTAATGTAATTTTGCTAATCTCTTCACTATTTTGTTCTAATGCAATCCAATTGATCAAAGAAAGAGAATTATATAAAAAGTGCGGATTAATCTGCGCCTGCAATGCTCGCATTTCATATTCCTTTTGTTTAATTTTACTCTCATACACTTCTTCAATCAGTTGCTTAATGCGAATAAGCATTTTATTAAACCCTCGAATCAACTCTCCAATTTCATCTTGGGAATCACTATGTACTGTCATTTCCAACGTTCCTTGCTCAACAGATTCCATATTGAATTTTAACTGTTCAATTCCTTTAATCGTCCGATTGGTGATAATTCGGATACAGAGGAAGGATAAGCAAATACAGAGAATAACGCCGATAATAACATCTTTCATAATTCTCTCAATTTCCATCTGAATACTTTGAGAAGAACGATATAAATAGGCTGTCCAATCATTTTCTGTGGCTTTCTTTTTTGTCACAATATAATCTTCTTGTTTTTTCTCCTCTTCCATCACCTGTTCTAATGATATTTGTTGCCATTCTTTGTCTTTTGAAAACTGCTGTATATCATAAATAATCCTGCCATTTTGATCCAACATATAAATACCATAATCAGTGTTTGTCATATTTTGAAACTGCTCAAATAATTTATGATAATCCACTTCAATATAAATAATATTTACTTTTTCTTCTTGTTCTAATGACGGGATTCTTCTTGCAGAAAACACCTTTTTTTGATTTGGAAGAAAAATCCAGTGAGGAAGACGATCGTTTTTAATTTTAGAAAACCATGATTTATTTTTAATTTCAGAAACAGGCATAATGCTATTTTCAAATTCTGCTTCATTGGAATCCACATAGAGCGTAATTCTTTGTATCTCTTTATGAAAGTATTTCATAGAACCAACTAAAGAATTAAATCCATCACTATAATCCAAATATTTCTCATAATTTGAATTGTAAGAATCATTGCAAATTCTCTCTACTGTACTACTAAAAGAAATATAATCGCTTAAATTATTATACACTTTTATCTGTCCATCAAGACTAGAAATCGCCTGCTTTAAATAATCTTCATTTCGAACGGCTTCTTGTCGATATAAGATTTCTTGCACTTGAATCATAACAACCGTTCCAATGAGAAGCAAAGGAATAAGCCCAAAACAAAAATAGTTAAAGATCAACTTATTACGAAGTTTCATATCTTTAAACCATTTTGGTTGTCTCACCCTTCATCACCTCCAATATCACGATACTTTTGCGGACTCACTCCAAAATACTCACGAAAACTTTGACAAAAATAAGATACATTTGGATAGCCTACTTCACAACTGATGGTTACAATTTTTTCCTTTGTTTTCTCTAGCTTTTCTTTTGCTTGTTCCATACGATAAGACTTGATATATTTGCTTAAATTTTGTCCTGTTTCTTTTTTAAACAAATGACTTAAATAGCTAGGTGCCATATGAACCATATCCGCTAATTGATCCACACTGATCTCTTCTCCATAGTGATTGGCAATATACTCTTTTATCATCTCTACTTCTTTATGTAAATTAGAAGGACTGCTTAAAAACTCTTCTTCTAAGTAATGAATGGTTCCATTAATAATTTCCATGACTGTAGAAAATTGCTCCGCTCGATAGAGTCGATCGATATCTTTATTAAATTCGTTTTCTCTCTCCTTTGGCAAATTTTTATAAAAATCTTTTAAAAGACTAGAAAAAATAAATTTAATATAGACTTGTGAAAAATCCTGACGGTTTCGGTATTTCTCACAAAGCCGTTCAAAATGTTCTTTTAATGACTCGATATCTTTCATGCGAAGATCTTGGCGAATCTGTTTTAATAAAATATCATCATTAATCTGGGCTAATAAATTATTATTTCCTTCTTCCGCTTCCACAAATACATGTTGTTCCGATTGATAAAATTTATTCTCCATTAATAGCTCAAGATTCTCAAATTCTTTTGCTAAGTGATCCACACTCCCTAACGGTTTGCTCACTGCAATATAAGGCTCTACATCAAATGTCTTTTTAATAAAAGCATACAATTCTTCTCCTGTCTTTCTTCCACTTCCAAGAGAGGTTTCCTTATCGGCAAGCAACAAGCACTGCTGTGGATTTAGATTTAAATAAGTAAACTCCCATTGAATTTGTTTTTTTAACATTTTCGGAAAATCAATCCCCATCTTTCCAAAAAAATCCTCTGAAAATTCGATTAGAAACAATAATCCAAATTCACTTAAAAAACTAAACTCCGTAAGACCTTCTACCTTTTTCAAAATCGAATCTACTGGCGTTCCATTGACTAAAGAGTATAAAATATGTTCTTTCATAAAATTACTCTCTTTTTCTTTCAACTGTTTTTGCAATTGTTCTTGTTCTAATTCTCTCATAATTTGAGACACCGTTTTTTCAAACTCTTTTGGATCCACTGGTTTTAAAATATAATTTTTTACTCCTAATGTCAAAGCATGTTTTACATATTCAAACTCACTATATCCGCTGAATATAACCGTTTTCATATGAGGATGATTGGGTACAACATTTTGAATTAATTCTAACCCATCCATAAATGGCATTTTCACATCGGTAAATAAAATATCCACCTCTTGCTTTTGTAGATATTCGAAAGCTTCCTTTCCATTGGACGCCTCCATCACTTCCATTTCTACACCAATTTTTCTTAACAGAAAGCGAATCCCCCTTCTTTCAATTCTCTCATCATCTACAATTAATATCCGATACATCTTACTCTCTCCATTTTTCTTTTCTGTTTTTATGGTGATTAAATAGCCACACAAACGCGCCTATATCAAGGCGATCTTTTGACTTTCCTTTGCATGGCTAGACTATTTTTAATTATATTAAATTCTTATTTTCCTCGCAAGACTATTCTTTACATCAAAGGTGCAAATACTCTTAAAATACATTGAAGCAATGATTGAAACCAATTCTTTTGACACTCCTCTTCTTCCACTTGATGACTCACCTTCATAATCCGTATCATATCTTCTTTGATATCCAAAATAGTCTTTGTGGCATATAAAAAAACACCACACTCAAAATGCAAATAAAGGCTTCGATAATCTAAATTGATCGTTCCTACTGTTCCTACTTCATCATCGGAAATCATCATTTTTGCATGTAAAAATCCTGGTGTATATTCATAGATCTTGACTCCTGCACCAATGAGCTGTCGATAATAAGATTCGGTTAGTAAAAACGTCAATTTTTTATCAGGAATCCCTGGTGTCATAATTCGGATATCCACCCCTCGCTTTGCGGCAAGACAAAGAGCTGTCATCATTTCATTATCAATAATCAAATATGGAGTTGTTATATAAACATAATTTTTTGCTTGATTAATTAAGTTTAAATAAACATTCTCTCCAACGATTTCTTGATCAAGAGGACTATCTCCATAGGGTTGAACAAATCCATCATTTTCCCAAAAACTCTTTTTTTCATCTTTCTTTTCTTCGGTTGCATATACGTTTTCATTCCAAACCCTGTTTTGCTTTTGAAACCAATCAGGAGCATAGTGATACTGATAAAAACTAAAATGGCTATCGGTTCGTATAATACTATTCCACATCTGTAAGAACATAACGGTAAAATTCCATACGGCTTCGCCTTTTATCATAATTCCAGTATCTTTCCAATGTCCAAACCGCTTCACTTCATTAATATATTCGTCAGCGAGATTAATCCCTCCTGAGAAAGCAGTATGACCATCAATGACTACAATTTTTCTATGATCACGATGATTTAATGCCAAAGAAAAAATTGGTATAAACTGATTAAAGGAAACGCATTTAATTCCAAGCTCTGTCAAATGTTTTTCATAACGATAAGGAAGTTTTGTTACACAACCAACATCATCATAGATCACACGCACTTCCACACCTTCTCGTATTTTCATTAATAAAATATCCAAAATGGTGTCCCACATCATTCCTTTTTCAATAATAAAAAATTCAAGAAAAATAAACTTTTTGGCTCTTTTTAACTCTTCTACTAATGTCGTATAATAGGCCTCTCCACTTTCTAAATATTTCGAAATTGTATTTTCATAAACAGGACAGTTGGCATATTTTATTAAATATTCGCTTTGCCTTCCAATCCGAATATCCTTTTGATACAATTTATCCCTTACTTCTTTTTTCTGAATTAACAGTGGCTTTGATAAGGCATATCCATATTCTAACTTCTTTCTAAGCCTTCTCGTCGGTTCTTTATTTCCAAAAAGCAAGTATAACATACCACCAAAAGTCGGAAACATTAAAATCGGTATAATCCAAGCTAGCTTATAGGCAGGATTATCCCATTTATTCAAAAGCCAAATGGAAATAATAACACTTAAGCACCACAGTACAAACCTTACTTCTCCAGCATGACTGCCGATTTTTATTAACAAAAGAGCGGACCAAAAAAATTGTAATAAAATAATAAAACTTATGGCAAATAACCTGCTAGAAAGAAAATGTAATGCTTTTTTCATATGCTCCTCCTTTACTCATTTGTATCCATGAAAATTTCTTATCATATATAAAAAGCGAACTATTGGTACATAATGTACATCATAGTCCGCTCCTATCGTTTACACAATCTATGTTCTGTGTATTATCCTTGTATCATTGGCACTAACCATACAGCTAGTAATAGAATTCCCAAGATAATTCGATAATATCCAAAAATTTTAAAGTCATGTCGTTTTACAAATCCCATTAATAATTTAATACAAATAAGGGATACGAAAAACGCTACAACCATCCCAATGAGAAGAATCACCATTTCGTGCATTGAGAAAAATCCGCCAGTATCTTTTATAAATTTTACAATTTTAAGTCCACTCGCTCCAAACATAACTGGAATTGCAAGGAAGAAAGAAAATTCTGCTGCAATATAGCGAGAACATCCAAGCAACATAGCTCCAATAATAGTCGCACCAGAACGAGACGTTCCCGGAATAAGTGCTAAAATTTGGAATACGCCGATAAAAAGAGCTGTCTGATACGTCATAGAGTAAAATTGATTGATTCTTGGTCGTCTTCCCCGATTCCAATTTTCTACAACAATAAATAAAATACCATAGAGAATCAAGGTACAAGCAACTGTTTCAAAATTATAGAAATGCTCATCGAGCCAATCATCAAATAATAACCCTAAAATAGCAGCTGGAATCGTCGCTACAAGCACTTTAAACCAAAGCTCCCAAACTTCTCTTTTTTCTTGTCGATCGTATTTCGGCGAAAAAGGATTCAGTTTATGGAAAAACAAAACAATAACCGCCAAAATAGCCCCTAGCTGAATCACAACATTGAACATACTAACAAAAGCTTCGCTTTGCTGTAATGGCCAAAATTTTTCCACAAGAATCATATGTCCTGTACTGCTGATGGGAAGCCATTCTGTGATTCCTTCTACAATACCGATGATGATTACTTTTATAATCTCAATTAAGTTCATAGATCTTATTACTCCTATCGAATTTTTTCAGGAAAACCAATTTTTTTCTGCACTTTACGCAGTGTCTTATTTGCATAATATGCTGCTTTTTCCGCGTTATTCTTAATAATACCATCAATATAATCTTTGTTCTTGCTTAAATCATAGAAACGATCTTGAAGTGGTTTTAACTCAGCTGCTACCGCTTCTCCTACACGCTGTTTTAACACTCCATATCCACAGCCATCAAATTCCGCAAGCACAGCTTCTACACTTTGTCCTGTCACAACACTGTAAATATCAATTAAATTCTTCACTCCTGGTTTGTCTTCGGAATAAGAAATACAGCTGTCAGAATCCGTAACTGCACGTTTAAATTTGCGTAAAATTGTTGCTTCATCATCTAAAATAGAAATGAATCCATTTGGATTCTCATCGGATTTTGACATTTTCTTTGTTGGCTCTTGGAGACTCATAATTTTCGCTCCTACTTTTCCAATATATGGTTCTGGAATTGTGAAAACGTCTCCATAAATACTATTAAAACGATTTGCAATATCTCTTGTAATCTCTAAATGTTGTTTTTGATCGATTCCAACTGGAACGAGATCCGCTTGATATAATAAAATATCCGCTGCCATCAATACTGGATAAGTAAAAAGTCCGGTATTAATATTCTCTGGATGTTTGGATGATTTATCTTTAAACTGTGTCATACGATTCATTTCGCCCATATAAGTAAAACAGTTTAAAATCCAAGCGAGTTCCGCATGAGCAGATACATGAGACTGATAATAAATACAAGAAGCCTCTGGATCGATTCCTGCTGCAATATAGGACATTAAAAGATTTCTAGCCTGTTTTCTAAGAGTGGCTGGATCTTGTCTTACGGTAATAGAGTGCATATCTACAATACTAAAAAAACAAGTATATTCATTGGGGTCAAGATTGATCCAATTTTTAAGTGCCCCCAAATAATTTCCCAATGTAATCGTTCCTGTTGGTTGCATACCACTAAAAATGGCTTTTTTTCCGTCTAACATAATATATTTACACTTCCTTTTCTTCTTGAATCGCCCCTTTTTTATAAAATTTATAAAAAATTGCAATTCTTTTTTCTTTCCTAAAGTTTTATTTATAAGTTTATCACAGATACAAAAATGTGACAATAGAGTCTTCCATTTTTCTAACCCCCTCTCTTTCCTAATGATAATTATCAAAACGATGAAAAATAATGAAAAACAAAGAAATCCCCTATCAGCATTTGTATAGGAGATTTCTTTTATCTATTTGTACTTATTTTATTGTTTATAATACATTCTAGCTTCGTATGGCTGTAACATTCCCGCTTTTTCTTCTTCATAGTTACCAATTATTTTGGTAGCTTCTCTAAATTCCTCTGGCACATCATACTCCTGTTCCCGTTCATGGAAGTTAGCAACAACTAATAATTTTTCATTTTCAAACGTACGAACATACGTAAAAATATCTTGATCTTCTGGCATCAATAATTGATAATCTCCATAAACGAGAATTGGCATTTCTTTCCGAAGTTGTACTAACTTTTTATAATAATAGAAAATAGAATCTTTATCCTCTAATTGACTTTTCGCATTGATCTCTTTGTAATTTGGATTGACTTTGATCCAAGGAGTACCTGTCGTAAACCCTGCTTGTGCCTCGTCGCTCCACTGCATCGGTGTTCTCGCATTATCTCGACCCTTTGCATAAATGGACTCCATAATGTCTTCTTCTTTATATCCTTTTTCTTTTCTTTCTTGATACATATTCAAAAGTTCAATATCACGGTATTCAGATAATTCATAACGAACATTTGTCATGCCAAGCTCTTCTCCTTGATAAATATAAGGAGTTCCTTGCATTCCATGAAGAACGGTTGCAAGCATTTTAGCAGATGGCACACGATATTCTTTATCATTTCCAAAACGAGATACGGCTCTTGGAAGATCGTGATTATCCCAAAAGAGACTATTCCATCCTTTATCATGAAGCTTTGTTTGCCATTTTGAAAGCACCTTCTTTAATTCTACAAGATCGAGTGGTTTTAAATCCCATTTCTCTGGTCCTTCTTGATCGAGCGAAATATGCTCAAATTGGAATACCATAGAAAATTCACTGCCATCTGGATTACTATATTGCATAGCGATCTCAGGGGTAGCTCCCCAAGTTTCCCCTACCGTTAAAAAGTCGCTATGACCAAATGTTTCTTTGCTCATTTCTTGAATAAACTCATGAAGTCTTGGGCCATTTCCTGTAATTTTTTTATCTGGTTCTTTTGCAATACAGTCGATGACATCTAAGCGGAATCCACCAAGACCTTTGTACATCCACCAACGGATCATTTCATAGAGTTCTTCTCTCACTTTTTTATTTTCCCAGTTTAAATCCGGCTGTTTTCTTGAAAACTGATGAAAATAATATTGTTGCAATTCTGGCACCCATTCCCACGCAGAGCCTCCAAAACAGGATCTCATATCATTTGGTGGCACTCCTTCTTCTCCATCTCTCCACACATAGTAGTCATGATAAGGATTATCCTTACTTTTCTTCGCTTCTATAAACCAGCGATGTTCATCAGAAGAGTGATTGAGCACTAAATCCATAATAATCCGAATATCTCTCTTTTTTCCTTCTTCAATTAAACGAAGCATTGTGTCCATAGACCCAAACATCGGATCGATATCCTGATAATCCGCAATATCATATCCATTGTCATCTTGTGGGGATTTGTAGACAGGAGAAAGCCAAATTCCTTTAATGCCTAATGTATGTAAATAATCCAGTTTCTCAATAATTCCTTCTAAATCTCCAATTCCATCGCCATTTGTATCATTAAAACTCTTCGGATAAATTTGATACATAACGGCATCTTTCCACCAAAGCTGTTGTTTTTGTTCCATAATGTCCCTCCTTTTTGATAAGCATATCTTATCATCTCTTGTTCTTTTTAAATACCGAAAAAATTTAACACTATTTGCTATCCTTTTTCTATCTTTTCTATTACTTCTTCAAAGCGGAGCTGTTCTGTATTCCTTTCGTCATCCTTTTATGACCTACTACCTAATTTTTCTTATAAATAAGCGTTCCATTCACCTCTAGTACAGACTCTTTACAGTTCCACTGAAAGAAACGCTCGATCGTATCGCTATCCTTTATATACTCTTTTAACAAAATGGGCTTGTTTGTAGCATTTAGTAGCACATAAAAGTTTTGATCTTTTTTATAATGAATCACTCTTTCTTTTTTTGCCTCTTCATCTCGATATAAAAATTGAATGGACAAAGAATGGGTTGCCTCTTCCTTTTTTCTCATCTCGATCAAAGTTTTTATCGCCATTAACTCTTTTTCATAAGTACCTTTTTCAATTTCTTCCCAAGGCATACAGCGTCTACAGTCGGGATCGTATCCCCCTTCCATCGCAATTTCGGTGCCATAATAAATACAAGCACTTCCTGCCATCGTAAATAACAGTGCCATCTGTTGATAAAAAATATCTTCACTGCCACATCTTGTCCGCAATCGATCGGTATCATGAGAATCCAATAGATTAAACATAACCTTTTGATTTTGTTCTCGATATAAATTCATACAGCGATTTATGGCATGTTCAAACTGCTTTGCTGTTAAATTTTCTTTCCAAAAGTCATTGACACTGCTTGTAAAAGGATAATTCATAACCGCATCGTATTCATCTCCAAGAAGCCACGGAGTGGAATCATGCCAAATTTCACCAAGCAAATAAAGATCTGGCTTTTTCTCTAATAAATACGCTCTTAACTGCTTTAACAAATAGTGGGATACTTCGTTGCCAACATCGAAACGAATGCCATCGATTCCATATGCATCTACCCAATATCCACATACATCCTTTATGAACGCAACGACTTCCTCATTGTTTGTATTAAGTTTTGGCATTCCTCCTGCAAATGCGAAAGAATAATAGCTACCATCTTTTGTGTTTCTTTTTCCCTTCTCAACCGGAAACTGTTGAATCATAAACCAATCTTTATATCTCGAATGTTCTCCATGTTCTAATACATCTTTCCATGGAAGAAATTCCGTTCCACAATGGTTAAATACGCCATCCATCATTACTTTCATCTTTAGAGAATGTGCTTTTTCCACCAGTTCTTTCATCGTATCTTCATTTCCAAACATCGGATCGATTTTTTTATAATCGGTTGTATCATATTTATGATTGGAAATGGCCTCACAAATAGGATTTAAATAAATCCCAGTGACTCCAAGTTCTTTTAAGTATGGAAGCTTTTGAATCACCCCTTTTAAATCACCACCATAGAGATCAAAATACGTTGTCTTTTCCATTTTCCAAGGCTTTATATACGGATTCTCCTTTTTTTTCTCTCCACGGCAAAAGCGATCGGGAAATATTTGATACCAAACGGTATTCTCTGCCCATTTTGGAACAACTCCAATATCTTTTTCATTCATCCAAGGCATAATAAAATATTGGATCATACGACCGCTTTCTTTTAATTGTTGTTCTTCATAAAAACCATCTTCTACATAGATCCATTGTTCTTGCTCTGTAAGAAGTTTAAAATAATATTTACACCGTTTATACTTTGGCTTTAACACAATTTTCCATAAAAGATGATGTTCTAGTTCGATCCTCTCTTTTACTTCCTCTTCTTTACCTGACCAAATTTCATTGCCCCCTAAAATACCAGCGGAAAACGGATCTCCCCAATTGATAAACACTTGTTTTACATCATAGCCTGTCAATAAACTTATAACTAATTCTTCTTCATTTCTTGCATAGCAATATTGCTCTGTGGTTCTATGATAAACGCTCCCAAATTCCATTGCTAGTTCTCCTATTTCTTTCTCTTATCCATTACCTATCTTTTTTTCATTTTTTTGTTGTGGCTTTCCACAAATCATTGCACTTTGCGGTTTTAAGAGAACAAAATCTTTTATCTCTTTTCCTTCTTTTTCTCTTGTCGCACTGCTTTCATCTGCAAGGAGTACATAAGTTTCACTATCGGGAAGATTTATTTTTACTTCTTTTTTGTTGGCATTATACGCCACAAATAACTGTTCATATGTCTCATCTGCTCTTACATTCTTCATTGTAAAAGCGACCACGTTCTTCTCTTTACACTTTAAAAAATGACAATACTGGTAGGCATCCTTTCCAAAATAGCCATACGTTCCAAACTGTTTTCGAATCTGATAAAGTCCTTTATAATATTCCACTAAATCTGCATAATCAATGGTTCTCTTCCAATCTAACTGATTTAATTTTGCAGAAGAACAATAGCTATTTTCCTCTCCTAATTTTGTTCTTGCAAACTCCTCTCCTGCCTGAATAAATACCATGCCTTGACAAGTAAATACAATGGCTGCTACTAATTTATTCATTCGAACAATTTCTTCATCCCGTTTCTCATACGCAGGCTCTTTTCGCAATGTAATGAGAAGCTTATCCCATAGAGTGAAATTATCATGGGCGGATACATAAGAAATAATCTGAGAAGGCGCTTTTGGTTTCCAATTTTTTGAACCATCACACCATGCCACAACCGAATGTTCAATTTCCTTTTCTAACCCTTCTTTTCCATTGACAAATCCTGGAACTTTTCCGTAGAACACATGGCCTTTAATCGCATCTCTTGTGCTATCACAAAAAATAGCCACTCGTTCATGCAGGTGTTCCACATTATCTTTGATTGCTGGAATCGCCTTTTCTTTCATCAATGTTTTGGAAGCTGTCCACGGTTCTCCATACATAATAATATGTTTTCCATCTGGAAGTGCATCCAATTCTTTTCGAATTTCATTCATAATGTCTGTATGATGAAGTCCCATTAAATCAAATCGGAATCCATCCACATGATATTCTTTTGCCCAGTATAACAACGATTGTTTCATATACTGTCCAAACATAGAGCGATCGCTTGCTGTATCATTACTGCAATCAGAACCATCACAAATACTTCCATCTTCCCATTGACGATAGTAATAATGAGGAACGGTTTTTTCAAACCAAGAATCCAAAGAATACGTATGATTTAATACCGTATCAAGCACTACGTTGATCCCCGCTTTGTGAAGTGCCATCACCATCTGTTTAAACTCTTGAATGCGAACAGCCCCTTCTCTTGGTTCGGTAGAATAAGAACCTTCTGGCACATTATAATTCACCGGATCATATCCCCAGTTAAATTGAGAATCTTCTCCTAATTCATCAACAGAACCATAATCATAAGGAGGTAATAAATGAACATGGGTCACTCCTAACTGTTTTAAATAATCGATTCCTGTTGGATGAACTCCATCATTTTGATAGGTTGTTCCTTCTTGGGTAAATGCCAAGTATTTCCCCCGATATTCTTTTTTTATTCCACTGTTTTCATCATAAGAAAAATCTTTAATATGCACTTCATAAATAAAAGGACAATCTATCTTTTCTCTTGGACTTTTATCCTCTTCCCAGCCTTCTGGATTAGTAGATGATAAGTCAATGATCATACTTCTCTTACTATTTGCCCCACAGGCAACTGCATACGGATCCGCTGTCTGTCTTGTTTTTCCATCGACGGTCACTTCATAGTCATAATAAACGTTATGATAATCGCCTGTTAACGTCAAAGACCATACGCCTTTTTCTCCTTTTGTTAAAGAAATCCCTTTTTGATATCGTTTCTTTGCCTCTGTTTGCTTTAATAAATTTTTTTGATCGATTGCTTCCTCTTCCTCTGTCCCATAAGCATAGAGGTTTAACAAAACGCTATCGGCTGTTGGTGCCCAAAGTTTTAATACCGTCTTTTCTTTTGTATACGTCATTCCAAGGTCATATTCCTTGTACGTATATTCTTTTTCAAACTGTTCTGATTCAAAATATTGTTTCCATTCTCTTGGTGTCCGCTTCATTGGAAATCTCCTCACCTTTTTTCCTTTATCACTTATTATTGTTGCTCCTTATCTTTCTAACGCTTCATATACCCGAAGCAATTCCCCTGTACTCCAAGCCTGTGCAAAACAACCATGGGAACGAACAGGGCGAAGTCCATCATAAATTTCTGCAATCTGTCCAACACAGCCTTCCCGCATTGTATTTTCTAATGGAGCTAACTGACGTTTTACCGTTTCCTTAGCCTCTTTTGAATAGCCTTTCACCTTTAAATAAGCCAAATAATATCCACCGAGCGGGAATCCCCACACCGTTCCTTGGTGATATGCCAAATCTCTTTTTAATTGCTCGCCTCCATAACTTGGATGAAATTCCTCTTCTTCTGGTGCAAGACTCCGAAGACCACAAGGCGTATAAAGGGTTTCATACACTTTATCAACAACCTTTTTTTCCATTTCTTTCTCAAGCATTGTAAATGGCATAGAAACTGCCCAAATCTGGTTACAACGAATTTGGCAATCTGCCTTTTCATATTCTTTTGTATCGGAGATCACATCTTTTAAGCATTGTTTTTTTTCATTCCAAAATTCTTTTGTAAAACTTTGCTTTACTTTTTCTGCCAATTGTTCATAATGTTTTGCTTTCTCTTCTTCCCCCATCACTTCTTTTGCAAATAATTCCATCACTTTTAATGCACTATACCAATAGGCGTTAATTTCCACTGGCTTTCCATGTCTTGGAGTCGGAAG
Organism: Candidatus Scybalomonas excrementigallinarum; assembly: GCA_018710905.1. Taxonomy (GTDB): domain Bacteria; phylum Bacillota; class Clostridia; order Lachnospirales; family Lachnospiraceae; genus Scybalomonas; species Scybalomonas excrementigallinarum. The sequence goes on along the minus strand of DVIZ01000041.1, from coordinate 40,705 downwards.
AATTTCTCCAATTCGAACGTCCATCCATGTCACTTGATCAAGACCTTGCCCCGCCATAATTAAGCCATCCTCATCCATATGAATTCCAAAATCTGTGCCTTTTTGATACCAGAAAATAATATCTTCCATAACCGAATAGGCCTCTTTTACAAAGGTTTGATCTTGGCTCTTTTCATAATAAAGATACACGGTATTAATAAATAAAAGAGAAGCATCCACGGTATTGTACATTGGCTTATTTCCTCCTTCTGGAAATAAGTTCGGCATAATCCCTTTCTTACAATATTTCATAAAGGTATAAAAAATTTCTCTGGCTGTTGCAAACTGTCTTGTGGAAATACAGCATCCTGCCATAGCGATCATCGTATCCCTTCCCCAGTCTTCAAAAAATGGATAGCCCGCTAAAATTGTCTTTCCACCTGTAGATTCTCGATCGGATACAAATTGATTGGCACTTTTTACAAGCATCTGTGCCACTTCGTCTTGAAGCCCTGCTGTTTTTACAAGCTCTTTTCGATAAGAGATTTCTTGTTCAAACAGATGTTTTTCCATAGCTCTTAATTGATCCTCTGTCACGGTTTCCTCTAATAGTTCTTTCATACTATAAAGAAGAAAGAGTGACTTCTTCTCTTTTGGTAAAAGAGAAATCGTAATGTTGTGATTGCTGGCACAACGTCCAACTTCTCTTCTTCCATCACAAATATCATACGCATAAAAAAAGTCATCGACATATGTCGTTTCTTCTTCCTCTACGACCCCATTGGTCCAAAAATAGAGCGAATATCCGTTAGAAGAGATGCAATTTTTATTTTTTTCAATTGTTTGCCCTTCCTCCATATTTTCTCCCTTTTTTGTAAACTGAAAATATGGGGTAATCGTAAATGTACTCTCTTTCCCACTGCGATTTTCGATTTCATAAGAGATACAAACGGTGTTTTCTCCTTGTTTCATTACCAGTTTCTTTTGAATTTCTACACCTTCTACAAGATACGTCCATTCTGGGTAATCTTCAAATCGAAATGCCAACTGAAAAAGAAATCCATTTTCTCGTTCCGTTTTCTGTTTTGACACATAATCCTGTGTTGAAATAGAATAGGATTTCTCTCCAACTAAGAGCGTCTCTTTTAAATGGTTTACGATATTAATTCGGTTATTCGGTGCTTTTACGCAAGCCATTAATACGCTGTGATCATTTCTTGTATTCGAACCGATAATGGTCGTGCCTGAAAATCCTCCAAGACCATTCGTTAAAAGGTAACAATCTTCTTGCCCTCTTTCTCTTGTTTTCCAATCTTGTGCGCCATATAGAAAATGCATCTTAAAACCTCTTCTTTCTTCTCCTATTCGTTCTCTTCTCTTTTGCTATCAAGAATCATTTGATGAATTGGAACGATTCGTTTTCTAAGTTCTGAGAAATCTTTTAACTTCCATTCCCAGTTTGGACTTCCTGTTGTTCCTGGAGTGTTTAATCTCGCTTCATCGGATAATCCCAAAATATCTTGTACTGGAAGAATCGCCCAGTCTGCAATACTGTCAAGCACATAAGAATCAAAGCGATCGATTATCTTCTCTTGGTCATATCCAAGCTTTTCTAAATTTTCAATAATTTCTTCTTGATATTCCTCTTCTTGTGCCTTAAACCACCCCATCATCGTCTGATTATCATGGGTTCCTGTATAAATAATCATATTTTCTCGATCTTCAAAATCATTATTTTCTTCTGCCACATCCATAGTAAATTGGAAAATTTTCATTCCTTTTAAATGATAGTGATCGCGAAGTTCATATACCTCTGGTCGCATATCTCCTAAATCTTCTGCTACGATTTCAATATCTGGCATTTCTTTATATAAGGCATCAAATAATTCATACCCCGGTGCTTCGATCCACTCTCCTTCAATGGCAGTTTCACAACTTGCAGGAATTTTCCAATACGTGTCAAAGGCACGGAAATGATCGATGCGAATAATATCATATAAATTTTTATTATAACCAATGCGATCGAGCCAAAACTTAAAGTTTGTCTTCTTTAAATACTCCCAATCATAAATTGGATTTCCCCAGCGCTGTCCAACTTCACTAAAATAATCAGGTGGTACTCCTGCAATATAAGTAGGACGGGATTTATCAAGCAAGAAACATTTTTGATTTGCCCATACATCTAAAGAATCAATTCCTACATAAAAAGGGATATCTCCCATAATCTCAATTCCTTTTTCATTGGCATAAGCCTTTAATTCCTTCCATTGACAATAAAACATATATTGCACAAACGTTTCATAAGCAATCGCTTCTTCAAAAGGTTTGAGATCCAATTTCTGATCGAGAATCCATGCCTGATGTTCTCTCTTCCATTCATTCCAGCATTTTAATCCATTTGCTTTCTTTAACGTAATAAAAATAGCATACTGTCTTACCCATTCCATAGAAGCAAATTGTTCATACTCTTTATCTTTCACAAAATTTTGAAACGCTTCTTTTAAGGAAGGTTCTTTATATGCCCTTACTTCACTATAATCAATGCTCGTAGCTTCTTTATGAAATGGAGCTGGTACTTCTTTTAACAAACCTTTTTCTTGTAACTTCTCTAAACTAATATAAAGTTCATCCCCTGCAAAAGAAGAATATGGCTGATAAGGAGAATTTCCATATCCAAGGGGATTTAACGGAAGAATCTGCCATATTTTCATTCCCATCTCTACACTAATATCAATAAATTCGTAAGCAAAACTCCCAAAATCTCCAATTCCATAATTGGATGGCAAAGATGCCACTGGTAATAATACACCTGTTTTTCTCATATTGTTTCTCCTATCCTTTCTCTTTCCTTTTTTATGTTAAGACACAGCAATCATCTTTTATTGTTGAGCTGTGTTTGTATCTAGCTTTTTTTATCCATTCGGAAACGAAATCTCCTATAACATAAAAAACCGCAGGACTCTTGCCCCGCGGTTTTTTCACAGGGAAAACGAATGCTTTTCCTGATACATTTGATTTACTTCTTTTGTAATTTGTTCTCCGCCATCTGCTTTCCACTGCTTTACAAAAGTATCAAAATAAGAGAGTGGCTTTTCTCCTGTAATAATGCTCAAATACGTCTCTTTTTCTAAAGCCATCAAGGACTCCCATTTTTTCTCCATTGTCTTTGTATTCTCCCCTAAATAATAGGTATCTATCTTTTTAATCTTATCCTCTTGAAGGAGAGAACAAGCGACAATTCTCGTAATATAGGCTGCCCAATCCGCATCCGATGCTTCCTTTCCCTTTTCTTTATAACGTTTACATGCTTTGTAATAAGAATAGTTCATAAGCTCTAACGACTTTGGATCAATCTCACCTGTTAAAGCCCCTTGAATATTTTCATAAGAGCGTTCTAAGGCATTTTCATAATCGACATTAATACTACATGGTCTTGCTGTTGGATCCACATTCCTTTTATAGTATTGTGCAATTTCATTTAATTGAGAATCCTCTTGTTGTAGCTTGTTAAACAACACATTGTGCATTTTAATAACAATCTCTGGATGTTCAAATCCTTTCCTTACAACAACATATTTTCCCACCGGATTTTGTTGCACATAGCTTGTCTTTCCATCCGAATCCGTCTCAATTAAATAAGGTCGCCAATCGGCATCTTTATTTTTACTTCTTGCTTGCATTAAAGGATTGTCACCGCTCCACCATTCTCCAAAGAAAATCCCACATTTTCCGTCCTTAATTAGCTCCTCAATATTATTATCGGCTCGAAATAAAAATTGATTATCTAACGTTCCCTCTTTATATAGCCTTCTTAACTCTTTTATCCCTTCTTTTGCCTCTGGCTGAATCGAACCATACTGATAACTGCCATCTTTTTTAATCCAGTTTCTTAAATAACTTCCCTTTGACGCAAATAAAATACTCATAGAAGCGATATAGTCACTGGAAATATCCGTTGTCATAGGAAGTCCGATTGTCTCTCCAGTTTTGCTCATATCATGCTCTTTAAATTGCTTTGCAATATTTTCTACGTCTTCTATTGTCTTTGGTTCTTCAAGATTTAACTCTTCTAACCAATCATAGCGAAGCCATAAAACGTTTGGACCGCTATCAATAAGCGTCTCAGGAAATGCCATCATCTTTCCATTAAAGGTCACTTCATTAAAATAGTCACTTCCATAACTGCTATAAATTTCTTTAATTCGATCACTAGCACATTGGTTATAATATGGCGTAAGATCCTCAATCATATCTTTCTCTACTAATATTTTTAAATATTCATAGTCTTCTAACACCATAATATCTGGAATTTCCCCTGATGTAATCGCCATAACGACCATACTGTTATAGTCAGAACCACTCCCACTAAAAACATTTTCATTTTGAATATTTAACTGTTGCTTTAAATACCGTGTGTATGCATTATCCTCAAAAGTATCTCCTTCTGGCATTCCAGCATTATCGGAATTTGATATTTTTCCAAGCGTATATGTAATCGTCTCTGGATACCTTCCAAACGGCTCTTTTGATGCTTTTTCCATCCTCTTTTCCATAGAAGAAGTTAATAAAAAATCGCCACCATTAGAAGAGGATAAATACTCCTCATCACACCCTGTACAACAAAGAACAAGAGACAATCCAATCGCCATTATTTTCTTTCCCAAATATTTTACCATGCCATCCGTCTCCTTTCCCTTTTGAGCCTTTAACATCTATTTACAATATATCGGTTTTTTCTATAATTTTCAACTGGATTGTCTCTTTTATTCCTTAACCTTTTACGGCTCCAGCATTACTTTCCATATAACAACTTTGCATCTTCATAAAGAGAATTGCAATCGGAATGGATACAATAACGGCACCTGCCGCAAATCTTGTATAATATTGTGTAATATTTTCTTTTGTCAACATATTCCACAATCCGATAGCAACGGTATAATATTTTGGCTCTCCTCCTGTAATAACTTTTGCAAAAATAAAGTCTACCCATGGTGCCATAAATGCACTTAATACAGTTTGAACAATAATTGGTCTTGAAAGTGGAATGGTAATCTTTGTAAAAATCTGCCATCTTGTACAACCATCGATATAGGCTGCTTCATCAATGGCTTTTGGAATCGTATCAAAGAACCCTTTTGCCACATAAAATCCAAGTCCTGCACCGCCAGAATATACAAGCACTAATGCCACTAGTTTTAAGTAGCCATCGGTAAGTCCAACACCTTTTAAGATATAGTAAACAGCGATCATAGACATAAATCCTGGGAACATACCAAGAATCAACGCAATGTTCATAAAAGGTTTTCTCATCTTAAATCGCATTCTTGACATACTATAAGAAACTGCTAATGTATAAAAGGTTGCAATCACACAACTAAAGCAAGATACGATAAATGTATTTGCAAACCAAAGTGGAAAGTTAAATACATCTCTCTCTTTAAAAAGACGAACATAATTATCAATCGTATATGCGGTTGGAAGGAATGTTGTTGTATAAGCACCTTGTTCTTCACGGAAAGAAATCAATACAATCCAGATAATTGGAAGCACCCAAATAACAACTAAAATTGCCAATATAAGATGAATGATAAGATTGGTTATTGTTTTTTTCTTCATTATTGGAATCCCTCCTCGTTTTTATAAGCTGCGGTACGTCTATATACGATAAGAGAAGATGTTGCTGTAATCACAAATACTAAAATACCGATAACCGCACCGAAAGAATAATCTTTATTTTCAATCGTTAACTTGTAAAGCCATGTTACTAATAGGTCCGTCTTACCAGCTGTCATCTTATAATAAGACATGGTTGATGGAGCACCACCTGTTAACAAGTAAATAACATTGAAGTTATTGATGTTACCAACAAAAGTTGTGATTAAACTTGGAGCCGTTACAAATAACATATAAGGAATTGTAATTTTCCAAAAAATCGTCATAGCGTTAGCACCATCGATTTTTGCCGCTTCGTATAAATCACTTGGTATATTTTGCAAAATTCCTGTCATAGTAAGCATTGTATATGGAATACCAACCCATAAGTTAATGACAATAACGGTTACCCTTGCCCATGTTACATTTGTTAAAAACGGTAGCGAGTCATGCATTCCTATTAAACCTATCTGTCGTAATAATACATTAATCGCACCATTTGGTTGTAACATCTGATTCATAATCAAAAGGGTAACAAAAGATGGTACCGCAATAGATAGTACGAATCCGAAACGCCAAAAGCTTTTAAATTTTGTTTCTTTTCGATTGATGACAAGTGCTAATACCATACCAAAAATATAGTTTAAGAAAGTAGCAAAAATTGCCCATACAATCGTCCAACCAAGCACTGGCCAGAATGTTTTACCGAGATCACTTGTAAAATCAAGAACTTTTCCGAAGTTTACAAGACCAACCCAATCAAACAATTTTCCAGGTGGTTGATGATCCCGATCATAATTGGTAAACGCCATACTGATCATGAAAATCAATGGCATAATCGTAAAAATTAAAATTCCCATAACTGGAAGGAATAATAATGTCTTATGAAGATTTGTGTCAAAATAAGTGCGAATTTCTTGACGAAATGTCGGAATTACTTCTCCACGTTCTTTTTTGCACTGTGCCTTATAAGCAGATTTAATTGCTGCTCTCCAAACTATAATAAACGCCCCTATCAAGAAAAATGTAATGACGCCATAGAGCAAGATGAGCATGGAATTATCCCCTTGTACATACTCATAAACACCAGCTGCTTCATTAAATACTTCTCCAGTTTCCTTCGTTCCAAGAGATGGAAGCATAGCAAGAGAATGTGCACCAAATACGGCCATCACTGCAATAAAAATTACCTCTGTAAGCAAGAATAAAATTCCTTTTACAAATTCTTTTCTTGCAAAGTTTCCTGCTCCAAGAATAACGGCTGATAGTTTGGTAAATACGTCGCCTTTTGTTAACCCATTTATCACTGTATATTCTGTTTGAAATTCTTTTATTTTATTCTTATTCGCCTTCACTGGACTACCTCCTTGGCTCAGTTTTCCGATAAGAAAAGGGCTGTTTCATTTGCTTTTCCTATGAAACTAGCCCCTTTTCTATGTCAGTCATCTAACATTGAGTCTTTCGATCCCTGATTGACTTATTCTTTCATAATACCTTCGCCCATCTGTGTTGTCGCTTCTTTTGCATTTTCTAATGTTGTATCTTTTTGAACAATAGATTTTCCTAATGCTTCTACAGGAGACCAGAAGTCGCTCATTTTCTTAACAAGTGGCTGAGTTTTAGATGCTTCATTAATTTCTAAAATTTGAGCAGATGCTACAACATCTGATTTTACCGCTTCTGAATTGGCTACTGTATCCCATGTAGGTGTAATATTTCTTGTTTCAAAACGAACTGTTTGTGCATGTTCGCCTGCTAAATAAGCTGCTAAAGCAACAGATGCTGCCATATGTTTTGATGTTGGATTCACACCAACTGCTTTACTTCCTGCAAAAGAATATAATTGAGAATCTTTTCCATTTAAATTGACTGTAGGAAGTTTTGTAACCCCAAAGTTATCTCCTAATGCTTCTTGAATAGCAACCGCATCCCAAGAACCAGACACATAAGCACCTAATGTACCATCTTTAAATTTCGCAATAGAAGCACCTGTGTCTTCTAAGAAGAATTTCTTATTGTTGAATAAGTTAATTAAATATTCGGTTGCTTCTGGATGATCCCCAAATGTTGTTCCTGCTGCTTCATCATCACCATTTGGTCCAAATAATTCTCCGCCTGCTGCATAGAAGAATGCAGGTAAATACCAGCTGTTATCAAGGTCAAATGCGAAGTTGTTTACGCCATCTCCAAGATCTTTTTCCATCATAGTATCAAGACTTTTTACTTCTTCTTCTGTAAATTTGCTCTTATCATAGAATAAGAAATAAGTATTTGGTGTAAATGGGAATCCATAGACACCATCGTTGTATGTAACAGAACCAACCATAGATTCACTATTATGTGCTTTCATCTCTTCTACGGTAGAACCACCTAACTTAGCAAGTGCCCCCGCTTCTACCATTTTAGGAATTTGGTCATTTACATACAAGAATACATCCGCTGCTTCCTCTAAGTCCTTCATTGCGGATTCCGCAACATCCGCTTCTGACATAACCCCATACTCAAATGTAATATCCCATTCTGGATGCTCTTCATTAAACTGATCACAAAGTGCTTTTAAATATCCTTTTGGATATTTATCTGTTTTCACTTGGTCTTCTTGTGGAGCCCATACTTTTAAAGTCATTTTTTCGACTTCACCATTTGCCCCACTTTCTGAGGTTCCATTTGAAGCTGTTGTTGAATTGCTTGAGCCACCACAACCTGCTAACGATGTCATCGCAAGTGCTGCAGTCATTGCAACGGCCAATACTTTTTTCATTCTCATATCATATTCCTCCTGACTTATTTTATATTTTTGTTCTTTCTGATAGTTCTATTTTACAATTCTTATAAAAAAACTTAAATATCAATAATCTTAGAATCATATCAGATTTTTATGTTCTTTTTATATTTTTTTTATTTTTCTAAACGAGAATGTATTTTTATCTTCCATTTTATTTGACCGTGATTTTACAAGTATAGTCTTTTCCATATAAGGTGGCCACAATGGTAGCTGTTCCTTTCTCTTTTGCCGCAATAAGTCCATAGTAATTTACCGTTGCCACCTCTGGGTTTGAAGAACTCCACATACATTTTGCTCCGCTATTAAATTTTAAGCGATAAGTATCCCCCTGTTTTAACGTTTTTTCTTTGGCGTTCAATGCCAATTCTTTATAACGAACCCCCTGCTCCTTTGCTAATGTCTGAATTACAAAATGATTTTTTACATCAATCCCATAGATCGTAAAATCTTTCGCACATCTCTTTAAATCAACTGCATACTTTGGATTATAATATTCAAACGTATCTGGTAACGTCAGCGCCTTTAAGTTTTTACAATTGTAAAAGGCGTCGAAACTTATATTGATAACAGAATCTGGTATTGTAACTTCCTCTAACTTTTCACAATATGCAAATGTAAGAGGTGGTAATACTTTTAAGGAATTGGATAATCTCACATTTTCAAGCTCTCTACAAGATTCAAAAACACCAAAATCCATCCACTCCACTCCATTTCCCATCTTTACCGTTTTTAGCTCATCTAAGCAAAGAGCATTTTCCTCTATTATTTTTATAGAATCAGGGATTTCCATTGTCTTGATTTTTGCTCCATAAAAAGCATTTTCTGCAATAAAGGTAGCCCCATCTGGAATGACAACATCTCCAGCACTGTACCGTCCATCGACTACGCACGTATTAATCATAACAATAGGTTCTTTTTTTTGCTTCTCTTCTAGCCATAAAGTATAAGCAAAAGCATGAGCTCCCACTTGTTCTACCCCGTCAAGACCAACAATTTCTTTTACATTTTCACAATCGTAAAATGCAAAACTCCCTATTTTTTTTACATCTTTAGTAAACTCCACTCTTTCCAAATTAGAACAAAACTCAAATGCCTGACTTCCTACTTCGATCACGGAATCAGACAAAATAACCGTTTTGATATCATCATTGCGCCAAAAGGCTCTATTTCCAATTTTTATAATCCTATTTGGAATGACAACGGTTTCTTCCTTTCCTGTATATTTTTTCAATGTCGTTCCCTCTACAACAAAAACATTGTCAATTACCTGTTCTTCCGCTTTTATTTTCACTGCAAAAGGGAAGCATAAGCTCATAATCATCACAACCGCCAATGATTGTTTCCATAATTTTTGATACGTTTTCATTTGATTCACCCCATTTCCCTTACCGCCATAAAAAGAAACTTCTCTCTTATTCCACTATAATTTTGCAAGTATAATCTCTTCCGTTTAAATGAGCGGTAATTGTCGCCGTTCCTTTTTCATTTGTCGTTATGATTCCATAGTGGTTAACCGTAGCAACGGAACGATTTGAAGACTTCCATGTACATTTTGCTCCACTGTTAAATTTTAAACGATAAGTTTCGTTTTGTTTTAATCTCTTTTTACTATCGGTTAGAGCCAATTCTTTCACTTCAACCTCATTTTCTTCTGCTATTTTACGAATCCATAGATTTTTCTCCACATCTTGTCCGTAAACGGTCACTTTCACATCATAAACGCCTAATGCTCCTAATCCATCTAAAATCTTAAAAGAATTTGGCAATGTAATACTTTTTAGCTTTTTACAACCATAAAACGCTTGAATACTTAGCACTTCCACAGAGTCTGGTATTGTAATTTCTTCTAATCGACTGCAAATTTCAAATGTAAGACTCTCGATTTCTTTCAAAGATTTGGAAAGCCGAATATTTTTTAATCTTGTACAATATCGAAAGGCTTGTGAACCTATTTTCTCCATACCATCGCCCATTTTTACCGTCCTTAAATAGCGACACCCATGAAAACATCCTCCTCCAATTTCTTTTACACTGTTTGGAATTGTAATGGAAGTTAATTCTTCATTAAAATCAAAAGCATCTTCTCCAATTTTAGTGACCGTATTTGGGACTTCTACCTCTCCTTTACATGCACTTCCATCTACAAGAATTGTATTCACAATGACAAGAGGATTTTGCTTTTGCTTTTCTTTTAACCAAATAGTATTAAAAAAAGCGCTAGATCCAATCTCCTCCACCCCTTTCATAGAAGAAATTTCTCGCAATTTCTCACAATCCCAAAAAGCCATACTGCCAATCTTCTTCACATTTTTGGAAAAGGTCACTTTTTCTAAGGAAGAAGCGTACTGAAAAGAACAAGATTCAATTTCTACAACCGAATTTGGAAGAGCAATTGTCCTTGCCTTACAGCTAGCAAACGCGGATCGACCAATGGAAGTAATCCCATCGGGAACAACAACGTGTTCTGCTTTTCCTGTATAATCTCTTAGCTTTGTTCCATTCACAACAAAAACACCGTCGATGACCCGATCCCCTTTGGCTGCTTCTACCTGTTGTCGCTCAACGCCACACAAAAAAGAGTAACATCCAATGATCAAAAAAATGCCATCATCCAATACATAAATTTTTGATATCGCTTCATAACATCTGCCTCCTTTCGTCGAAACAAAAACTTTGACTACTACATTTACAGAACATCTTCTACTAATTTAATAATATTTTATAATCAGTCTATTGTCAATATAACTCATTATTATCTGTATATTTTATTTTTGTATGAAAATTAACTTTTTATTTATTATGCAACCATGAGAAACTTGCTTCCTCTTTTGACTGTTTCTTTCGGGTAACAACAAAGTATTCGTTGCAAGGAATCCTATATCAGAACAAAGTGCGCGCCCAACACTCTTCGCGACTTTCGGTCACTCCTAGCAACGTACACTTTGCTGCGCGCGAGCAATTTCGTATGAAATAAAAAAAGCGCCCTTCCTTCTTACGAGAAGTAAAGACGCTTTTTCTTATTAATTTTTATTTATTTGTCACCATTTTCTGCAAACATCGGTGTTGATAAATAGCGATCCCCATTATCTGGAAGGATTGCTACAATTGTCTTTCCTTTATTTTCTGGACGTTTTGCCAACTCTTTTGCCGCATATACAGCTGCTCCTGAAGAAATTCCAACTAAAATTCCTTCCGTTCTTGCAATTTCTCTTCCTGTTTCAAAGGCACTTTCATTATCCACACAAATAATCTCATCATAAATGGCTGTATCTAAAACTTCTGGAATAAATCCCGCTCCGATTCCTTGGATTTTATGAGAGCCAGCTGTACCTGTTGATAACACAGGAGAACCTGTTGGCTCTACGGCTACTACTTGAACATTTGGATTTTTTTCTTTTAAATACGCTCCTGCTCCTGTAATCGTACCACCTGTTCCAACACCAGATACAAAAATATCCACCTTACCTTCGGTATCTTCCCAAATTTCTGGGCCTGTTGTTTTCTTATGGATCTCTGGATTGGCTTCGTTGACAAATTGTCCTGCAAGAAAACTATTTTCGATTTCACTGGCTAGTTGTTCTGCTTTTGCAATCGCCCCTTTCATGCCTTTTGCCCCTTCTGTTAGAACGAGCTCCGCTCCATACGCCTTCATTAGATTTCGTCTTTCCACGCTCATTGTTTCTGGCATAACAATAATGATGCGATAGCCTTTTGCAGCTGCAATGGCGGATAATCCAATTCCTGTATTCCCGCTTGTTGGCTCAATAATAACAGAACCTTCTTTTAATTTCCCTTCTTGCTCCGCTTTTAAAATCATAGAAAGCGCAACTCGATCTTTTACACTGCCTGCTGGATTTAACCCTTCTACTTTCCCTAAAATTTTTGCTTGAATCCCCATCTTTTTTTGATAATTGCCTAACTCAATAAGTGGTGTTTTGCCAATTACCTCTAACATTGATTGATAATACATAAAAAACCTCCTTTTACCTTTTGACATTGTTATTTTTCTATCCCCAATATCCTACTAACTTACTTGGGATTAGATTATCACCATTTCTTCCATTTGTCAATCATTACCTGTTTTTTCTTTCGACATTTCTATCCGATTAGCCTTTTTAATACAAAAACCGCCTCTCTTATCTTCTCTTCTTTTGTCTGCCAAATCTCAAACTCGCTAAAGGAAGAAAGCCCCATCGGAACTCCTTCTTTTCGATAAATCATCTGACTTTGTAATACTTCTTTTCCAGACATATGATAAGAAGTTCCCTTTGTTTTTTCGTATACAACTTCAATGACCTTTTTATTCACTCCACTGCCAATGAGAATCTCTATTTGATTCTCTGCTTTTTTTATGAGTTGCTTTATGAGCTCCACCCCTTCTACACAGCAATCCGCCTGACCTGAAGTTAAAATCGTATGAATCCCTAATTCTTTTGCCTGTTCTAATGTTTTATTCGGATCGCAACATACATCAAAAGCACGATGAAGGGTCACTTTACAACCTTTCGCGTGTTCCATCACTTCTTTCATCCGTTCTACATGAAGACTCCCATCTTCTTTTAACATCCCCGTTACAATTCCGTCCGCTCCTAATGCTACAAACCGATCGATATCTCTTAATATCACCTGAAATTCTTCTTCTGTGTAACAAAAATCTCCAAATCTTGGACGAATTAACACCCTCGTTTCCATGTGTGTTTGCTTTTTTACTTCCTCAAATAGTCCAATGGATGGCGTTGTCCCACCAATAATCAAATTTCCACAAAGCTCTAATCGGTTAGCACCACCTTTTTTTGCATTGATGGCGGATTGGACACTATCTACACACGCTTCTAAACAATAATGTTTCATCGTTTCATCCCTTTCCTTTTTCTAATATAAACTAACTCCTATCTGATCCAATATTTCTTTTGTGGCTTGATCGGGAAGCTCATTTGTAAAAATACCATCCACTTCATGGACATGGCCAAACTTATAACATTCATTAAAATAAAATTTCTCCCTCTCCATCACTAAGTATCGATGCCTTCCACTTTCTAAAATCGCCTTTTTCGTAAGACCATCTTCTGCTCCTAACGTAGTAATACTCTGATCCGTCATATCAATGCCACAAGTTCCAACAAAGACACGATCAAAACTATACTTTTTAATCATCTCGATTGTCTCGGCTCCTAAAAATCCATTGACTGTTTTTACATAAGTTCCACCAACTCCAATAGCAGTAATATTTGAATTTTTTGACAATGCTTTCAAAATATCAACCATATTGCTAACGACAATCATACGTCGATTGGATTTTCCAAGTTCTTTTGCCACTAAAATATTCGTTGTGGATATGTCTAAAAAAATCGTTTCATTGTCCCTCAAAGTTTCCATAACTTTTTGAGCGATCTTACGTTTTTGTTCTAAATTGACATCTTTTCTCTCGATTACGTCTCGAACTAGTGGGTAATCCTTTGATAAAATAGCCCCTCCATAGGTTCTCTTTAATTGTCCAGCCTTTTCTAAAGTGCGAAGATCTTTTCGAATACAATCTTCTGTCACTTGAAACAACTGGCTTAATTCCTTCACTTTCACTCGCCCATTTTCCTGAAGCAGTTTTATAATATTAGTATGACGCTCTTCTATAAACATAATTGATTCTATTTCAACTCCTTTTCCTTATGTTACGAGACTTTTCCTTATGTTTCTCTATACTCTATAGTATATTTTTAATATTGCAAAGCAACTCTACTATCCCTACGTTATAGCCGCTACAAGCATAACGCCCCTGATAACTCTCGGTTGTTAATACAAGAAGTGGCAATTTTTCTGGATCGGTATACATACGCCTTGCTATCATTTCTGGAAGCTCTTTAAAATCATCATAATAAATTTGAATTTGTGGCAATTCTTTTAGTAGACTCTTTAATGTTTGGTTTTCCATATCCCTTTTGTCTTTTAACACAAACACAATGGTAAAGTCTTTTTCTTTTATTTCCTCTACTTTTTCTTTTAATTCATTGAGAACATGTTCTGTTGGCTCCATTCCAACTTCTAAAAAGCCAAGGAGGGTTACTTTATTTTTTGCAATCTGTTCCCATAATACATCTTCGTTTGCTCCATTTTTTAATGAAAAGGAATCTAATTTTAGATCTTCTAACATATCCTCTGTTCTTGGTTGCCTTATGAGAAAAGAGCTTGTTTTTTCTGTCTCTTCCCCTGTAATGGTAAAATATTTTACGGCTATCATTTGATTTCCGCTTGGAATACGCATCGTCGTATAAAGGCGATAATATCCTTTTGGCAGTTGTAATTTTATTTTATGTACATCAAAAGAATTTTTCGAATAATCCAACGTTTCGAATACTGACTCTTCTTTTTTCTTTTCTAATTTGCCAATCGTCCAGTTTACAAAATAAGCTGGTACGGTTTCCCCTTCATAATGAAAGATAACGTCTATTAACTTTTCTTCTTTCTTCTTGCTCTCACTATTGGCTTTTATAAATCCACTGTCTTTCCAATACTCTATATTACCATGAATCGGATTGATTCTAGCAGGAATTCCTAATGTTCTACAAATGGCTACAAATAATGTTTTTTTGGAAAGTTCAGAACCTTGTCCTGTCATCAATGCCCCAACTGGTGAGGTAACAACTGTTTCATAATTTCTTTCTTCTGTCGTCACAACATGTTGGCTCACATAGTCCCAAATCTCGCTTGGCTCTTTTAAAAACCGTTGCTTTTCTTCTTTTGTAAACCACTCAGAAATTTCTTTTCGATAAGAGCGAATCATCTCATGACGAACTCTCGGATTCATTACATATTGGACAAATAATAATTCTTGTTCCTCTCCCATTTTTTCTAAATAAGCAAAAGCAGTTTCTTTTACAAGAAGAGATTGTTGTAAATGTTCTTCTAGAACTTCACTTCTTATATCTCTATAATCTTTTACTTCTAATGTCTGTAAAAGCAATAACCGATATGGATTCGAATCCTTCTCTAAAAAATCATAGATTTCATCAAAATTTCCATATGCATTTTTTAAAATGGTAGTTATCGCTTCCTTTCCCTCATATTTTTTTGCTTTTTCCTTCTGATAAAAATTGGCTTTCTTTTCGTTTCTTATTTGATCCGCCTTTTGTTTTTTCACTCTTCCTCTTTCTTTTTGTTCCGTAGTCAATTGGCTTGGATGCATTGGATAATCAGAAGGTGCTATTAAGTCAAAAAACTGCCATTCTTTTTTCGCTTCTTCTTCCACAAATGCTCTCTCATTTTTTAATCGTATTATTACTTCTTTCGTGTCTTCCGTATTTATGAGCGCACTTCCTATTTGTCCATCAAGGGAACAAAAAATTTGTATCGTACCTTTTCCAAGTTCTATGGATACCTCTCCTTCTTCATTAGTATGCTTTGTAGAAATTGGATAAAATTCTGCCATATTCATCAATTCAAATTGCACTAGGCAATTCACTGCTTTTGTTCCATCTTCTTTCTCCACACGAACGATCAATCCCGTTGTTTTTGCATAGACAGCAGTATCATTATAAAAAATAACGGCACCATCTCTTCCCGTTATTTCATTTTTTTTCACACTTTCTTCCCCAACATAATCGGAAAAAACCCTCGTATGAATCAGCATAGCTCTTGATGACGCATTAGTAAACCATCCCTTATCCAACACTTCCTCTGGTTCACAAGCGCCTAAAAATCGCCATTTCTTTCCATCCCATGCTTCTACCCATGCATGATTATCATCACAATGGGCCCATCTTGGTGTATACACTTGCCTTGCAGGAATCCCAACACTTCTCAATACGGATACAAGGAACGTAGACTCTTCTCCACAGCGAGCAGTAATACTTTTGTATGCAGTCATTGGATTTAATGTTCTCTCATCAGAAGCCGCATAAGTCACATTTTCTGCACACCAATAATTCAACTCTTTCATAGCATCTTCTTGTGAACATCCTTTGATTCTCTCCTTCACTTTCTTATAAAGCCATGGACGACAATTTACAATATCCTCATTATTGACACGATAATATAAAACATAATTTAAAAACATTTCTTCAGAAAGATGCTTTGTGTAAGGACTCTTTTCCTTTAAATACAAACTGTGCTTCACATAAGCGTAAAATAATTCTGGTTCGTAATCACTGGCATCTGCAAACGGCATGGTACCATATAAAAACTTCATAAGAAGTTCTTCCTCTCCTTGGAGGGATTCTATATAAGTTTGAATTTCTTTTCCTTTTTTTCCAAGTTGATGTAAGGATTTCTTATATTGCTTTGCTGCATATTGTCTTAATTGTTCTGTAAACATAGTTTTCTCTCCTTGTATTGATTAGAATCGTTTCAATCGTATCTATGGAAAGTGTAGCATCCGCATTTCTCACTGTCAATTATTTTGTATTGTTTTATCCTATTGTCATTTATTTGTTCTTGTTTTCTCTTTTTTTGTGTTTAGGTTTATTTATATCCCGTAATTTTCCTTGATTAAATAAAAAAAAGGTGTATAATATAAATTAGTTCAATTAATCAAATCGGTTAATTCATTTGGAGGCGCATTTCTCATCGTTGAAACAAATGTTGCAATGTTTATTTTGTTTTCCCGACATTGTAATAGACATTGTAGGAACTAGAAAATGGATTTTTAAACCCTCCATTCCAAGGTTTTGGTCCTATAATTTTCTTGATTGTATTATCAGGGATTTTGTAGGATAAAATTCATTTTCGGCCTAGGGGCAAATATAACAATCTTCTCGTCATATTATTTGCTCTTGGGTAGTACTAAATAAAAAAAATGACATAACCCTTTCTCCAAACCTTATATATACTTGTTATGTCATTCTTTTCTATTTAGAAAATTAAACCCTTATGATTATTTCTAAATTTTATTTTTTAATTAAGAAATTCCCTTTTGGATTTCTTAATCCGTGCGGAAAGAGTATATTTCCTTTCTTTACTACTTCCGTATCGGTTTCAACATACTTGTTATATTGAAATTATATTTTTTGTTTTTATCAGTATGTTTTATACGTTATCGCAAATGCTACTCAACACCCTTTCGTACATTTGCGTATACGGTAAAAAACCTCAACACAAGTTCCGAAACTGTGTTGAGGTTTTTTAGTTATCAAAAATTTTATTTTTCTAATATTGTGATGCAATATTTGTTAAATAGTCACTAATTTCTTGTACTGTCTGGGAAGGGGAATAGTCTTTTTTATTCTCTTCTTTGACCTCTGTTACATCACTTTCATTTTCTTCTGAATTGCTATCTACACTATCTGCTGTACCACTTCCAGCACCATATCCATTATTTTCATTGGCAACCCCATTCTCCTCATCTAAATGAGAATCACTTGGTGCTTCTACGGTACTTGGTTGTCCTTCGTTATAAAGCTGATAATGCAATGTTTTTAAGTCCTCGGAAAGCATGGTTGGAATATCCACTGCTACTTTTCGATCTGGATAAGCATAAGTAGTTGCTTTTGCCTCTTTAATATGATATGGAAAACCTTGGCTATCCTTAATTTCATATGCATTAATATTGGCTGCTAACTTTAAAATGTCCGTCACTGTTAAATTGGTGCTAATTTGAGAAAACATTGTTTGAATCACATCATTTAATGTGCCAATTCCACAAGTCTTTGCTTTTTCTAGCGCAGCGTTTAACACCGTTCTTTGACGTTTTGCTCTTTTATAATCTCCACCACCTGTGTAACGGATTCTTGCATAAGCAACTGCCTGACTTCCAGAAAGTGTTTGTAAACCAGCTCCGTCAATATATTTTACCTTTGTATCAGCACCTTCTCCTGCGAGAGAATGTACATATCCATTGAGCCATTTTACTTCATTTTCTTGTACATTAATTTCAACTCCTCCTAAGAGATCGATAATATCTTCTGCTACTGCAAAGTTTACTGTAACATAATCTTTAATATCCAAATCAAAATTATGATTTAATGTACTAATTGCAAGTTCTGGCCCTCCAAAAGCATAAGCATGTGTCAATTTATCATACCCATACCCTGGAATATCTACAAGTGTATCGCGATACATAGATGTTAATTTCACTTCATTTGTTCCTAAATTTAAAGAAGCAACAATAACGGAATCGGAACGATTTCCCTTACCTAAACTTGAATTTCTTGCATCGACTCCAAAAATCGCAAACGTCCAATATTCATCTTTATTTTTTACTTCTTTATTCTGAATAATGTTTTTTTGATTAAATTCTTCATTTGTACCACTTTTTGTGAGAGATACGAGGTAATTAAAATAACCAAAAGCACCTCCAACCACGATTGAAAGAAATACTAAAAAAGTTATTCCAATTGGTTTGATCTTACTTTTCTTCTTCTTTTTTTCTTCCTTTGCCATAATCTTCCTCACTTAATCTCGGGATTCAATCACAAGCAGAAGTCCACTTTCAATTGAAATCGTTCCCTGTTCTTTTACTAATTCGTTGCTAATCCCCCGACTAATTCCAATGGTTAATTCGGCTTTATGGAGCGGATATAAGAATCCTTCTAAATCAATTCCCGCCACTTTCTCTGTATAAGGGAGTAGGGAAATATACTTTCCCCACGCTTCCTCTTTTTTTATTGTTAAATGGTCTTTCATCATTTGAATTCGATTATTTTCATCGATGATCTCTGCTTTTACATCGGCATGAACTGCTAATGTTAAAAGACCGATATTGGCCAGTGTGTGATCAAGCCTTGTTCCTGTTGCTCCAAAAATTGTAATTTGTTCGGGGTTCTTTGCAAGAGCTGTTATCAGAGCTAAATGAGTATCCGTATAGTCCTTTTCTGGTGGAAACGTCATAAACTCCACCCCCATTTCTTGATACTCTTTTAATATTTGTTTGTCTAGTGTATCAAAGTCTCCTAATAAAAGATCTGGTATGATACCAGCTTCTTTGGCATAAGCACCTCCTCCATCTGCTGCGATGATATAATCATAAGAATGACTCTTTAAGTACTCTTTTAACAGATTACTGTTTATCTTTCCCCCTGTAATAATCAACACCTTCATTTTCTATTTTTCCTCATAACGGGCAAATACCTCTTTAAAGTCTGCAATATTTTTTGCAACATCTCCTTTAAAAACAGCAGAACCTGCTACAAAAACATTTGCTCCCGCCTCAATTAACATTCCTACATTTTGTGGTGTCACTCCGCCATCAACTTCAATATCAAGAGATGTCAGTCCTCTTTCATTAGCCATTGCTCGAAGAGTTTTAATTTTTTCGACACAGTTTTCGATAAAACTTTGTCCACCAAATCCTGGATTCACTGTCATAATTAAAACCATATCGACATATTCTAATACATAATCAAGCACAGATAAGGATGTGGCTGGATTTAATGCTACACCAACTTTTAATCCGCTCTCTTTAATTTGCATAACCGTACGGTTTAAATGTTTACAAGCCTCCGCATGAACACAGATTAAATCGGCTCCTGCTTTTTTACACTCGTCAATATAACGTGATGGCTCTTCTATCATAAGATGGGCATCAAATGTCATATCCGTTACCGAACGAACGGATTGCATCACTGGAAACCCAAATGAAATATTCGGAACGAACATCCCATCCATCATATCAATATGAACCCAGTCGGCTCCTGCTTTTTCAATTGTTTCAATATCTCTTGCAAGATGTCCAAAATCTGCGGATAAAATTGATGGTGCTAATTTATACATTTAATATTTCCTCTTTTCCTTTAGTTCTTCATATAAATTCACATAATTTTCATAGCGAATTTTACTAATTTTTCCTTCTTCAAGGGCTTGTTTGACACCACAGATTGGTTCATTAATATGAACACAACCTTTGAATTTACATTCTGGCTCAAATTCTAAAAACTCTGTAAAATAATCCTTTAGCTCTTCTTTCTCAAACTGATCGATCCAGATAGAACTAAATCCTGGGGTATCCATTACATACGTATTGCCTTCAATATGAATGATCTCAGAATGTCTCGTTGTATGGCGTCCACGTTTAATTTTTTCACTTACTTCGCCTGTTTCCATATTGGCCTTTGGCTGTAATAAATTCATCATCGATGACTTTCCAACGCCAGAAGGACCTGCTAAAACCGTTGTTTTTCCTTTTAACTGTTCTTTTACTCGTTCGATTCCCTCTTCGGTATAAGTGCTTGTAAAGAGAATTTCATAGCCACATTTTTCATACGTATGGTATAAAAGATCCAATTCTTTTTGTTTTACAATATCCCTTTTATTAAAACAAATAATAACAGGTACCTCCTGCTTACCCATAAGCAGGAGGAATCGATCCAATAAATTAAAGTTTGGATTTGGCTCAGCGGCTGCAAAAATCACCATGGCTTGATCAATATTTGACACTGCTGGTCGAATTAATTCATTTTCTCTTGGTAAAATTTCAACGATATTTCCTGTCTTCTCTTTTTCATCGATAACATCAATTTGAACATTATCTCCAATTAAAGGCTTTATTTTCCTCTTTCGAAAAATTCCTTTTGCTTTACATTCATAAAGCCCATAATCTACAACGTGTACATAATAAAATCCAGCAATTCCTTTAACAATTTTTCCTTTCATTCAACACTCCTATTCCATGGCCACAACCCAGTCACCTGGAACCTGTTCTCCGTCTACAATCATATAAATGTGCGCAGACTTATTGCTGTAACTTGTAAATGTAATTGTCTTTGGAAAATCTTTATACGTTAAAGTTCCTTCAAAAATCACTTTTTCTTCTCCATCCTGATCGGCGATTACCTTTACATAACCACTTTCATTTTCTCCTTCGGTAAATGGATTTGCTCCTTCTGAAAGAGTGATAGAGCCTTGATATACGGTCACTGGTTCAGAACCTTTACTAACATAAATCGTAATAATCGTTCCTTTTTCTACCTCTGTTCCTTCTGGAGTTCCTTGATCGTATACCGTTCCCTCAGAAACCTCACTATTATATTGCTCTTTTACATTTAAAACTAATCCTAAACTGTTAGCAAGACTTTGGGCATTGGACACGGAACCACCAGTAAAATCTGGAACTTTTGGCTTCGTCTCTTCCGCTCCAAGGCTTAGTGTTACCGTTACAACGGTTCCCTTTTTCACTTCTGTATTGGCAGGAATACTCTGTTCAAAGACACAACCTTTATCCTGTTCATTGCTATAGGCAGACTTAAAGACTACTTTTATGCCATATTGTTTTGCCTCATACTCAGCATCATTTTTTGTATCCCCATAAAAGTCTGGCACTTCGGTTAAATCCTCTTCGGTTGTAGCCTCTGTGGTAGCTTCCGTTGTAGCTTCTGCACCTTCGCTAATTACAATATCAATCTGTGTTCCAACAGCTACTTCTTCCCCTTCTGCTACACTCTGTTTTATAATCTGATCTTTCTCATATTCCTCTGATTTTTCATACTCTAGTTTTCCAAAAGAAAGTCCTAAATCTTCTAATCGACTCTGTGCTTCTTTTGCATCCATACCAACGATTTTAATCATGGATACGACTTCATCTTCTGTTGTAGTTTCTGAAGAAATGGTGGATTCTGTTGTGATAGATGGCTGTTTGCCTCCATCACTGCCAAATAAGTTTAATGCTTTTCCTATCATAAAAATAACAAATAAAGCAACTAACACAGCCGCCGCAATTCCAAGAACAAATACAAGCTTTTCAAGTTTTGGATCCATGCCACTTTCTTCATCGGCACCTTCTAATTCTGTCTCCTCATCCTCTTCTTCCTCATAATCTCTTCTTTTTGAAAACTTTCTTCCTAAAAATCTTTTCCCTTGTTCCTCTTCATATTCCTCTTCGTAGTCGTCTTCTTCATATGGCTCTTCCTCTTCGATATTCTGAGCCATCTTTTGGTTCTCTCTTTTGGAAGATTCTTCTTTTTTATCAGGAACTGCTTCCTTTTGTTCCACCTGTGGATCCACTGGGAAAACCTTTAGTTGATCCTCTTTTTGCACGCCAGCTTTAATTTTATTTCGCTCTTCTTCCGACATCATAATTGTTGGAGAATCATTGAATACAGGCGTCATTTGTACATAATCACCATTTGGCTCTGTAAACACTCTCTTTAAGTCAAGAATCAATTCTTGAATGGTCTGATAGCGACGTTCTGGCTTTTTCTGCATGGCCTTTGCGATTATTTTTTCTAAACTCTTTGGAATATCCTCATAATAACTTGTAACAGGCATCGCTTCCTTTTGAATATGGGCGAGGGCAATTGTCACATTATTATCTCCATCAAAAGGAACTCTTCCTGTCACCATTTCATACATAGTGACTCCAAGAGAATAAATATCGCTTCTCTCATCGGAATAGCCACCTCTTGCCTGTTCAGGAGAAATGTAGTGAACAGAACCTACTACATCAGTTGATGTAATCGTATTGGCAGACGCTGCTCTTGCAATTCCAAAATCGGTTACTTTTACAATTCCATTTCTTCCAACTAAAATATTTTGAGGCTTGATATCACGATGGATAGTATGACGTCCATGTGCCGCTTGGATTCCAAATGCAATTTGATTTGCAATCTCGACTGCCTCTTTTGGAAAAAGTCTTCCATTCTCCATAATATGTTGTTTTAAAGTGATACCATCTACAAACTCCATTACAATATAAAAAAGTCCATCACTTTCTCCAACATCATATACGCTCACAATATTTTGATGAGTCAAAGCCGCAGCTGCTTGGGCTTCCACTTGGAATTTTTGTAAAAATACTGCATCATTGCTATATTCTGGTTTTAAAACTTTTATTGCTACAAAACGATTCAGTTTATGACATTTCGCTTTATACACATAAGCCATTCCTCCTGAACCAAGTAGCTGCAAAATCTCATAGCGATTCCCTATGATGTCTCCTGGTTTTAACATATCTTCACCTCGTTTCAATCTTGCATAACCACAATGGCGCTGATATTATCTCGTCCGCCATAAAAATTTGCACGCTCAATAAGCTTATGTACAATCGGTTCCACTTCTTTTTTCTCTTCAATAATTTCCATAATTTCATCATCATCCACCATATTGGTAAGCCCATCGGAACATAACAATATATGCTCCTTTGGATATAATGATACTTCAAAAAAATCTGGCATTATCGTTTTTTGCGCCCCGACAGCACGGGTAATCACATTTTTCACAGGGTGGTTTCTCGCTTCATCGCGATTTAAGCCACCGCTCCTTATCATTTCCTCTACAAGAGAATGATCCATCGTAATCTGTTTTAACTTATCATCTGCTACATAAAGTCTGCTGTCACCAACATTCATAACATACATCGTATTATCTTCGATAACCGCTGCTACAAATGTAGTCCCCATTCCCTTATAATCGTCATTGCTTTCTGATTTCTCAAGCAACTCTTCGTTTACCGCTTCAATTGCCTGTCTCATAACAAGAACTAAATGACTGTCTGTCTTTTCCCTTACGAATTGTACAAAACGTTCCACGGAAAAAGATGATGCATAATCTCCAGCTTTATGTCCACCCATGCCATCCGCTACGATGTACAAATTGGGAAACATTCCTACTGGTTCATCAGAATAAAAAATGAAATCCTGATTCATGTTTCTATTACGTCCAATGTCCGTAATCCCATATGATCTCATGCTCTTCCTCCTGTTCGTTCTTTTCTCCCAAAACGGTGAAAAATTTATTCTGTTTGGGTTGCGTTTGTATATTTTCTTCTTAACTGTCCACACGCCGCTTGAATATCACGGCCCATTTCCCTTCTAATAGTAACATTTATGTGATTTTTTTCAAGAAGATTCTTAAATTCTTGAATGGAATCCATTGTGGATTGTTTATAGTCTCTTTCCTTAATCGGGTTGACTGGAATTAAATTCACATGACAATTTAAATGTCGTAAACGCTTAATTAACATTTTTGCATGTTCTGGCTTATCGTTCACACCTGCTACCAAACTGTATTCAAATGTAATTCTTCTTCCAGTCTGTTGAAAGAAATATTCACATGCTTCTAATATTTCATCGATAGTATAAGAATTTGCAATTGGCATCAATTCCTTTCTCATCTCATCATTTGGCGAATGTAGGGAAATCGCCAAATTACATTGCATTTTTCGTTCTGCAAATTGACGAATTTTTGGCACAAGTCCGCAAGTGGATATGGTAATGCTTCTTTGGCTTAGGTTTAATCCATCTTCAGAAGTGATTAAATCTAAAAATCTCATCACATTATCAAAATTATCAAATGGTTCTCCTGTTCCCATAATAACAATGTTAGAAACCCTTTCTCCAGTGGCTCTTTGAATATAATAAATTTGATCAAGCATCTCTGAAGGCATTAAATTTCTTGATAATCCATCTAGTGTAGACGCACAAAAACGGCATCCCATACGGCATCCTACTTGAGAAGAAATACAAACAGAATTTCCATGTTTATATTTCATTAAAACACTCTCAATAACGCTTCCATCATGAAGGGCAAAAATAAATTTGCTCGTTCCATCAATCTGTGATACAAGCCGATCAAGCTCTCTTACTGGATACCAACCTGCTTCTTTTATTTGCTCTTTTAAGTTCTTTGGTACATTGCTCATTTCATCCAAATCTCGCACAAGTTTTTGATGCATCCAATTATAAATTTGTCCTGCACGAAACTTCTTCTCCCCGAGCTGTTCTATGAAATCCTCTAACTCTTTTTTTGTCAAAGATTTTAAATCATACTGTAACATCTGTTCCATTTTATTTCCTCTCTATTGAACACGTTTAAACTTTGCTATAAAAAAGCCATCACAGTGATGTTTTCCTGGAAGAAGCTGTAAATATCCTTCTTTTGTCGTTTCATTGTGCAATTCTTTTGGCAATACCGTGTCAAGACTTACCGCTTCCATTGGTAAATTGTCTAAAATCCATTGTCGATTTTCTTCATTTTCTTCTTTGTTAATGGTACAAGTGCTATAAACAAAAGTCCCACCAACTTTCACATATTGCCAAACTGTTGACAAAATCTCTCTTTGTAAAGAAACAAGCTGTTTTTGCTGGTCTCTTGTCACTTTATACTTAATATCGTTTTTCTTTCCTAAAATTCCAAGTCCAGAACAAGGTAAATCCGCAATAACAATATCCGCTGTTTGCACATCTTCTTGTACCAATTCTCTTGCGTCTTGTCGCTCCATTCGCATATTTTGATAACCAGTTCTTTGTAAGTTTTCTTCCATTAAACTTACTTTATAATCGGTAACATCTCTTGCAATTACAAGACCTGTGCCATTTAATTCTTCTGCACAGTGAAAACTCTTTCCACCAGGAGCTGCGCACACATCAATCACGCGGTCACCTTCTTTTGGATCTGCTGCTTTTACGACTAGCATAGAACTTTGATCTTGCACTTGAAATAACCCTTCTTTAAAGGCCTTTAATCGTTGTAGATAGTTATAATCACTGATGAAAAAAGCTTCCTTAACATAGTCACAAGGCTCTACAGTAACACCTTCTGCCTCTAAACAACTCTTTAATTCCTCTTTGGATATTTTTGAAGTATGACAGCGAATAGTCGTTTTATTTTCCTTAAAAAATGCTTCTAACATTTGCTTTGTCTGCTCATATCCATAATCGTTTAGAAAAGATTTTACAATCCACTCCGGTGTCGAATAATAAATGGATAAAAATAAGATCGGATCGGATTCTTCCTTTGGATATGCGATCTCTTCTTTTTTTCGAGCTAAATTTCGAAGAACACCATTTACGAAACCAGAAAGAGCGACAAAACCTTTCTTCTTTGCTAACTTCACCGCTTCATTACAAACAGCAGAATCTGGAACTTGATCCAAAAAACAAATCTGATAGGCTCCCATTCTTAACAAATTTCGAATGACAGGTTTGCACTTCTTCATTTTTGTTTTTGAAAACTGATCTAATATATAATCAAGGCGAAGCTGATATTCCAATGTTCCTTCTACCACTTTCGTAATAAAAGCTCGAACTTGTTTCTCTAAAAACTGATATTTTCTAAGCGTTTCAGAAATCGCAATATGACTATAAGTTCCTTCTTTATCAATCATAAGAAGAATATCTAAAATAACTTCTCTTTCGTTTGTCTGTCCTGCCATAATTTCCTCTTAACTTTCTTTTGGAAGCACTGTACCTTCTTTTACTTCATATCCAAGTAAAAAGGCTTTCACTTCCATTCTTTTTTTGCCTTCTAATTGCACTTCTTTTAATGCAAGACAAGTAGTTCCTGTCTGAACGACGATCGCATCTTTTGTCACTTCTACAATCGTTCCTGCCATCTGATCCGTTGTCTTATCCACAATATCCGCAGAAAATACTTTCAGTGTCTTTGTCCCAAGATGGGTATAAGCACTTGGCCATGGATAAAGACCGCGAATTAAACGTTCTAACGTAACTGCATCTTTTTTCCAGTCAATTTCTCCCATTGCTTTATCAAGCATTGGTGCATAGGTGCTAAGTGCATCTTCTTGTTTTTCTGGACGTATGGTTCCTTCTTCAATTTCTTTCATAGCTTCTAATAAAATTTCTCCGCCAGCTACGCTTAGTTTATCATGCAGGCTTTCTCCTGTTTCTTTTTCTTCTAATGGAACAACGACTTTCTTTAACATATCGCCAGTATCCAGTCCTTTTTCCATATACATAATGGTGATTCCACTTTCTTTTTCTCCATTGATAACCGCCCATTGAATCGGACCTGCACCACGGTATTTTGGCAATAAAGAAGCATGAACATTAATGCAACCATACTTTGGTAAATTTAAAATGCTCTCTGGTAAAATCTGTCCAAAAGCTGCCACAACAATAATATCTGGATTTAATTGTTCTAATGTATGAAAAAATTCCTCATCCTTTCGCACTTTTACTGGCTGATAGACTGGAATCTCATATTCTAATGCTTTTTCTTTTACAGGAGGGAATTGCATTGCCTTTCCTCTTCCTTTTCTCTTATCTGGCTGTGTTACAACGCCTACGACTTCATGATTGTCAATTAATGTCTGTAACGTTGGGACCGCAAACTCTGGTGTTCCCATAAATACAACTCTCATGGCAATCTCCTTTCTTCTCTTTCTACTTTCTCTCATTCAAAAGCAATTGCCCTTGTAAGACACAATCTTACCGAACAATCGGACACATTCTCTCCTATTCTTGATCGACGTCGTGAACTGGACCATCTGCAACATCACGGTATAGCACACCATCTAAATGGTCGACTTCATGACAAATCGCTCTTGCTAATAATTCTTCTCCTTCAATCACAATTGGATTCATCTCTTCATCAAATGCTTCACATTTTACATAATTTGGACGAGTTACCACGGCTGATTTTCCTGGAAGACTTAAACATCCTTCTTCTCCTGTTTGAGAACCAGAACGTTCTACAATTTTTGGATTAATAAGAACAATTGGATCTTCTCCTGTTACATCGATGACTACGATTCTTTTTAAAATTCCAATCTGAGGAGCGGCAAGTCCTACTCCATAGTTTTCATACATCGTATCAAACATATCATCGATTAACTCTAATGTTTTTTCTGTTACTTCTTTTACTTCTTTACTTTTTTTTCTTAATACTTCATCGCCTTCATAGCGAATTTGTCTAATTGCCATTTCTTTTTACTCCTTTATTTTTCAATTATTATTTTCATAAGTTATTATATTTTTCTGCTATTTGCAGATTATCTTTTTTATTATACTATATTTCGAGCTATTATGCTATGTTAGGATCTTCTTACGTTCTCTCTTTTTAGTACACGGTCATGGCGTTAAAATCAAATTGCACTTGGACCTCTTTAAAAATAGCAGAATATTCTATATATCCTTCTAAGAAATTCTTACTTTTTACTAACATTTCATAGTCTAAATGCTTTATATAAAAAACACGCCGATAGACATCTTGCAGTTTCGAAAACGATGCCTCACTTGGACCAATCAATAATAATTCGCCTTCTTCATCCCATTGTTTCATAGCTTCTAATAAGGCAAGAGAAGCCTCTACCGCTTTTTTTTGTTCTTTTGAAGCAATAAAAATCGTTAGCATCTGATAAATTGGAGGATATTTCATAATTCTTCGATACGCCATTTCTTGCTCATAAAACGCCTCATAATTTTGCATACTTGCTGTCACAATACTATAGTGGTGAGGACTATAAGTCTGAATGACAACATCTCCTGCTAGTTTATCTCTTCCTGCACGCCCTGCCGCTTGAGTCAAAAGTTGAAACGTTCGCTCTCCTGCTCGATAGTCACTACTATGAAGCGAGAGATCCGCTGCTATAATTCCAACTAGAGTCACTTTTGGAAAATCGTGTCCTTTTACGATCATCTGGGTTCCAATTAAAATATTTGCCTCTCCTTTTGAAAAAGAATCCAAAATTTTATCAAACCCTTCTTTTCCTCTTGTAGTATCCATATCCATGCGAAGAACGCGGCTATTTGGAAATTCTCTTTTTACTGCCTCCTCTACTTTTTGGGTTCCCGTGCCAAAGGAGGCAATATATTTACTGCTACATTGAGGACAAATTTTCGGCGTCTGTCTTTCAAATCCACAATAATGACAGCGTAAACTTCCATTTTTATGATAGGTCATGGAAACATCACAATGAGGACACGTGACTACATAACCACATTGCCGACAAGACACAAAATTTGCATATCCCCTTCGATTTAAAAATAGCATAATCTGCTCATTTTTTTCCAGTCGATCTTCCATTAGCTGTTTTAAGGTTCGGCTAAACATACTGCGATTTCCTTCTGCTAACTCTTTCCTTAAATCCACCACTTGAACCGTTGGAAGCGCATTTGACTTTGCTCTTTCCTTCATAGTAAAAAGAGTAAACTCTCCAAGTTTAGCCTTTGTATACGATTCTAAAGATGGGGTGGCAGAGCCTAAAACAACACTTGCCCCTTCCATCTTCGCCCTTTGAATGGCAGTTTCTCTTGCATGATATTTTGGTACTCCTTCACTTTTATAGCTCATTTCATGCTCTTCATCAATAATAATAAGTCCCAATCGAGGAAAGGGCATAAATAAGGCAGAACGAGGCCCAATGACAATGGAAATCTCTCCATTTTTGGCTCTCAAAAACTGATCATAACGTTCCCCTTTTGACATTCGAGAATTCAAAATCGTCACTTGATTTCCAAAGCGTTTCATAAATCTTCTTACGGTCTGATACGTCAATGAAATTTCTGGAATTAATACAATCGCTTGTTTTCCTTTTTCTAATACTTGCTGAATCAATTCCATATAAACTTCTGTCTTGCCACTTCCTGTAACTCCATGAATTAAATAAGTCTTATATTGCTCCTTCTCATAATCATCCGAAAAGGCATCCACGATTGCTTGTTGTTCTCCTCTAAGAGTTACTTTTGTTTGTACCTCCTCCTTACAAAAGACAGGATTTCGATTCACTTGTTTTGTAGAAACGCTCAAAACCCCTTCTTCTTCTAATGATAGGATAACCGATTTATTCACTTTTAACTGTTTTGTAGCCACTTGATAAGAAAAGGTACCTTTCTCTAATAAAGCCGATAATAATCTAGCTTTTGCTGTATAGTGTTTGGCGAGGTAAAAAGCTAATTTTTGTTCCCCTTCTTCTTTTTCTAAAAGAAGGTGAATGTTTCTTTCTTCTTTTCTTTCAATTTTATCCTTCACAGGAAGAACCGTTTTTAACGCTTGTATCATCGTAGAGCCATACTGTTCTTTCATCCACCAAGCAAGGGCAATTAATTTCGACTCTACTAAAACGCTTTTTTCGTCTACGGAAGTAATATTTTTTATTTTTGTAATATCAAAATTAGGAGTTCCTGTTCGATTTACTACATATCCCATTTGCATATGATTTCCTTTTCCAAAAGGTACTCTTACTTGACTTCCAATATGCACTTTATCTTCTAATTCTTCTGGAATCCGATATTGAAATACTCGATCCACCGCTTCGTGGGTAATATTAATAATAATATCTGCATATTGATCCACTGTTTCACTTCCTTTCCCCGAACCGTTACAACAAGAACAAAGTGTGCATTGCATACTCTTCGCGACTTTAAGTTACTTCTAGCAATGCACGCTTTGGCAAAAGCAAAAGCTGTCGCATTTTTTTATTTGCGACAGCTTTCATACTCATTATTGTTCTTCCTGTTGTTGTTCCTCATCATCTCCAACAATTTTAATCTTGCTGTTGTATAATTCTTCTACAGCAATAGAAAGTGGTTTCTGTCCATGATCTTTTACAAAAGGTTCATTTCCAGCGATTAATTGTCTAGCGCGCTTAGCGGTTGCAAGCACAATAGAGTAACGGCTCTGTGCTACTGGATGTTCTCCTGGCTCTACCTCACTGTTTACAACTTCCATTAATTCTGTATAAGATGGATGAATCATGCTATTATCTCCCTTCGTCTCTTTGCGCAATTATAAACTTGCTAAATCTTCTTGCATTTTATGAACGAAATCTGTCTGATTGCTCATTCGACAGTTTTCACTTAAAACAATTTGGTGGATCTGCTCTACACATTCCTCCAAATCGTCATTGACAATAATATACTCATATTTTTCAATATCTTTTGCTTCTTCTTTGGCACGATTTAAACGTTTTTTAATCGTGTCCATATCTTCTGTTCCTCTACCGATAAGACGCTGTTCTAATGTCTTTGCATCTTTTGTTGTAATAAAGAGCAACAAAGCATTTGGATATTGCGCTTTAATATTTAAGGCACCTTGTACTTCAATTTCTAAAATAACATTATTTCCTTTTTCTAATTCCTCTTCTACAAAGGCCCTTGGGGTACCATAGTAATTTTCTACATACTGTGCCCATTCAATAAATCCATTTTTTTCAATTAATTCTTGAAACTCTTTTGTCGTACGGAAGTGATATTCTCTTCCATCCACTTCTCCTGTTCTTGGAGCTCTTGTCGTCCAAGAAGTAGAAATGCGATACTGATATTTTTTTACAAGTTCTTTTACAACGGTTCCCTTTCCAGCACCTGAAAAGCCTGATAAAACAATTAATGTTCCTCTATGCTTCATCTTCTTCACCTTTCCATTCAAAGTTCTCTTTTTGTTGATAGCGATTTGCAATTGTCTCTGGCATAAGAGCGGATAAAACGAGCTGATTGCTATCCGTTACAATCACAGCTCTTGTCCTTCGACCACAAGTTGCATCAATGGCTCTTCCTTCATCTTTTGCATTTTGCACCAACCGCTTAATTGGCGCTGCGTCTGGGCTGATGACCGCAACAACTTTATCTACGTTAACCATATTTCCATATCCGACATTGATTAGTTTATTCACGCTCATCTGATTCTTCCCTATCTATTCAATATTTTGTATTTGTTCTCTCACTTTTTCAATTTCTGTCTTTAATTCAATGGCATGGTTTGAAATTGTGATATCATTAGCTTTTGATAAAATCGTATTCGCTTCACGATTCATCTCCTGTGCAATAAAATCCAATTTTCGACCAATACTTCCACCTGCTAAAATCGTATCCTTTGTGCTAGCAATATGACTCTTTAAACGCACAATTTCTTCATCTACACAGATTTTATCCGCATAAATCGTCACTTCTGTAGCAATTCTACTTTCATCAATGGAAGTATTTTCCAACAATTCTTTTACTTTTGCTTCTAACTTTTGGCGATATTCTTCTACTAATTTCGGAGAACGTTCTTCAATAACATCGACTAATTGAAGCATACTATCTAACTTCTCTATGAGATCCACTTGTAAATTCTCGCCTTCCTTTGCACGAGATTGTACAAAACGAACCGCAGCTTCACGAATTGGATCTTCTAATGTCTTCCAAAGCTCTCCCTCATCTACAGGCTGTTCTTCTAAAACAAGTACATCTGGATAACGAGAAAGTTTTGACACAGTCACATCATTTTCAATTCCAAAATCTTTTTCTATCTGGTTAAGATAAGAGAAATATTCTTTCGCAATTTCTTTTCTATAACGAACACATTCTTTCGCCTCGGTATAATCTTCATAACTAATATAAATATCAACCTTTCCTCTTTGAATGTATTCTTTTAAAAGATTCCGAATATTGGATTCAAAGAAGCTCAATTTCTTTGGCATTTTAATATTCAAATCACAATATCGATGATTGACTGACTTTATTTCTACAATCACTTTTTGAGTTTCCGTTGCCATTTCACTTCTACCAAATCCAGTCATACTCTTAATCATTTTAAATTTCCGCCTTTCTAGTTTTATCACATAGTAAGCCTATTATGATTATTAACGTAGTTTCTATTATAATTCAAGTTTTTCCATTAGTCAAACAAAAACTATTCTTCTTCTCTTTCTTTGAAAGAACAAATGTATAAATTGTTTTTTCTTTGCTCATACTAACGATGAGAAACACACTTGGCGAGTTTCTCACGTTCACGGGCAGTCGTCAAATATCTCATTTAGAAAAACTGGAAACTACGTTTCCCTTCTTCTAAATTCGCTATTTGACTCGTTGCCTTCGCGTAAAAACGTAACAAATGACTGTATTTGAAAGGAGCTTATTATGAGAGCAAGTAAAGAAGTTTATGAAGACGTTGCAAAAAACTGTAGTGAATACGAATTAAAACATGTAGGTGCTACAAACTGTGCCTGTGATCCTTCCTGTAAAAGCTGTTTAAACTGCGCACACTTTACACAGAGCGAACACTGCACACTCGATCTCTATGACAAAATTGTAAAAAATATTTAAAGAACAAAATTTTAAAACTCTCTTTTTCTATGAAACCTCAACGATGAAAAGTACACGCTACTTTTCATCGTTTTTTCATTTGTTGTTTTTGTTCTTCGATTTTTTCTGCCAAATCGTTTAAATAAACCCATCGTTCCATTTTTTCTTCTAATGCCTGTTCTGCCTTTTCTTTTTCTTCCATTAATTGTTGTAATTTTGTGTAATGATTTGCATTTTCGGCAATTTCTTCTTCTAGCTTTTCGATGGTCTCTTCTAACTTGGCAATCTCTTCATCAATGGTATCATATTCTCTTTGTTCATTATAAGAAAACTTAAGTTTTTGTTGTTTTGGTTTTTGCCACTCTTTTTTTTCTGCACTATCTACGCTCTTTTCTTCCTTTTTAAAAGAAAGAGCTTCCCGTTCATTGGCTTTTTTCTTTTGTAAATAATCAGAAAATCCCCCTTCATACTGACGGATTATCCCATTTCCTTCAAAAGAAAAA
The DNA here is from genome assembly GCA_018710905.1 of Candidatus Scybalomonas excrementigallinarum. Lineage (GTDB taxonomy): Bacteria > Bacillota > Clostridia > Lachnospirales > Lachnospiraceae > Scybalomonas > Scybalomonas excrementigallinarum. The sequence goes on along the minus strand of DVIZ01000041.1, from coordinate 7,127 downwards.
ATACGGTTTACTACCCGATCAAGGAAGTAACGATCATGGGATACAGTAATAACAATCCCTGAAAAACTATCCAAATAATCTTCTAAAATCGTAAGTGTTGCAATATCCAAGTCATTGGTCGGTTCATCGAGAATTAATACATTTGGTGCTTCCATCAATACGCGCAATAAATAAAGACGTCTTTTTTCTCCTCCAGAAAGTTTTTCCACAGGAGTGTATTGCATAGCAGGAGGAAATAAAAACCGTTCTAACATTTGAGATGCGGAGGCCGTCCCTTTTGATGTTTCAATATATTCTGCTACATTTCGAATATAATCGATCACTCTTTGACCTTCTTCCATATATTGGTTTTCCTGAGCAAAATAGCCGATTTTAATCGTATCTCCAATTTCTACGCTTCCTGAATCTGGCGCTACAATTCCATTGATAATTTTAATCAATGTGGATTTTCCACAGCCATTTGGACCAATAATACCAATTCTTTCATCACGAAGGACAATATAGCTATAATGGTCGATTAATGTCTTTTCTCCATAGCGTTTGCAAATATCTTTTAATTCGATCGTCTTCTTTCCAAGTCTTGTCCCGACAGAATCAAGCTGTACCTTTCCGTCTTCTTTTGGACGTTCTACTTGTTTTAGTTCTTCAAAACGCTCAATTCTCGCTTTTTGTTTTGTAGAACGAGCTCTTGCTCCTCGCATCATCCATGCTAATTCCGTTTTTAAAATGCTTTGGGTCTTCCGATAAGAAGCCTGTTCCATTTCTTCTCGTTCCGCTTTTAGTTTTAAAAATCCACTATAATTTTCTTCATAAGAATACAGTGTTTTATTATCGATTTCTACAATTTTATTTGTAACTCGATCAAGGAAATAGCGATCATGAGTTACCATAACTAATACACCTTTATATTGATTTAAATATTGTTCTAACCAATCCGCCATTTCATTATCGATATGGTTAGTTGGCTCATCAAGCACAAGAATCTCCGCTTTATCCACGAGAATTTTCGCGAGGGCAATTCTCTTTTTTTGCCCACCAGATAACACATCCACACTCTGTTCAAAATCAAAAATTCCCAATTTTGTAAGAATCGTCTTAGCGGTACTCTCTCTTGTTAAATCTTCCATCCGCTGCTTACTATCTCCTGCTACGTAGTCAAGCACGGTGATTCCTTCCTTAAAACTTGGATTTTGAGATAGATATCCAATGTGAACTCCATTCCCTTTAATTACATTGCCTTCATCCGGTTCTTCTACACCAGCAATAATTTTCAACAAAGTGGACTTTCCAGTTCCATTGATACCAATAATACCAATTTTATCCCCTTCATGAATCCCAAAGGTCACTTCTTCAAACAGTGTTTTATCTCCAAACCCTTTTGATACTTTTTCTAATGTTAAAATATTCATCTATATGCTCCCTTTATTTCTTTTTTCCCGTGCTTTTTTATAGAGCAATCTCTAACGCCACAGGGCAATGATCGGATCCAAAAATCTCTGTATGGATTTCTGCACCTTTTAGCTGTTCTTGTAAGCGATTGGATACACAAAAATAGTCAATACGCCAACCAGCATTTTTCTCTCTCGCTTTAAAGCGATAAGACCACCAACTATATTTTCCTTCCTCTGTTGGATAGAAGTAACGGAACGTATCCGTAAACCCCGCTTCTAACAGTTTTGTAAACTGTTCTCTTTCTTCATCCGTAAATCCTGCATTTTTTCTATTTGTCTTCGGATTTTTTAAATCGATCTCCTGATGAGCTACATTCATATCACCACATACGATTACAGGCTTTTTCTTATCAAGCTCTACTAAATAATTGCGAAAATCTCTTTCCCATTCCATGCGATAAGAAAGGCGTTTTAACTCATTTTGAGAATTTGGCGTATAAACCGTTACCATATAAAAAGAGTCAAATTCCAATGTAATAACACGACCTTCGTGATCATGTTCTTCAATTCCAATGCCAAGTTTTACAGATAATGGCTCTTGTTTTGTAAAAATAGCAGTTCCTGAATACCCTTTCTTTTCGGCATAGTTCCAATATTGATAATATCCTTCTAATTCTAGAGCGATTTGTCCTTCTTGCAATTTACTTTCTTGAATACAGAAAATATCCGCATCCACTTCTTTAAAATAATCTAAAAATCCTTTTGTTACACAGGCACGTAGCCCGTTGACATTCCATGATATGAGTTTCATAAACAAAATCTCCTTTCGTTTTTCGTATCTTCCTCCCACTGCCTTTTGGCGGTGGGAGGAGCCTTATAAATTATTGCCTAAAATGGTATTTTTTGTTATTCTATAAATATAGAGAAAACCGTTGGGAGTCATCACTCTAAAGGCACTCTTAGTTCTTTGACAAGATATGAGGTTGCAATACAAAATCGTGTATTGTGTAAAATCTTAATCGTATAGAACAAACTGTATTGCATGGGAAGGTTAGTACCTGATACAGTTACAAGTGAGTATATCTTGCTTGTAAAGGGTGTTGTCAGCCACCCTATGATGTAACGCCACTTTAAGTAGTGATATTTATCGGGGTAAAAGGTCGGAGGAGTAATCCGTTACTACGACTAGGCAGTTACAAGCCCATTACCTTTAGATGATGGGTAGTTGACCTTTTCTTCCTTTCCTATAACAACATAAAAAAGCTGTTGCATCTACATAATTTTATGCTTTGCAACAGCTCTTCTTAAAAGATCTCGTTTCCTTTTTCTACATCTTGCTTTTCATCAATGTCAAAAAGCTCTCTTTTTTGTTTTACTTCAACGAAAAATACTTCTTCTATATGCCGCTTTACTACTTTCTTTCCTCCTACATCTCCTGTAAGATCAAGTAATTCTTTTTTATAATCCGGATGAAAAATAACAGGATTTCCCATCTCTTTTTCATAAGAAAGACAAGCGATTTTTTGTTTTTCGTTCAAGTAACCATTCACTAAGCGTTCTAACGATTCCAATGATAGATAAGGCTGATCGCAGACGGCAAATAAAATACCGGAAAACTGTTGTTCTTTTTCATAAAGAGCCTGAATTCCAAGCCTAATCGAACTTGAAATTCCTCGCTCTGGCTCTTCATTCATCACTGGTATAAAGCCATACTGTTTTGCCTCTTCCTTCATTTCTTCAAACTGTGTTACCAATATTTTCTCTGTATTTGGAATCGTTGCTAATTTTTTCATCATGGAAAGATACATCATTTCTCCATTGATTTTAAAAAATTGCTTCCTACCACCAAACCGTCGACTATTGCCAGCTCCTAATAAAATAACGCCTAGTTTTTTGTTCTTATCCTTCATGAACCGCTTTTAACACCTGTTGTTTACAGAAGTCAAAGTAAGCATGAATATCAAAATTTCCTTCATCAATTAAATATTGTAAAGAACCACCTTCTAACATAGAAACTAGCATAAATGGAATATATTGACGTTTTTCTTTTGAAAGATCTGGGGCATATTTATCCAATAATACACCGATTTCCTCTCTCCAACCTTCAAAAGATTTACAAAATTCTTTACGCATTGGTTCATTAATTCTACCTTGAATCCAAAAATCAATTTCTGCAAAGTCATATTCTTTTTCTTCTAAAATAAAATCAAGTTTTTGTTTGAAAAAAGTATCAAGCTGGCTCTCTAATGAATCTCCACAACTCAAACTTAATTTTTTACGCAGTTCGATACAACGACGTAATACTTTCTTCTGAAGAGCGATCATCAAATCATTTTTTGTCTTAAAATAATAATGGACATTTGACTGAACCATATTCGCTTCTTCTGCAATTAAGTGCATTCTCGTACCGCTAATTGTCTTTTCTTTTACAATTCTAAGAGCGGCATCTAGCACCTTGTCTTCTGTCTTCTTGTCTTCAAATTCTAAATGTTCTTTCATTGCTCTTATCCTTCTTTAATCTATACTTTTTTATTATTTATAGAGTCCTTCTCTACAAATGAATGCATTTCAAATTATTCTCCTATAGTGATTTGATTATATAGTATAATTTTTTTCAATGCAAGGGAATCCATTCAACTTTTTTTGAAAGAACGAATTTTTTGTAATTTTTTATAATTCTCCTACCATATTTTAGGCTCTTTATTATTGAATTTATTTGTCCTCAAACTGATCTAATAATTCTTCAAATAGTTTTAATGCACTATCGATAGGTTCTCTTGTAGACATATCCACACCACATAATTTTAAAAGGCTGATTGGATCCATGGAACAACCACCTTGTAAAAATTTAAAGTATCCTTCTTTTGCTTTTTCATCGCCGGATAAAATTTTTCTACTAATTGCAATGGCTGCGGAATAACCTGTTGAATATTGATATACATAAAATGGTGTATAAAAATGAGGAATTCTGGCCCATTCCATATCGATATCAGAGTCAACAACTACGTCCTCTCCATAGTATTTTACATTGAGATCATGATAAATCTTACATAAACTTTCTGCTGTTAAAGATTGTCCTTTTTGAACCATCTCATGAGTAATTTTTTCGAACTCAGCGAATAATGCCTGACGATATAAAGTAGTTCTAAATTTTTCCATAAAATAATTCACTAGATAATCTTTTTCTTCTTTGGAATCCGCCTTCTTTAATAAATAATCCATTAAAATAGCTTCATTACAAGTGGATGCCACTTCTGCTACGAAAATTTTATATCCCGCATATAAAAATGGCTGTGCCTTATCAGAGTAATAAGAATGCATAGCATGTCCCATTTCATGAGCTAATGTAAAAGCAGATTTCAAATTTGGCTCATGATTTAAAAGCACATATGGGTGAATTCCATAAGATCCCCAAGAATAAGCACCAGAACGTTTTCCTTTGTTTTCAAATACATCAATCCAACGATTTTCAAATGCTTCTTTTAAATGAGAACGATATTCTTCTCCAAGGGGAGCTAATGCCTCATATACCATCTCTTTCGCCTCTTCATAGCTGATCTCTTTATCCATATCTTCAATCATAGAAGTATAAATATCATACATATGAAGTTCGTCTACCCCTAATCTCTCTTTGCGAATTTTCATATAACGATGGAGTAATGGTAAATGATCATGAACAGACGCTAATAAATTATCATACACCAAAACAGGTACATTATTATTATCTAAGTTCATTGCCATAGAACTTTCATATTTTCTTGCTTTTGCATAAAACCATTCTTTTTTAAGATTTGCTTTAAAAATAGAAGCCAATGTATTTTTGTGAGCATAATAAGCGTTATAGGTGCTAACAAAGGCATTTTTACGAAGTGTTCGATCACTGCTAGAAAGATAAGAGAGAAGACGTCCATGTGTCAACGGAAGTTTATTTCCTTCTCCATCCACTACATCTTCAAAACGAATATCTGCATTATCAAACATAGAGAAAATATCAGCAGGTGCTCCTCCCATATCGCTTGTCTCTGCAAGAAGTTGTTCTAATTCTTCGGAAAGCACATGGGCTCTTTGTCTTGTCACTTCTTCTAAAAATTTTTTATAAAAAGTAAGACAATCTTTTTTAGCCCATTCTTTTAATGTTTCTTCTTCAATCGCAAGTAATTCTGGTGTCATAAAAGAAATTTTGCTTTCAAAACGATTTTCTACATTAGAAGCACGGTCTGCAAAATCTTGATAAAAACTGTTTCCAGTATCTTGGTGATATCTTTGATTTGCATAGACAGAAATCTTTTCCACTTTTTCTGCTAACTTGGCATATTTATTTAGAAACTCTGCTAATGTTTCTGGAGAAGCAGAAAGCTTTCCTTGATAATTTGCTAATTCATCCATTTCTTTAAAAGAAGACTCATAATCCCTTTCCCAATCTTCATTTGTCGCATACATATCCTCCATTTTCCATGTATACTTTTCTTCCATCTGATCTCTTTTTAAAACTTCATTCATGTCTTTTCTATCCTTCCTTTCCTTTTTCTAATTTATTTCTTCATCTCATATTCCACAGTTTTTTCAAAATGTAGCTGAGCTTAAAGACTATAATTTCTCCCGATGAATGGCTTCAATTAATTCCCAAAGAACGGATTCAAAACAAAGCCCATCATTTTTTGGCGTATTACACTCCATCGTATAAACGAGAGCTTTTCTTATAAAATCTGCTGATAGGGAGACAGAACGCTCAATTGGAATCCCTTTCATTTCAGCTCCTGTAATAATCGCACTAAATACATCTCCCGTTCCCGGACGGCTTTCTACTACTTTCTTATTCCCAATGAGTCCTTCTTTTCCATTTCGTTCATAGTAATAGTTTACCACGTTATCATGAAACTGCAATCCTGTTATAACTACTTTTTTCGCCCCTAAGTCACAAAGCCCTCCTGCAATTTTTTTTAATTTTTCTTCCGTTGGTAATACGCTTGGATACTCTATTTCTAAAAGTCGACAAGCTTCTGTAAGATTCGGCGTCACAACATCTGCATGATGAACCAAATGTTTCATCTCCGTACACATTTTCTCTGTGTAAGTGGCATACAAAACACCATCATCTCCCATAACCGGATCTACAATCACTTTTGTATCTTCTCGTTGAAACTGTTCCAAAAAAGAAAGTACCAACTCTATCTGCTGTTCTGAACCTAAAAATCCTGTTGTGATTCCATCAAAGGATACCCCTAATTCTTTCCAATTATCCATATACTCTTTCATATGGCTTGTATAATCATAGAAATAATAGGTTGGATATCCGGTATGCGCAGAGAGAATGGCTGTAGGAAGAACACAACACTGTACCCCCATGGCTGAAATAATCGGAAGCTGTACTGCTGTCGAACACCTTCCAAATCCTGTCACATCGTTAATTAACGCAATTCTCTTTTGTTTTTTCATTGCTACACCGCCTTTTCGATTTAACGCAAAGTAATATCTCCTTTTTCCACTAAAAATTCTGGACGATAAGATAATTTTGCTTTACGAAGCCCTTCACTTCCTGTATCTTCTTCTCGATTAATATAGAGAAAATCTTTTCCAAAATCACTAACAAACTGTTGATTGATCATCGGATAGGCGCCCTGAATATTCGCATATGCTTTTTCAATATGAACAACGAGAGTATCATCTGTCACTTTTTCTCCAATAGTAAAAGCGATTACCTTACCATTTGCTCGTAATACACCACCGAATAATTCT
>DVIZ01000040.1 GCA_018710905.1 Candidatus Scybalomonas excrementigallinarum | reverse complement strand
TGGAAGAAAACATCTTAAAATAACAGATTTAGATACATATAAAGTTCCATTTAATGGAGGTTGTCTGTTTTTGGACAACATTAAGCAAGGTACCTCTCTCTGAAAAAGAGTTCGTATATCACAAATAAAGTCATGGTATTACCCCTAGATTTTTTCTAGGGGCAGAAAGGAAAAATATGAAAAAGATTTTAACAAGAGAGTTATATAAAAAAATAAAACAGATGGATCGGCAGGAAATGCAGTCATTTTTAGAAAATCTATATCAGGAAGGAAGGGATTCAGTTCCTGGTATAGATGTAAATAGAATAAAAGAAATTGTTATGGGAGTAAAAGGTATAGGAGAAAAGAAAGCAGAACTTATTGAACAAAAAATAAGGGAAGCTTTCCAAGAAGGAGAAGAAAAGTGGGATTAATATTATTAGTTGCAATTTTAATTTTTTTAATCAATATCATGTGGCAAGTTCGTTCGGTTAATTCACTTCATACTATAAAAAAAGAGTTACATCCTTCTCTAGATACATCTCCTGTTTATATGCCTAAAAAACAAACTAAACAGGTATCCAATGGAAAGAAAAAGAAGAAGAAAAGAAAAAAGCCAAAGGCTAAACATAAACAAATCAAAATAAACAAATTTGAAGTAAATAATTGGAGAAAGATGCACGGGCTAATAAAGAAGAGCAAAAAGACATGGAAGAAGGGAAAAAGATGGTATTAAAGAATTAAAAAATAATCCTGTATTAGCAAGTATTCTAAAGGAGACACAACCATATAAACAGAATAGTAGATATAAATACTATGAGTTTAGTGGTGACCTTTTGAATAGAAAGAAGGGACGAAAAGGAATGATGGAATATTTCAATGAAAATGTAAAGGAAGAATTTAAAGATATCTTTGAAGTACATAAAAATGTTACTTCATATCAAGATGATTATTTATTTTTATTTATGAGCGGTACCATAGAAAAATTAGAGCAGCAGTTTGGTACTGAAAAAGTAGAGGCATATAGAAAACATATTATTGATCTGATGAGAAGAAAAGAATAGGAAAAATAAAAAAATGCTTTGGTTTATACAAAGCATTAACGCAGGTTAAAGGGTTATTGGCTTTATAAAATTATCCTCCCAAAATAAAAAGTTTTTATTGTATAAAATTATTCTAACCATAAACGCCAAAGAAGGTTCGATTCCTTCACCTGCGATTAATATTAAAAAAATATAAGTAAGAGGTGAAAAAATGAGAAGAAAAAAGACATATGCAGAAAAGTTAGCAGGTATGACGGATAAGGAATTTAGTAGGGAGTGGGAAAAGGTTATGAAAGAAATTAATCCCAGCAGGAACATTAAACAAAAAAATAATACTCGCAGTAACTCCAGATGAACTGGAGCTTCCTCTTGCAGTTGCTGATACGGTTGAAGAAATGAGCCGGATAACAGGAGTGAAGAAAAACTCTTTATCCGCTATGATTTCGAACGGGCGCTCTGGGAGAAGAACAGGTATTAAATTTTACAGGGTGTATTTAGATGAATAAAAAAGAACAGATTGAAAAATTAAAACAACATTATCATAAAAAGTTTAAAGATAGATTTAGAATCATAGGAAAAAGAGTTACCGAAGAAGAATGTGATGGTACTTGCTTAATGTGTATAGATGCTGATATTTGTGCTATCGCAAAAAGAGAAATGGAAGAAGAATTGGAAAAGGTGTTAAAAGGAGTGAATTAGTTTAGGTTATGTTTAATGATGAGCCTATTTTTCAGAATTTTAGTAATTTTGTCAACTAGAAAGATTGGAGAAATAAAAAGGTGGATTGCATATGGAAAAACAATTTTCTGATTTTAATGAATATAAAAAGAAATATATGATAGAACCATTTTATGAGCATACCTATAGAGGGACTGCTGAAAGAGTAGTTGAACGATTAATTGATGGTGAAATTTTAAGTTATTCTGATGTGTTAAAAGAATGTGATGGTACTTTATTATTTTCTAAAAATATTATAGAAGCATATAAAAGAAATTATTGAATACGGAGAAGAGAAAAAAGCTAACTAAAATTAATATTTAGATCAGATATTGGAGGTAGAAATGAAAGTATTACCAATTTTATTTAATACAGAAATGGTGTTAGCGATAGAGAATGGGAAAAAAGTTACAAGAAGATGTATAAAACCGCAGCCAGAAACTTTTGGGCAGGCATTTATTTTCTCTAATGGAATTTATGCGAGAAATGCAGTTACAAAAAACGCACCGTATCATAAAGGAGATATTCTATATGTTAGAGAAGCATATAGAGAAAATAAAAATGGATATTTGTACAGAGCTGATTTCGCAAAAGATGGTATAGAAAGTGCTATAAGATGGAAACCGTCTTTACATATGCCGAAAAAGGCTGCACGAATTTGGTTAAGAGTCATGAATGTTAGATTTGAAAAATTAAATGATATTTCAGAAGAAGATGCAAAGGCAGAAGGTGCTAATTTGAAAAAGGGTAAAAATATAGGGATTCAAGAGAAAATGGCACGCTCATCAATAGAAAGATTTGCAGAAATATGGGATTCAACTATAAAAGAATCTGATCTTAAAACATATGGATGGAATGCCAATCCTTATGTTTGGGTAGTTGAATTTGAACCATGCGCTCAACCAAAAGAAGTGTAAGCTTAGGTTATGTTTAAGCATGAGCCTGTTTTGCAGAAATTTAGAAATTTTGTCACCTAGAAAGATTGGAGGAATGAAAGTGAATGCAACAATAGAGAAAAGTTTATATGTTGGGGAAGGAATAGCAAGGAGTAGATTCGACCTTTGGGACGAGGTAAGAATAACATACACAAATGGAAATGTTATTGAAGGAGTAATTGTTGGATTTGAGGGTTATGACGCTATATGCTTAGATCCTACTGTTTCAACTGGAGAAGTATCGGTATCGATATCAAGTATAAAGGAATGTCAACTTATTAATATTTAGATGAAAGTAAGAACAAGGAGAAAACTATGGAAAATCCGTTTGAAATAAGCAAAAAAAAGGTTGTTGATACAGTAAAACATATGGCATCTATGATGAATTGCGATTATAAAACAGCGTATGATAAATATACGCATACACTTATAAAAATGAATGTCGCTTGGGAAGATATAAAACCATTATTAAATAGTAACTTGAAAAAAGTACAGATACAAGTCATTCAAATGCCTGCATTTGTTGAATATGATTGTCCATACTGTGGAGTGGGAGTAAAAATTGATTATGATGATTTTGAAAATATGATGTCAGCTTCATATTGGGGAGATTGGTTACATGAAAAAGTAAAGTGTGATGCTTGTGGTGAAATATTTCAGATCGATGACGTTGAGTGTGATTGATAAAATTAATGACTAAAACTGCAAAATTAATTAGTTAGCGGAGGAAATCAATGAATATAAATAAATCAGATATTAAAGATATTAGATTGGCTTTTGAATTAAAAGGAGAATGTCCAACGATTGTTGTTTCAGCATTTACTAATGATAATAAAATCTATGTATTAGGGAGTTACCAATTAGAAAATGGTACAGTAAGCATAAAGGGATTAATAGAAAATAATGATTATGATAATAAGTTAATAATAAGTTAAACTGCAATTTGGAGGAAAAGAATGGATTTATTGATTTACAGTATTATTCAAGATTAAGTTAAGTGAAAAAGAGGTTGACGGAATGGAAATAAATAGAATTTGGAGTATGCCTAATAGTCAAACGTTTAAAATAAAACCTATATATAATTTAGTTGTAAAATATCTAATGGGAGTATCAATAGATCCTTTTGCCAACGAGAGTAAAATGGCAACTATTACAAACGATCTTAATAAAAAATATAACACTGATTATCATCTCGATGCATTACAATTCTTAAAGATGTTTGAAAATGCATCAGTAGATACAGTTTTGTATGATCCACCTTATTCGCCTAGACAAGTTGCTGAATGTTATAAGCAACTTGATATGACTGTAAATATGCAAACTACACAGTCTAGTTATTGGTCTAATCAAAAGAGAGAAATTGGTAGAATTGTAAGAAAAGGTGGACATGTTATAACTTGTAGTTGGAATAGCGGTGGAATAGGAAAAAAATATGGATTTGAAATTGTGGAAATTTTGCTTATACCACATGGTGGATGGCATAATGACACAATTGTTGTCGTAGAAAGAAAGAACTAGACAGGTTGAGCAGAGCATGAAGAAGGTTTAGAAGATATTAGAGTAAGATTAAGATTGGTATTTAGATAAAAGAAGAGAGAAAAGTTTGGGTGGAAAGGAAAAAGAAATGTCAAGATATGATAAAGAAAATGAATTAAGACATAAAGCCTTTTTAGTAATGAAAAAACATAAAGAGTATGTTGATAATTGGGAAGAAGGTGAAATAGAGGAGTACTGGGAAGATGAAGAAGAACACATATATATAAAATACTCGAATGGAAGAACATGGGAATATGATTTGGGATTGCCATTTCCATTTCCTACCTTAATTATTAAATAAGGTATTTGACAATAATACGGGAGTTGGAAGGCAAATGGAGGTAAAAATGAAAAAAGAAAGTTATGTGAATAAAGGAAATAGACAGATTGAAGAAGGGAAGACGGCGCTTGCAATGCAAACAGTAGTGGATGGGTGTAATTATTATACAAATAAAATAATTAAAGCCATAAATCCATATCCAGTAGCAGATGCTGCATTAGTTGTATTAGCATTAAGAACATACGCTAGTGCAATAGAAAATGAAAATCCAGAAAGTATACCATTATTAAAAACATTAGAAAAAATTTTAGATGTTCCAGTATTTAATACTGAAACTCAAAAAGAAAGGACTAGAAGGAGAAAGTAATGAAAAAATATGAGTTATTAAATAAATTGGAAGAGATGGGATTTGAATATATATGTTCAAATTCAGCAGAGTTTTTTCAAATAAGAAGTCTTGATATTAAAATGGGAGTTATGAAAATTCTGCAAATAGGAAAAAAAGATAAAATAGCTCGGATTTTGTATAGTGTTCCTAGATCAACACTCCTCTTTAATGGAGAGAGAGTAGTGTTTGAAGGGAAAATGACAGAAGATGTCTATAGAACTTTCTTAGAATATAGATGCCAGAAAGGGGTAGAGTTTGAGGTGGTTAAAGATGAACAAGACTATATGTATTGTTAGCACAAAAGGTTATGTCTACAATAGAAGCGGAAGAGAGATTTTAGAATTTAATAGAAGTTATAAAGAGAAATGGGAGAATAGAATTATGTGGAAAATAACATTTAATTACTCAGATGGTTCAAAAACTACTTTAACAAATCGTTCAAAAACAAGAGATATGGATAAAGAGTTAGCTAATAAGTATTGGGATACATATGGAAGACGTGCAAATAATGCTTTATATCAGCACTATCCTATAAAAAAATATAAAGCTATTTCTTTCTCGGATGTTGTACAAGAACTAAATGTAGGGAAGAGTATAGAAGAAGTGTTAAAGGGATTAGAAAAATAATTATAAATAAAAATTAGGTGCAGATAGGCTAAATAGGCTTATCTGCTATTTCTCGTTAAAGGAGGAGAATATGAGAAGAGAAAATGTAGAAGAATTAGCAAAGGTGACAGCTAAAAAGGCTTTAGCAGAATTTAAAAAAGAGGAGAAAAAAGAGTATAAAAAAAGAATATATATGAATACAGAGCTGTTGATGAAAAATTACAATAAAATCACTGACCAGGTTAAGTTTGGGATAAGTGAATCTGAACAAATTAAGAGTGAAGAAGTAGAAGAATTAGATGAGGGAGCTATATTCATTAAAAGCATACGACAAAGCAAAATGCGAAGTATGGTAATGATAGCTCACGTAGATTGGGCGCTTGAATGTTTAGAGAAAGAGCAGAAGCGTCTGGGAGAGCAGCAGAAGTATGCTGCATTTAAGGATTTCTATCTGAATGAGAAAAAGCAAGAAGAGTTGATGAAAAAGTATCATGCTTCAGATAGAACATTAAGACGTTGGAACAGGGAAATGCTTAATAAGATGGGCGTTTTTTTGTTTGGAGTTGATCATATTATGTAGGTGTCCAAATGATGTCCAAATTATGTCCTTTACATGTCCGATCATAAGTAGTAATATGTTAGTGGGTATAGTTGTAGTTGCGAAGTAAATAGTATAAGCTGGATGCACATTAGTTTAACATGGTAAAACGCTTGTAAAAGTAACCGAGTTCGAGCCTACGGGTGTGCATTATGGACCCTTAGCTCAGTTGGTTAGAGCAT
>DVIZ01000039.1 GCA_018710905.1 Candidatus Scybalomonas excrementigallinarum | reverse complement strand
ACGAATACATCTTCTCCATTGCTTTCATTTGTAATAAATCCAAATCCTTTTTCTTTGTTAAACCATTTTACTGTACCTTTATTCATGAAAGATACCTCCAATTATATTATTTTACTTTAAACGCTGAGGTTCCTTACATGAAAACTATGAAAAATACTCGATTCGAGTTTCTTACATTGGCAAACAATGGTTATATAAAAATATTGCTATCCTCACATCGCTTGTTGCCTTGGCGTAACTCAAAGAAACATATAAAAAAAACACATCCATTGTAATTCATTCAGTGAAAATGATTTACAATACATGTGAACCAATTAAACATTTAAAATACTTTTTATAGTATAACACGGTATATTCGTCTTGTCAAGAATTATTTTTTATCTATATTATCATATCCTATCACAAAACCAAGTGTGCGCCCAACACTCCTCGCGACTTTCGATAACTTCTAGCACGTACACTTTGCTGCGCGGTCGCAGTTTACGAAGTAAAATTTTTCCCATTGCGAGCTGCACATCGTTCGCACGTAGTGCTTTTTTATTTCATAGGAAATAGTACTTTTACAAGTTAATGTAACAATGTGTTTCCTATGAAATAAAAATAGGAGCTCAAGTCGGCCTTTTACTTGAGCTCCTAATATAAAAACATAGTCTCTTATTTATTTTTTTAACACCGTTTTTAAAAGTACAAATTCTACTAATTATCAAATTAACAAAAATGAACTTTCACGATTAAGATTCTTTCTTATAACTTTCTACTTCTAGAATCTTACAAGCATTTTCTATCCGTTCCTTGGATGGTGGCAAAATACCTTCTAACGAATAAGGAATCCCTAACTGTTCCCATTTAAACGTTCCCATTGTATGATAAGGAAGAACTTCTACACGCTCTACATTAGTAAGTGTTTTTAAAAAAGCAGCAAGAGATTTTAGATCTTCATCATAATCACTACGCTCTGGAACGAGTACATGTCGAATCCAAACGGGTTTTCCTATCTCTGATAAATACTTTGCCATAGCAAGAATATTTTCATTTTTAACTCCTGTAAGGACTCTATGTTTTTCTTGCTCCATTTCTTTGATATCCAAAAGAATCAGATCGGTTACTTCCATTAATTCCTGAAATTTTCCAAAAAACGGTTCTTCCCTTGTAAATGGATTTCCAGCTGTATCAAGTACTGTATGCACATTCTTTGCTTTTGCTTTCTTAAAAAATTCAATTAGAAAGTCAATTTGGAGTAAAGGTTCTCCACCACTAACGGTAATTCCACCTTTTTCTCCCCAATAACTTTTATATCTAAGTGCTTTTTCTAAAAGCTCATCGGCTGTATATTCTTGTCCTTCTGCCATCTTCCATGTGTCAGGATTATGACAAAACTGACATCTCATATGGCAACCTTGCATAAAAATGACATATCGTACTCCTGGGCCATCCACCGAACCAAAACTTTCTAAAGAATGTACATACCCTTTCATGGCTTTACATCCTATTGTGGCAAGTTCTAGAAATAACGTCTAACTGTTGTTCCTTTGTTAAATCAATAAATTTAACTGCATATCCTGATACACGAATTGTAAAGTTCGCATATTCTTCTTTTTCTGGATGTTCCATAGCATCAATTAATTTTTCCACACCAAATACATTGACATTTAAGTGGTGAGCTCCTTGATCAAAGTATCCATCCATAATCTGAACAAGATTTTCTTTCTGCTCATTTTCATCATGTCCAAGAGCACTTGGGCTAATTGTCTGTGTATTTGAGATTCCATCTAATGCATATTCATATGGAAGTTTTGCTACAGAGTTTAAGGATGCTAATAAACCATTTTCCTCTGCACCATAACTTGGATTTGCTCCTGGTGCCAATGGAGCTCCGGCTCTTCTTCCATCTGGCATATTTCCAGTTGCTTTTCCATATACAACATTGGATGTGATCGTAAGAATGGATGTTGTTGGTTCTGAATTTCTATAAGTGTGTCTTTTCTTAATCTTTTCAAGGAATGTCTTTAATAACCAAACAGCAATGTCATCTGCTCTGTCATCATCATTTCCATATTTCGGGAATGTTCCTGTTGTCTCAAAGTCCATAATCATTCCATCTTCATCACGAATTGGCTTTACTTTTGCATATTTAATAGCACTTAAAGAATCAACAACATGTGAAAAACCAGCAATACCAGTTGCAAATGTACGTCTTACATCGGTATCAATTAATGCCATCAATGCGGATTCGTAGTAATATTTATCATGCATATAGTGGATTAAGTTCAATGTATTCACATATAATCCAGCTAACCAATCCATCATAATATCAAACTTGTGCATCACTTCATCATAATCTAAATATTCAGAAGTAATTGGAGCAATTTCTGGTCCTACTTGCTCTTTTGTCTTCATATCACGTCCACCAGTCATAGAATAAAGAAGACATTTTGCAAGGTTTGCACGAGCTCCAAAGAACTGCATTTCTTTTCCTGTCTGTGTTGCAGATACACAACAACAAATAGAATAATCGTCACCCCAAACTGGACGCATCACATCATCATTTTCATACTGAATGGAACTTGTACGAACAGAAATTACTGCTGCATATTTTTTGAAATTTTCTGGTAAATTAGAAGAATATAACACAGTAAGGTTTGGTTCTGGTGAAGGTCCCATATTTTCTAATGTGTGAAGGAAACGATAGTCAGTCTTTGTAACCATGTGACGACCATCAACACCAAGACCTGCTACCTCTAATGTAGCCCAAACTGGATCTCCTGAGAAAAGCTGATTATAAGATGGAATTCTTCCAAATTTCACCATACGACATTTCATAACAAAATGATCGATCAATTCTTGTGCTTGTTCCTCTGTTAATGTTCCATTCTTTAAATCTCTTTCAATATAAATATCAAGGAACGTAGAAACACGACCAACACTCATAGCCGCTCCATTTTGTGTTTTAATGGCTGCTAAATATCCAAAGTATAACCATTGTACCGCTTCTTTTGCATTTTTTGCTGGAAGAGAAATATCATAACCATAGATCTTTCCAAGTTCTTTCATCTCTTTTAATGCACGAATCTGCTCTGCAATTTCTTCACGAAGACGAATGACTTCGTCAAACATTGTTCCATCGCCACAATTTAATAAATCTTTTTGTTTCTCTTCAATTAAGAAATCAATTCCATATAAAGCAATTCTTCTATAATCACCTACGATTCTACCTCTACCATAAGTATCTGGAAGCCCTGTAATAATGTGATTATGTCTTGCTTTTAACATCTCTGGTGTATAAGCATCAAATACTGCTTGGTTATGTGTCTTATGATATTCTGTAAAAATCTTATGAAGTTCAGGATCTACCTCATATCCATAAGTGTTACAAGCTTGTTCTGCTGTTCGAATACCACCAAAAGGCATAAAGGCTCTTTTTAAAGGCTTATCTGTCTGCAATCCTACTACTTGCTCTAAATCTTTCATTTCCTCTTTAATATAAGCAGCTGGATAAGCAGTAATTTTAGAAACAACCTTTGTTTCCATATCAAGAACGCCACCTTTTGCACGTTCTTCTTTTTGGAGTTTTTGTAATTCTCCCCAAAGTTTATCGGTTGCTTCTGTTGGACCAGCTAAAAATTCCTCGTCCCCATTATATTGTGTATAATTATGTTGAATGAAGTCACGCATATCAACTTCTGTTTTCCACTTTCTTCCTTGAAAACCTTCCCATGCTTCATATTGTGCCATTATAAAACCACCTTTCTAAAAAATCTAAATGTTTTATAAGTTATATTCCTAAATATAGCTATTGTTCTAACTAGAATGTGCTTTTCCATAATTTGGTTAGTCTTACCTAACTCTTTCGTAATCATACCACCATGGAAAATAAATAGCAATGATTTTTTCTCTTGTTTTTATTTTTGTACAAGAAAATAGGGGAAAGAAAACTTCTCCCCGATACCCAAAACCTTATATGAAACATAAAGAAAACCCAGTAAGAAGAACTTTCCTACTGGGTTTACAAATATAGGTTTACAAATAGTTTACAAGTAGTTTACAAATGACTACTTTTTTATACTATTTTATCCTTTTTAATAAACTCTAAAATCTGCTTATTTCCTAGCTTTCTTAGAATTTACCTTCTTTAGCTGCTTCTTCAATAGAAACGGCAACAGCTACTGTCATACCAACCATTGGGTTGTTTCCAGCACCGATAAGTCCCATCATTTCTACGTGAGCAGGTACAGAAGAAGAACCAGCAAACTGAGCATCAGAGTGCATACGTCCTAATGTATCTGTCATACCGTAAGAAGCTGGACCTGCTGCCATGTTGTCTGGGTGAAGTGTACGTCCTGTACCACCACCAGATGCAACAGAGAAGTATTTTTTACCCATTTCGATACATTCTTTTTTGTATGTACCAGCAACTGGGTGTTGGAATCTTGTTGGGTTTGTAGAGTTACCTGTGATAGATACATCTACACCTTCTTTGTGCATGATAGCTACACCTTCACGAACGTCATTTGCACCGTAGCAGTTAACTTTTGCACGAGCTCCGTTAGAGTATGCTTTTCTGAATACTTCTTTCACTTCGCCTGTGTAGTAATCCATCTGAGTTTCAACATATGTGAATCCGTTGATTCTTGCGATAATCTGAGCAGCATCTTTTCCAAGACCATTTAAGATAACACGAAGTGGTTTTTGACGAACTTTGTTCGCTTTTTCTGCGATACCGATAGCACCTTCTGCAGCTGCGAAAGATTCGTGACCAGCTAAGAAGCAGAAACAATCTGTATCTTCTTCTAATAACATTTTACCTAAGTTACCGTGTCCAAGACCTACTTTACGTTGGTCAGCAACAGAACCTGGAATACAGAAAGCCTGAAGACCTTCACCAATTGCTGCTGCAGCATCTGCTGCTTTTCTACAATCTTTTTTGATAGCGATTGCTGCACCTACGATGTATGCCCAGCAAGCATTTTCAAAACAGATTGGCTGAATTTTTTTAACCTGATCATATACATCTAAACCAGCATCTTCTGTGATTTTTTTCGCTTCTTCGATAGAAGAGATACCATAGCTGTTTAATACTGCATTGATTTTGTCAATTCTTCTTTCATATGATTCAAATAATGGCATTGTACGTTTCCTCCTTGATTATTCTTCTCTTGGGTCGATGATTTTCACTGCATCATCTACTCTACCATACTGACCTTTAGCTTTTTCGTATGCTGTATTAGGATCATCACCTTTTTTGATGAAATCTGTCATTTTTCCAAGGCTTACATACTGATAACCGATGATCTGATCTTCTTCATCTAAAGCGATTCCTGTTACATAACCTTCAGCCATTTCAAGGTAACGAGGTCCCTTTGCAAGAGTTCCGTACATTGTACCTACCTGAGATCTTAATCCTTTTCCTAAGTCTTCAAGACCAGCACCGATTGGAAGACCTTCTTCAGAGAAAGCACTCTGAGTTCTTCCGTAAACGATCTGTAAGAATAATTCTCTCATAGCTGTATTGATAGCATCACAAACTAAGTCTGTGTTAAGAGCTTCTAAAATTGTTCTTCCTGGTAAAATTTCTGATGCCATAGCAGCAGAGTGTGTCATACCAGAACATCCAATTGTTTCAACTAATGCTTCTTGGATAATTCCTTCTTTTACGTTAAGAGTTAATTTACAAGCTCCCTGTTGTGGTGCACACCAACCAATACCGTGTGTTAAACCAGAAATATCTTTAACTTCTTTTGCCTGTACCCATTTTGCTTCTTCTGGGATAGGAGCTGCACCGTGAGCAACACCTTGTTTAACTGTACACATTTTTTCTACTTCATGTGAATAAATCATGTTGAAACTCCTTTCGGTTATTAAATCTTTAAATTCTCCAAGAGTTCTTGCTCAAAATGGCTTACCAGTTTCCTAGTATTGCTTCTAGCCACCTATTGTCCCTTGGGAATCTTTTGGAACCTTCCGTCCAAAATAAATATTAACACATTTATTTTCTCACAAAATTTGCATTTCGTCCATAGGTTTCGTCGTTTTTTTCACAAACTAGCTTTTTGACCTAAAAACGACTCTTTTTAAATTATTGTTTGTAAAAAAATACAAAATTTATTGGATATTTTGACGAAACTTAACTTGTTTTTTTCATCTTAGTTGCTATAATATACCATAATTTGTCTCGATAAGAGGCTTATGACTTTCCTGAAAAAATATTTTTTAACCCTTTCACCGTCTCTTCATCGGTTTTATAAAACGTCTTTTTTTCGGAATCTTGGATCATAATTACTTTTTTTCCAATCCCTAACGTTAAGACTTCACCATGATAATAAAATAGATAGTTTGTTTTTAATTCCTTTATATTTTTTCCACTAATCGTTTCTTTTTCCATGGAATTAATATAACTTACAACTTGATACGCCGTTTTGCTATCATACGCCTTCTCCCCTCGCACGATAATGGAACTTTCCGCCATCTTGGCTCTCGCTGAAAGAGTTGGATAATATTCTCTTCTTTCTAAAAATGCATCTCCAAATCGTCTTGCCTCATAGACATAAAAAACACGCTCTGGCAGATCTTTAAAAATCACATAATCTCCATCATAAACTTCTAACTCAAAAACAGAGTTATCCTCATCATACAATGTGTAAGTATAACGTTGCTCATAATTTAATCGAATATCATCTGGCGTATAAATATCAACGACGTCTGCACTGCTTGCTAAAGCATTGGCAAATGCTAAAACTCCTTTATTTTCTGTAAAAACACTGCCAGTTGTCGTATCTCCATAAGCCACTTCCACTTTAATTAAGCTATCTCGACTTACTTTATCAAGCAACGCTTCTACCTCGATATCTTCCGGACTTTCTGCCGTGGCTTCTTCCAGTGCGGCTTCTAGCTTTTTATTTTGTTTTTTGACTTTATTATACTGACTTAATAAGTCCGTATAATATTCAGACTTCTCTACTTCCTCTTGTGTTGGCTCTTTTTTACACCCTGTCACCGCTATACTCAAAGTGGCTAACAAAATTCCTGCAATAAGTGCTTGTCTTTTCTTCTGCATCGCCCTTCTCCCCTATTTTGTCTTTTCGACAATCTCACCTTGGTTTTTATAAACACTATTTTTTGGAATGTAACCTCTTGTCATAGAAAGTGGATAGATATTGGTATCCGCTCCGATAACAGTTCCTGGATTTAACACACTTCCACAACCGACTTCTACGTGATCGCCTAACATGGCCCCCACTTTTTTAATTCCTGTTTCAATGATAGAATCTCCCACTTTGATTGTTACAAGTGTTTTGTCTGATTTTACATTAGAAGTAATAGACCCTGCTCCCATATGAGAACCATATCCTAAAATAGAATCTCCTACATAGTTATAATGTGGCACTTGTACTTTGTTGAATAAAATAACATTTTTTAATTCTGTAGAATTTCCAACAACTGCTCCTTCTCCAACTAAGGCATTTCCACGAATAAAGGCGCAGTGTCTCACCTCTGCATTTTTTCCGATAATAGCAGGACCATTAATGCACGCTGTCTTAGCAACTTTAGCACTTTTTGCAATCCAAATATCGCCCTCTAAATGATCATACTCTTCTTCACTTAATGTCTTTCCAATTTCTAAAATCATATCGTGAATCAGAGGTAATACCTCCCATGGATATTCTTTGCTCTCTAATGTTTCTTTTGCCATCGTTTGATTCAGATCTTGATACAACGCTTTAATTGTTAATTCCTTCATATGGTAACACTCCTTTTTTCTATACTCTATCTTTTTTGTGCTATGATATTGGTTCTTTCTTGTTCGTTTTATATTATTTTCCTGTGACTTTATTTTTTTCTTATAAAAGTTTTCGTAAAATCATTTCTTTTTGTATTTGTGCTTATAATGCTTTTATCATATCACAATCTCTTTCATTTCTAAAGCCATTTTCTTTTGTATTATTCTTTCTCTTTCGTTACCTTAGCTTTCCCTGTTTTCCCTTTCTTTTCTTGTTTATAAAAAACAGCGGATTGCTCAAACATTCCTCGAAGCATAGATTGGTAATTAACTTGCTTTACGGCATCGGTTCTTCTTGCCACAAATCCATTTAACTTCTCCATATATTCTTCTTCTGTAATCGTTCCCTCTGCTACATAAGAAAGTCCTTTTTCCCAGCTGGCCGTTAACTCTGGATTTAACAAAGCCTTCATGGACACAAGAACAACATCATAAATCATTTCTCCCATTTGGGTTGGCGTAATAATCTGTGTCTTTTTATTCAGAGAAATGTAGCTGTTATTCACTAA
The DNA here is from genome assembly GCA_018710905.1 of Candidatus Scybalomonas excrementigallinarum. GTDB lineage: Bacteria > Bacillota > Clostridia > Lachnospirales > Lachnospiraceae > Scybalomonas > Scybalomonas excrementigallinarum. Next base: position 2,124 of record DVIZ01000039.1, on the reverse strand, counting down.
TTTTTTAATAATTTCCGCTCGTGTTGCACTCGTTCCAATTCCACTTCCCTTAATTTGTGCCCGCAGTTCTTCATCTTCAATTAACTGCCCTGCATTTTCCATTGCAAGAATTAAAGAACCTGAATTATATCGCTTTGGTGGAGATGTTTCGCCTTCTTTTATCTCTAATTTTTCAATGTTTAATTTGCTTCCTTTTTTTAACGTCTTTAATGCCTCTAATAATGCTTTATCACAGGATGTTGCTTGCTCCTCATTATCGCCTGTATTGTCCGCTTTTTTTCTACCAAAAGAATGTCTTGCTACCTTTAAATAACCTTCTTCTAATAATACTTTAAAAGTTACAAAGAAATGCTCTTTTTCTCTTTCATAATCAATGCTCACTTTTTGATATTCTGCTGGTGGATAAAAAATGCTTAAAAACCTTCTTGCAATAATTTCATATACTTGTTGGTGCTTTTGAGAAACGCTATTCAATGCCGATATCCCTTGTCCTGTTGGAATAATGGCATAGTGATCGGTAATTAATTTATCGTTTACATATCTTGTCTTAGCAAGATTTTGATAAGATTTCTTTTGCATAATCTCTGTAGCATTTTCGGATAAAACGCCATATTTTATAAGACCATTTATGTTTTTATAAATTTCTTTACTCACCGCCGTTGATAGCACTCTCGCATCCGTTCTTGGATAAGTCACTAATTTCTTTTCATAAAGTTGTTGAACAATCTGTAACGTCTCATCAGGACTAATTTTAAATAATTTGGAACACTCATTTTGTAACTCTGCTAAGTTATATAAAAGGGGTGGATTTTTCTTTTCTTTCTTTCGTTCCACCGAATGAACAATTCCTTCTAATGGTGGATTTTGTTTTAATAAGGCAATTAACTGCTCGGCATCTTCTTTTTTCTTAAATCCGTTCTCTTTATAAAGGACAGGTGAGCCAAAGTATTTACTTCCTTCTACGGCTTTCCATTCCGCTTCTAACATCTGACCTTCATACATCGTCTTTGCTAACACCCGATAAAATGGCGTCTTAACAAAGGTGCGAATTTCTCTCTCTCTTCGCACAATCATACCAAGAACACAAGTCATAACTCGACCAACAGCAATTACTACATTTCTATCTTTTCCTAAATAATTTCGAATGGCGTATCCATACTTTAACGTTAACGCCCTTGAAAAATTAATTCCCATTAAATAATCTTCTTTTGCTCGTAAATATGCAGAAGCTGCTAGATTATCATATTCGGATAATAATTTCGCCTCTTTAATTCCTCTTAGAATCTCTTCCTCTGTCTGGGAGTCAATCCAAACCCTTCTTTTTTCTTTTCCAACAGGATTTGCCATTTGATCCACAAGTCGATAAATATATTCTCCTTCTCGCCCTGAGTCTGTACATACATAAATCTTATCGACGTCTTCTCGATTCAGCAAATTTTTTACGATTTGAAATTGCTTTGCCACCGCTGGAATCACTTCATAGCGAAAAGTTTCTGGAAGAAAGGGTAACGTATCAAAACTCCATTTCTTCAATGCTTCATCATAAACTTCTGGATAACTCATCGTTACAAGATGTCCTACACACCATGTAACAATTGCATGTTCCGATTCTAGATACCCATCTTTTCTTGATGTATTGAACTTTAACGCTTTTGCAAACTCCTGTGCAACGCTTGGTTTTTCTGCAATAAATAAACTCTTCAACGACTCGCCTCTTTCTTCTAATTCTTCTATTTTCTTACTTGAACATGAAAAAAGACCATACATAACGAACAATTTTTTCCTCTTTTATCAGGCAATCATTCGATAAATATGGGCTATTCTTTTCCTTGCCTATATCTGTTATTAAGAAGTGAACTCTTTTTATTACCATACAATATCAATGTTTGATTTTTATTTTACCATTATTCTCGTATTTTTACAAGAGAACACACCACTGGTAAGCGCTGAACTTGTACTTTAAAAATAATTTTAGTATACTAATTATTAATACATCACGCGTTGTGCTAGTTAATTGAAATAAAAAAAGAAACTTTAACAAAAATGTGCTATCCTAATTATATACACCAAAAACAAAAGGAGGCATCATTATGTTAAAGTTTCACTCTAATTCTACCACTTTTA